>DASTUE010000164.1:0-6632 GCA_035759805.1 Lysobacter sp. | reverse complement strand
ACCAGTCCGTCGCGCACCGCCTGGTTGGCCGCGCGCTGCATCGTCGGGTCGATCGTGGTGGTGACGTGGTAGCCCTTGGTCAGCGCCTCGGCGCCGTAACGGGCGACCATTTCCTGCCGCACCATCTCCGACACGAACGGCGCATACAGCTGGATCGGCGGCTCGTGCGGGCTGGCGTGCATCGGCCTGGCCTGGGCCTGGGCCATCTGCGCCGGCGTGATGAAGTCCAGTTCGGCCATCCGCTGCAGGATGTAGTCGCGCCGCACCCGCGCACGTTCCGGATTGCTCAGGGGGTTGCCGCTGGAGGGGAACTTGGGGATGCCGGCCAGCGAGGCGATCTCGTCCAGGTCCAGCTCGTCCAGCTTCTTGCCGTAGTAGAACTCGGCCGCCGCCGCCACGCCGTAGGCCCGGTTGCCGAAGAAACTCTTGTTGAGGTACAGCTCGAAGATCTCGTCCTTGGACAGCTCGTTCTCCATCCGCCATGCCAGCATCATCTCGGCGATCTTGCGGGTGTAGCTGTATTCCGAGCTCAGGAAGAACTGGCGCGCGACCTGCTGGGTGATCGTCGACCCGCCCGGCACGCGTTCGTCGCTGGTCGTGGCCAGCAGCCAGACCGCCCGGGCCACGCCGCGGTAGTCGACGCCGTGGTGCTCGTAGAAGCGGCTGTCCTCGATCGCGATGAAGGCCTGCTTCAAGGTTTCCGGCACCGCGGCGATGTCGACCGGGTAGCGGCGGGTCTCGCCGAACACCGCCATCAGCCGGCCGTCGCGCGCATACACGTACATCGGCTCCTGCAGCTCGACATCGTGCAGGGTCTCCACGTCGGGCAGCTTCGGGGCGATCAGGTAATACAGCGTGCCCAGTGCGATGGCACCAAGCAGGCCCAGGCCGATGATCGAGAACAGGATCCAGCGCAGGAAACGACGAAAACGGGAAGGCATCAAGGAGTTCCGGATTGCGGCTGTCGTGGTTGGTGGAGTATAGAGTGAGCACAGGAGGTCAGCGGACCGACCGGCACCGCCGTATCAGGAGGGTTATGATCCGGCGGGGCGTCATTTTGGGGTGTGACCTTTTGGGGCAAAAGCGGGCACTGCTGGGCAATTGGTGATTGAAGTGGTTGCGGGCTTGTGAAAAGTCCGTTATCTAGGACAGGGTCACAAGCAGGTGCGCGCAAGCATCCGGTGGCAAGGGGAGATAACTTTGGGCGTCATCAAGAAGAGCCAGCCGGCACTCGTCGGTGTGGATATCAGTTCGACTGCGGTCAAGCTTTTGCAGCTCTCACGGGCGGGCAACCGTTACCGCGTGGAGCATTACGCGGTCGAGCCGTTGCCGCCCAATGCGGTGGTGGAGAAGAACATCGTCGAGCCGGAGGCGGTGGGCGAGGCGATCAAGCGGGCCATGGCCCGTTCGGGAACCCGCGCAAAACACGCTGCTGCGGCAGTGTCCGGATCGGCGGTGATCACCAAGGTGATCCCGATGCCGGCCGAGCTGGAAGGCGACGAGCTGGAAGCGCAGGTCGAGCTGGAAGCGGTCAACTACGTGCCGTATCCGATCGAGGAAGTGAACCTCGACTTCGAAGTGCTCGGTGAAATGCCCGGCAGCCCGGAATCGGTGCAGGTGCTGCTTGCCGCCTCGCGCTCGGAAAACGTCGAGGTCCGCGCCTCCGCGCTGGAACTTGGCGGGCTGATCCCGAGGGTGATGGACGTGGAGGCGTTCGCGATCGAGAACGCGTTCGGTCTGCTGGCCGACCAGTTCACGGTCCCGCGCGATGGCCTGGTGGCGCTGATCGACTCCGGCGCGACGATGACCACGCTCAACGTGCTCCGCAACGGTCGCAGCGTGTACAGCCGCGAACAGGTGTTTGGCGGCAAGCAGCTGACCGATGAGGTCATGCGCCGCTACAGCCTCAGCTACGAGGAAGCAGGCCTGGCCAAGCGCCAGGGCGGCTTGCCGGATACCTACGAGGCCGAAGTGCTGGAGCCGTTCAAGGAGGCGCTGGTCCAGCAGGTCAGTCGCCTGCTGCAGTTCTTCTACGCCGGCAGCGAGTTCAACCGGGTCGACCAGATCGTGCTTGCCGGTGGCTGCGCCGCGATCGCCGGCATTGCCGCCATGGTCGAGGAACAGCTCGGGGTGCCGACGATGATCGCCAATCCGCTGGCCCACATGACCCTCGGGCCGCGCGTGCAGGCCCATGCATTGGCCCAGGACGCGCCCGCGTTGATGATTGCCTGCGGGCTGGCCCTGAGGAGCTTTGACTGATGGCACGGATCAACCTTCTCCCGTGGCGCGCCGAGCGCCGCAAGCAGCGCCAGAAAGACACCATGTTGATGCTGGCGCTGTCCGCGCTCGCGGCCGTCGTGCTGTCGTTCCTGATCGTGGGTTACCACAATGCCCAGATCGACGGCCAGAACGAGCGCAACAGCTTCCTGAAGGCGCGCATCGCCGAAGTCGACAAGCAGATCGAGGAAATCGACGAGTTGGACCGGAAGAAGTCCAAGCTGCTGGCGCGCAAGGAAGTCATCGAGGAACTGCAGGCCAACCGCTCGCAGATGGTGCACCTGTTCGACTCGCTGGTGCGTACGGTTCCCGATGGCGTGATCCTGACCTCGATCAAGCAGGACAGCGAGACGCTGACCCTGGAAGGGCGCTCGCAATCCAACGCGCGCGTCAGTACCTACATGCGCAACCTGGAAGGATCGGGCTGGATGACGCGTCCGGAGCTTTCGATCATCGAGGCGAAGGGGTTCGACAAGGGCCTGCCGTACGAATTCAAGTTGCAGGTCAAGCTGGCCAATCCGAACGCACCCACCGACGAGGACGGCGATGGCGTGCCTGATCCGGTAACCGCAGACGCTGCTGTGCAGACCACGGAATCTGCGCCGGCGCCGGCCGATTCGGCATCGACCGCTCCGGCGGATGCCGGCGATGCGGCGACCCCGGCTGACAGTCCTGCAGCCGAGGCCGGAACTGCGGCCGCCCCAGCCACCGGAGCCGAGTCGTGAGCAAGAAGATCAATATCAAAGAGCTGGACTTCAACAACATCGGTGGTTGGCCGCAGCAGGCCAAGATCGGCCTGTGCGTGATCATCGGCCTGGTCATCGTGGGCCTGAGCTGGTGGGTCTTCGTGCGTGACCAGCGCGAGACCCTGGCCGGACTGGAACGCACCGAGACCGAGCTGCGTGGCGAGTTCGAGACCAAGCAGGGCCGTGCTTCCAATCTGGAACCGTTGAAACTGCAGCTCGCGCAGATGGAGCAGCAGTTGCAGCAGATGCTGCGCCAGTTGCCGAGCAAGACCGAGATGCCCGACCTGATCGTCGATATCTCCCAGACCGCGCTGGCGACCGGCATAACAAACGAGCTGTTCCAGCCCGGCCCCGAGCAGCCCAAGGAGTTCTACGCCGAAAAACCGATCTCGTTGCGCATGGTGGGCACCTACCACCAGTTCGGCGGGTTTGTCAGCGGTGTGGCGTCGTTGCCGCGCGTGGTCATCATGACCATGCACGACATCTCGCTGAAGCCGCGCGGCAAGGGCAAGGACTCCGGCATCACCGCCAATGCGCCGCTCGAGCTGGCAGGTACGGTCAAGACCTACCGCTACCTCGACGAGGAGGAAATGGCGGAGCAGAACAAGCCGGCCGAGACCGGCAAGAAGGGGGGATCCTGAGATGCATGACCTGATTGGGCATGACCTGGCTGTGCGCAGTCGTACACTCACCCCCCGGGTGTTGATCACGGCACTGGCGGTTCTGGCGCTGGCCGGTTGCACCCGTGGCGTCACCAGCACGTATGGGGACGCGCCCAACCTCGAAGGCTGGGTCGCCGACGTCAAGACGCGCCCGGCGCCGCCGCTGGATCCGCTGCCGATCATGCAGCAGTTTGAAACCTTCGAATACGCGGCCCATGGCCTGCGCGATCCCTTCAGCAATGCATTCACCGACCGCGACGGCAGCAACGGGCCGCGTCCGGATTCGGACCGCCGCAAGCAGACACTGGAACAGTTTCCGCTGGACACGCTGGATATGGTCGGTACGCTCGGCCGGGGCAGCGGCACCGTGGCACTGGTGATGGCGCCCGACAAGGTCACCTATCGGGTGAGTCCGGGGGTTTACATGGGGCAGAGCGACGGTCGCGTGACCGGGGTATTCGAGGACCGCATCGAGTTGGTTGAACTGGTGCCGGACGGTGCGGGGGGCTGGCTTGAACGCCCGGCTTCGCTCGCCTTGGAAGATCAATAAGGATTGGGGAATTAGCACGATGACCGTTTTCAAAGCCACACGATCGCGACGTGCGCAGCGCCCCTCGGTGCTTCGCCATACGGGTTTCGGCCTGCTGCTGGGGGCCGTCGCGGCATTCACAGCCGTCCACGCTGCCGAGCCGGTTGCCAGCACGTCCGGCCCGGCTACGACCGCTATCGGGCAGATAGCGCCGGTATCGAGCCTGGACCCATCCAAGCAGGTCGCCGGCACCATTGCGGTGTCCAACATCGACTTCAAGCGCGGTGACGGCGGGGCCGGGCGGCTGATCCTGAGCTTCACGGGCGAAGGCGCCGCGCCGGACCTGCGCAATCAGGGCTCGAAAGTGGTGATCAACGTCGCCAACGCATCGTTGCCCGCTTCCCTGCAGCGTCCGCTCAACGTGTCCGATTTCGCCACCCCGGTGGAACACATCGACGCGCGCAGCAGCGGTACCGGGACCACCTTGGTGCTGAATACCGAAGGCGCATTCGAGTCGATGGCCTACCAGACCGGCAAGGACTACGTCGTCGAGATCGTGCCGCGCGCGGCCGTGGCCAAAACCGGCGCCGGCAAGCGCGGCAGCGCGGCGATGGGGGCCACCAGCGCCACCGACACCACCAGTGCCAAGGCCTACGGCGGCCGTCCGGTGACGTTCAACTTCCAGGACGTGCCGGTGCGCACCGTGCTGCAGCTGGTCGCCGAGGAATCCAACCTCAATATCGTTGCCGCCGACACCGTGCAGGGCAACGTCACCCTGCGCCTGATCAACGTGCCGTGGGACCAGGCGCTGGATATCGTGTTGCAGGCGAAAGGCCTCGACAAGCGCCGCAGCGGCAACGTGGTCTGGGTCGCACCGCAGGCCGAGCTCGCCCAGCATGAGCAGGCGCGCGAGGATGCCCGCATCGCGATGTCGAACCGGGTCGAACTGACCACCGAATACATCCAGATCAACTACCACAACGCCGGCCAGATCTATAAGGCACTGACCGAGGCGAAGGGCGTCGGCGGTTCCGGCGGCAGCGGAAGTGGCGGTTCCGGTGGCAGCAGCAATACCGACACCGGCTTCCTGTCGCCGCGCGGACGGCTGGTGGCGGACGACCGCACCAACACCCTGATGATCAGCGACACGCCGAAGAAGGTCGCCGAGATGAAGGAACTGATCGCGGTGATCGACCGTCCGGTCGACCAGGTCGTGATCGAGGCGCGGGTGGTCATTGCGACCGAGAGTTTCTCGCGTGAGTTGGGGGCGAAGTTCGGTATCAGTGGCACGAAGGACAATATCGGGTTCAGCGGTGATCTTGAAACCAACAGGCTCAACCTGAACTCGGCCAACGATGGCGACCCGGCGACCAATACGATCACCCGTGCCTTGATGAGCAACCTGGGAGCGATTGCGGAAAACCCGGGTGCCTTGGCGCTGTCGATCCTCAACGCCGGTTATCTGCTGGATGTCGAGCTGTCGGCCCTGCAGGAGCAGGGGCGTGGCGAGGTGATCTCCAACCCGCGCGTGGTTACCAGCAACCAGCGCGAAGCGTCGATCAAGCAGGGCAAGGAAGTCGGCTACGTGACCATCCAGCCGGCGACCGCGGGCGGCGTGGCCACGCCCAGCGTGCAGTTCAAGGAAGTGCTGCTTGAGCTGCTGGTAACGCCCACCATCACCAACGATGGCCGCGTGTTCCTGGACATGAACATCAAGAAGGACGAGCTGGACGGCTTTATCACCACGGGCATCGGTTCGGTGCCACAGCTGAGCCGGCGTGAGATCAACACGGCGGTGCTGGTGGAGGACGGACAGACGGTTGTGGTCGGCGGCGTGTATGAAATCCGTGATCGCGATGACGTCAGCAAGATACCGTTCCTGGGCGACGTCCCGTTCCTCGGCAATCTGTTCAAGCGCAAGGGCAAGAACCGCGAAAAGGCGGAGCTGCTGATCTTCGTGACCCCCAAGGTGCTCGAGGTGTCGCAACGCAATCACCGCAACTGATCCACGGGATCGGCGGTAGCGGAACGGAGCCTACGGGCTCCGTTCCTGTTTCAGGTGCCCTGTTTCAGGCGCGCTGCTTGTGGAAGCCCGTCTTCGGTTTCGGCACCTTGCAGCGGGCGTGGCCAAGTTGAACCTCGTCACGTCGCATGGGTCAAACTCGACCCGGATCCGAAGCCGAGACCCCGATGGACGAGTTTGCGATGGATGAAATCCCGACCGACGGTGATACCGACGCCGGCACCGCCGATCCCACCGAATCGGCCCGTCTGCGCGCGGCTTTCGATGAACTGCGGTTGGCGTTGTCGGCCGAGATCATTGGCCAGGCGGCGCTGGTCGAGCGCCTGCTGATCGCGCTGCTGGCCGATGGCCACCTGCTGGTGGAAGGCGCGCCGGGACTGGCCAAGACCAGTGCG
>DASTUE010000163.1:0-19809 GCA_035759805.1 Lysobacter sp. | reverse complement strand
CCACCGCACAACGCGCCCATGCGTACGGCGGCACGGATCAGGGCGCCGGTCTTGAGCGCGTGCAGGCGTTCCAGCTCGGCAATGGTCAGTGTGCCGGCATGGCCGGTGGCGGCGAGGTCGAGCGCCTGCCCACCGCACATCCCGGCGCTGCCGGAGGCGACGGCCAGGGTGCGCAGCAGCTCGACCCGGACCGCGTCGCCGACACGGGTTTCGGCCAGCACGGCAAAGGCCAGCGACTGCAGCGCGTCGCCGGCCAGGATCGCGGTGGCCTCGTCGAAGGCGACGTGCACGGTCGGCTGGCCGCGGCGCAGCTCGTCGTCGTCCATCGCCGGCAGGTCGTCATGCACCAGCGAGTACGCGTGGATCAGCTCGATCGCGACGGCCGGGGCATCCAGCGCGTCAGGTTTGGCGTCGAACAGCGCGCCCGCGGCATGCACCAGCAGCGGCCGCATGCGCTTGCCGCCGAGCAGGACGGCATGGCGCATCGCCGCGTGCAGGCGTTGCGGGAAGGCGGTGGGGTCGGGCAGGGCGAGGGCGAGCGCGGCGTCGATGCGCTCGCGCCATCGCGCCAGGTGCAGTTCAGACATCGGGTGAGGAGGCGCCGGCGAGGGGCTCGAACGGTTCGGCGCTGGCCGGGTCCTGCGGGTCGCTGAGCAGGCGCACGCGCAGTTCCGCCTGTTCAAGCGCGCTCGAACAGTGGCGGTACAGCCCGACGCCGCGCTCGTAGGCGGCAAGCGACTCTTCCAGGCTCATCTCGCCGTGCTCCATTTTCTCGACCAGTTGCTCGAGCGCGTCGAGCGAGGTTTCGAAGTCGGCGACCGGGGAGGCTTCGGGGGTGGCTTTGCGAGGCATCCGCGCAGTGTCGGCCAGCGCGTGGATGCGGTCAATCCGATGCGGGATGCCAACGCAGGTGCGCGCCTTGCCGCTCCAGCCAGTCCGCGAACTCCCCCTCGTAAGCCAGGTCGGCGACGGCCAGCAGCTTGCCGTCAGGCGCGGACAGCAACGGCAGTCCGGGGCGTTGCCACGGTGGCACGCCGAGTTCCTGCAGCACATGCTTGAGCGCGTGGCTGTGGGTCCGGCCGGGCAAGGTGATGCGCTCGCCGCCGCGGCGGGCCGTGACCAGGCCGGGGGTTGGCAGGGCGGGCGCGCCTTCCAATGACAGCTCACCTCCATGAGGCAGTGACAGTGGCCGGCTGCCGTCCCACGGCATGCTCCATCCATCCGGCAGGGCGGCCTGGACGGGGGCGGCGTGCAGGTCGTCGCGCCAGGCGTGGATCACGACGCCGCTCCATTCGAACCGGGCCGAGGCGTCGGCGCGCGCCCGCAGCAGGTCGGACTCGATCCGTGCCAGGCCGTGGGCCGGCAGGGGTGGCAGCCCCAGCCCGGCAATCCAGCGACGCAAGACACGCGCGCGGCGCGGGGCCGGCAAGGCGAGCAGCGCCACGCGCGAAAGCACGCGCGGGTGGTGCCCGACGCTCGAAGCCAGCGCGGCCGCATCCTCGGCGTCCAGCAATTGGCGGGCTTCATCGCACAAGGCAGCAGAGCGGGCGAACGCTGCGTCGGCCTGCGGCCAGCGCGCGCGCAGCAACGGCAGCACCTGCTGGCGCAGGAAGTTGCGATCGAAGCGGCTGTCGGCATTGCTCGGATCCTCGATCCAAAGCAGTCCGTGTGCGTCCGCATAGTCGAGCAGGGCGGCGCGCGGGGTGTCCAGCAAGGGCCGCCACAGCCGTCCGGCGCCGAAGTCGCGCCAGCGGCGCATGGCCGCCAAACCGTCCACGCCCGATCCACGCAGGGCGCGCAGCAGGAAGGTCTCGGCCTGGTCGTCGCGGTGGTGGGCCAGGGTCAGTACGTCGCCGGGTTCGAGCTTGCTGGCGAATGCGGCATGGCGGGCATCGCGCGCGGCGGCCTCGGTGCCGTTGCCGTCGGGTTGTACGGTCACCGGGACGGTGTCAAAGGCAATCCCGAGCGCGGTGCAGACGTTTTCGCAGTGCGCCGCCCAGCGGTCGGCATCGGCGTGCAGGCCGTGGTGGATGTGGATGGCGCGCAGGCCGCGCGTGCGCACGGCGGGGTCGCCGGCCAACGCGTGCAGCAGGACGGTGGAGTCCAGGCCGCCGCTGAAGCCGACCAGCAGGCGCGCCCGGGGCCGGTCGTGGAATGACTGGCCAGGAAGCATCTGGTCCGGCAGCGGGCGGGGCGTGTGCATCGGCAGATGGTGCCACGAGGCGGTCACAAGGACCGGGCTGGTGTCGAATGTCGAGATTCCGCTGGAGCCGGGCTACCAGCTGCCGTTCGCCGCCCGCATCCGCCGTGAGGCCGGTATCACGACCGGGGCGGTGGGCCTGATCACCGATGCCGAACACGCGAATGCGCTGGTCGCGACCGGCGAGGCGGACATGGTGTTGCTGGCCTGCGAGCTGTTGCGCGACCCGTATTTTCCGCAGCGTGCGGCCAGGCAACTGGGAGCGGAGATGCCGGTTCCGGTGCAGTACCAGCGCGCGTGGTGATCGCCTGATCCGCACCCGGCAGGTCAGGGTGCAGGACGGCCGGGCAAGGTGCATGACCGTTCAAGGTCGGAGCCGCTCGCATGCAGCGCGCTCCCCGCAGGTCGGCGTGCCGACCTGTCGACCGTTCCTTTCCGGATACCGGTGGCCGGCTTTTGCGACTCGCTCGAGCGTTATGCGGCCTCGTAGGCGCCGTAGTTGCGCAGGCGCGCGTAGCGGCGTTCGAGCAGCTCTTCGGTCGGCAGCGCTTCGAGGGCATCCAGCTCGTTCAGCAGCACCGCCTTGAGCCGGGTCGCGATCTGCCGGGGGTTGCGGTGCGCGCCACCGGTCGGCTCGCGCACGACCTTGTCGACCAGCCCCAGCCCCTGCAGACGCTTGGCGGTCAGGCCCAGTTGCTCGGCGGCATCCTTGGCCTTGGCGGGGTCTTTCCACAGGATCGAGGCGCAGCCTTCCGGGGAAATCACCGAGTAGGTGCTGTGCTCCATCATCACCGTGCAATCGCCGACGCCGATCGCCAGCGCGCCGCCGGAGCCGCCTTCGCCGATCACGGTGCAGATGATCGGGGTCTTCAGTTCGGCCATTTCCAGCAGGTTGCGGGCGATGGCCTCGGACTGGCCGCGCTCTTCCGCGCCAATGCCGGGGTAGGCGCCGGGCGTGTCGATGAAGGTCAACAGCGGCAGCTGGAAACGCTCGGCCAGCTTCATCAGGCGCAGGGCCTTGCGGTAGCCCTCCGGGCGCGGCATGCCGAAGTTGCGGCGCACCTTGCTCTTGGTGTCGCGGCCTTTCTCGTGGCCGATGACAACCACGGCGCGGCCGCCGATGCGGGCCAGTCCGCCGACAATCGCGGCGTCGTCGCTGTAGGCGCGGTCGCCGGCCAGCTCCTGGAACTCGTCGCACATCACCCGGATGTAGTCGGTGGTGTGCGGACGCGCCGGGTGCCGGGCGAGTTGCGATACCTGCCACGGACTCAGGTCGCGGAAGATCTGTGCGGTGCGCTTGCGCAGCTTGTCCTGCAGGGCATGGACTTCGGTGTCGGCATCGACCGCCGAGCCGCGACTGGCCTGGCGAAGTTCCTGGATCTTGGTTTCCAGGTCGGCGATGGGTTGTTCGAAATCGAGGTAGTTCGGATTCATGTGTGGGCCGCTGGCCTGTGAAGTGGACAAGTCTAGCCGACCGGCCCGGATCGTACCGAAGGCGCGGGGTCGGCTGGCGTCAGCCCGCCCAGGGGCGGCCCAGTGCCAGTTTCACCGTCCTCACTCCCGGCACGGCCCGCAGCGCTCCCGCCAACTCGGCGTCCACCCGCACGCCATGGCTGCCATCAAGGTCGACCATGCCCGCTGCTCCCTCGATGAGCAGGTCCAGCCGCAGCGGCGTCGCCCCCGGCCGGTGTCTGGACAACAGCGCATCGACCCGCTGCCAGGTGCCCGGCACGCGCAGGTCCAGCCGTAGCGACAGTCGCCTGGCGTGTTCGGCGCAGATCTGGTTGTAGTCCCAGCAGCGTTCCGCCTTCAGTGCGAAGCCACCGCTGAAGGCGTCCTCGCGCAGGCCGCCCTTGATCACCAGCAGGCGGTCGCGGGTCAGCAGCTGGGCGAATTCAGCGTAGGTCTCGGAGAAGAACGCGCATTCGAGGCGGCCGCGACCGTCCTCGATCTGCACGAACATCTGGCTGTCGCCCTTCTTGCGCACCGCGACGACCTGACCGGCCATCACCGTGTCCAGTTCCGGTCGCCAGCCGCTGCGGGCGCTGTCGGGGCGCGACTCCCAGATCTTTTCCAGGTCGCCCAGGTCGTGGCCGACCAGGTCGCGCAACTCGTCGCGGTACGGGTCGAACGGATGGCCGCTGAGGTAGTGGCCCAGGGTTTCGCGCTCGCCGGCAAGCAGTCGCCCGAGCGGAAACTCGTCGGTTTCCTTCAGCTCGATCCGCAAGGCCGGCGCTGCGCTTTCACCGCCACCGAACAGACTGACCTGGCCGGCCTCGCGCTCGCGCGCGAGCTGGTCGGTCGCACGCAACACCTCCGGCAGCTGCAGCATCAGGCTCGCGCGGTTCCTGCCGAGCTTGTCCAGTGCGCCGGCCTGGATGAGGGCTTCCAGCGCGCGGCGATTGAGCTTGCCGCTGTCGACGCGCTTGCAGAAATCCAGCAGGTCGTCGAACGGCCCAGCGCGGCGCGCCTGGACGATCGCCTCGCACGCGCCGTGGCCGACGCCTTTCACCGCGCCCAGGCCATAGCGGATCGTGCCGACCGGCGGCCTTTCCGGTGACGACGAAGCAGGGCGCGCGTCCGTATTGGCTGGCGAATCGGGCTTTGGCGGTGCCACCGCCTCGAACATGTACTGCGACGCATCCACGTCCGGCGGCAACACGGCCAGGTTCATCGCCCGGCACTCGTCGAGGAAGCCGGTGACCTTGTCGGTGTTGTCCATGTCGCTGGACAGCACCGCGGCCATGAACTCCGCCGGGTAGTGCACCTTGAGCCAGGCGGTCTGGTAGGCGACCAGCGCGTAGGCGGCCGAGTGCGACTTGTTGAAGCCGTACTCGGCGAACTTCTCCATCAGGTCGAAGATCGGGCTGGCGACCTTGGCCGGAATGCCGTTGGCCAGGCAGCCGGCCTCGAACTTGGCCCGCTCCTTGGCCATCTCCTCGGGCTTCTTCTTGCCCATCGCGCGGCGCAGCAGGTCGGCGCCGCCGAGCGAGTAGCCCGCCATCACCTGGGCGATCTGCATCACCTGTTCCTGATACACGATCACGCCGTAGGTCGGGCCGAGCACCGGCTCCAGCGACGGGTGCGGGTAGCTGACTTCGGCCACGCCGTGCTTGCGGTCGACCCAGTCCTTGTCCATCCCCGAGCCCAGCGGGCCGGGCCGGAACAGCGCCGCCAGCGCGATGATGTCCTCGAAGGTGTCGGGGCGGGCGCGCTTGAGCAGTTCGCGCATGCCACGCGACTCGAACTGGAACACCGCCACGCCTTCACCGCGCGCGAACAGCTCGTAGGTCGGCTTGTCGTCCAGCGGCAACGTGGTGATGTCGAGCGGCGGCTCGCCGGCCGTCGCGCGGCGCACGTTGATGGCCTTCACCGCCCAGTCGATGATCGTCAGCGTACGCAGACCGAGGAAGTCGAACTTGACCAGCCCGACCGACTCCACGTCGTCCTTGTCGAACTGGGTGACCGGTGTCTTGCCGCGTCCCTCGCCGTCGTGTTCGGCGAACAGCGGGCAGAAGTCGCTCAGCGGCGAAGGCGCGATCACCACGCCACCGGCGTGCCGGCCGGCGTTGCGGGTCAGGTTCTCCAGGCTGCGCGCGAGGTCGAGCAGGTCGCGCACGTCGTCCTCGGAGTGGTAGCGCGCGATCAGGTCGGCGGAGGCGAGCTCGGGGTTTTTCTTCGCCGCTTCCGACTCGCCCAGGGCGTCGCCGAGGCTGACGCCGAGGGTCATCGGGATCAGCTTGGCGATGCCGTCGACGAAGCCGTACGGGTGGCCCAGCACGCGGCCGCAATCGCGCACCACGGCCTTCGCCGCCATGGTGCCGTAGGTGATGATCTGGCTGACCCGGTCGCGGCCGTACTTGCGCGCGACGTAGTCGATCACCTCGTCGCGGCGGTCCATGCAGAAGTCGATGTCGAAGTCGGGCATCGACACGCGCTCGGGATTCAGGAAGCGCTCGAACAGCAGGTCGTACGGCAGCGGGTCCAGATCGGTGATGCCCAGCGCCCAGGCCACCAGCGAACCCGCGCCCGAGCCGCGGCCCGGGCCGACCGGGATGCCCTGTTGCTTGCCCCAGTTGATGAAGTCCGCAACGATCAGGAAGTAGCCGGGGAAGCCCATCGACAGGATGACATCGAGCTCGGTGTCCAGCCGCTGGTCGTACACCTCGCGGGTCTTGCCGGGCGCGAGGGGGGCTTTCTCCAGCCGCTGCGCAAGGCCCTCGCGCGCGGAGTTGCGCAGCCACGATTCGATCGTGTGCTCGGCAGGCACCGGAAACGCCGGCAGGTAGTAGGTGCCCAGCTGCATCTCGACGTTGCAGCGGGTCGCCAGTGCGAGTGCGTTGTCGATCGCATCGGGCACGTCGGCGAACAGCTCGGCCATCTGTCCGGACGATTTCAGGTACTGCTCGGGGCTGTACTCCTTCGGCCGCTTGGGGTCGTCCAGCACCCGGCCGGTGGAGATACACACGCGCGCCTCGTGGGCGTCGAAACCGTCGGCGACGAGGAAGCGCGCGTCGTTGCTGGCGATCACCGGCAGGCCGCGCTTGCTCGAGGCATGCAGGGCGAAGCTGTTGAAGGCCGCCTCGTCCTCGCGGCCGGTGCGGGTCAACTCCAGGTGCAGGCGTTCGCCGAACGTGCCCTGCCAGTCGGCCAGCCACGCCTCGGCCAGTTCATGGCGGTGCGAGGTCGCCAGCCGTCCGGCCAGGCTCTGCCGCCCGGCCAGCGCGAACAGGCCCTCGTTGTCCTCGCGCAGCCACTCCGGCCGCAGTGCCACGCTGTCGGTACGGTGGCCTTCCATCCACATCCGGCTGAGCAGGCGCGACAGGGTCAGGTAGCCGGTGTGGTCGCGGCACAGCAGGGTCAGCCGCGATGTCGCTTCATTGCCGTCGGCCAGACCGATGTCCGCGCCGAGGATCGGCTTGATCCCGGCGCCTTCGGCCTTGCGGTAGAACTTGACCGCGGCGAACAGGTTGTTGACGTCGGTCAGTGCGACCGCAGGCTGGCCCAGCGCAACGCAGCGCTTGACCAGCTCGTCGATCCGGATGGTCGAGTCGACGAGCGAGAATTCGCTGTGCAGGTGGAGGTGTATGAAACGCGCTGACATTCGTGCCGTGGACTGACCGGCTGGGGCAACCGCCAGAGTAGCAGCCCGGTCAAAGCCGGCAAGGCCTTGACAGGGCAGCTACGGGGCGGCGCCAGCGCCGCAGCGGGCGTTCAGTTCACCCGGAAGCGCGCCGGCGCATCGGCCGACAGGTAGCTGTCGCGGCCGACCCGCCGGCAGTGCGCCAGCCACTCGGCCTCCGCGTCGTGGGCGTCCTGCCATTGCTCGCGGGTGAAGCCGAAGTGCGTGCGCTGCTCGCCCCGCAGACCGGCCTCGATCCGGCGCAGGCGGCAGAAGTCCAGGTAATCGCGCACCTCGTCGGCCAGTGACGGCCACGCGGTTTCGACCAGCACGGCGTCATCCAGCCAGCCCACCACCGGCAGGCTGTTGGGGATCAGCGGCGCGTTCCCGTGCAGGTAATCGACCGCGAGGGCCGCGACCAAGGCGGCTTCAGCGCGGGTCTCCCATTCGGGGTCGGACAGCATCAGGTCGACCGCGCCGGCGCGGCGCACGCGGTCACGGATGCAGGCCGGCACGCGCCCGTCGGGCGACTGGTCGATCAACTCGCGTGCGGCGCTGGCCACCTGGTCGCGGTCCAGCGCGGGGTGATCCTCGCTGATCCGCGCCAGCAACATGTTGAAGCGTTCCATTTGGGCCGGTTCGAGTTCGAACTGCGCGATCCGGTGCCGCTGTTGCGGACCATCGCGCTCCAACTGGAACAGGGCATTCGGCAATGGAGAAATCCGATTCAGTGAGATGTTCATGATGGCTCTCGCTGGTCCCGACGGATGGAAGCGATCGGGACGGTAGATGTGGGTGCAGCGCGTCCACCGCTGGCCGTCACGGCGCCTGGCACCGCGGCATCCATCGACGGGAACGCCCGCTGCAAGGGTGTCGTCCTGGCAGCCCGGGTCGGGCGGGTCGTGCCGGCTGGCGGCACGGCGGCCTCACGTGACCCGGAAGCGCGGGCCTGGCTCGCCGGATTCCGCGTAATGGCTGCGATCGACCTGCAGATGGTGACGCCACAGCGCCACCTCGGCAGCCCGATCGCGGACCCAGCTCGCACGCTGACGGTCTCCGTTTTCGTCGGGGTGTTCGTCGTTGCGGTACGCACAGAAGTCGCGGTATTCATCGGCTTCCGTGGCGAACGCGGGCCACGCCAGTTCGATCAGCAGGATGTCGTCCAGCATGCCGAACACCGGCTGCTGGTCGGCGATCAGGTCGTCGTCGCGGTCGATGTAGTCCACCAGCCGGGCCAGCCGCACCCGGGTTGACTCATCGGTGTCCCAGTCGAAGTCCTCGACCATCGCGCGCAACTCCTCGACCCGCCGCAGGCGGCGATCCAGGACATGGTGCAGGCGGGTCGGGGTCAATCCGGTCAGCCAGATCATCAACTGTTGCAGGCGGTCCGGGTCGACCCGGACCGCGTCCGGGTTGATCTCGTGCAGCAGGGCGTCGAACCGGGCGATGGCCTCGCCGCGCAGGGCGGGCAGTGCAGGACCATGCCCTTCCGGACCGGGCCCCGTGATGGGTGGGTTGCCGATGCCATTCTGGTTGCGCGTCCCGCGACTTTCGCTGACGTACGGCAACGGGTCGGCGGTGGGAGTACGGAGTGATGCGCGCATGACACACCTCGCGGTGCCGGTCATCGGATTTCCGGGAGCGCATCGACCGGCAATCTGAGCGCATCCCCGGGCTTGCGGGCAATCCCGCGCGGTGCTTCCGCGCGAAAGGTAGACGGGACGTTTTGCACGTAAATCATCAAAACGGCGTGTCCGCGTCTTGCCATCCGTGGATCCATGCCCCGATCCTGCGCTTTTATTGCGCGATTGTCCTGTATCGAAAGTGGGGGCTGGTGCGGGCGGCAGACTTGAAACGTCGGAACCGCGGGCTCTGGCAAGCCTCAGGCGGCTGGTTGCACAACCCCGGGTGAACAGGCCGCCGTATCCGCCTCCAACGCGTGGGCGTCCAGCGAATGGCGCACCGGGGCGAAGCTTCGGCGATGCTGCGGGCAGGGACCGTGCCGGGCCAGCGCGGCCAGGTGCGCCGGGGTTGCGTAGCCCTTGTGGGTCGCAAAACCGTACTGCGGCCATTGCTCGTGCAGGGCGGCCATCATCCGGTCGCGGGTGACCTTGGCCAGGATCGAGGCCGCCATGATCGCGCGGTCGCGGGCGTCGCCGCCGATCCAGGCCTCGGCCGGGCAGGGCAGGCCACGGGGCAGGGCGTTGCCGTCGATGCGGGCCAGCTCGGGGTGCGGCATCAGGCCTTCCAGCGCACGACGCATGCCCAGCATGGTGGCCTGGAAGATGTTGAGGCGGTCGATTTCCTCGACCTCGATCGTCACCACATGCCAGGCCTGCGCGCGCTCGATGATGCGCTGGTAGAGGGCTTCCCGCCGTTGCGGCGTCAACTGCTTGGAATCGTCCAGGCCGTTGACCGGCGTGCGGCCCGGACCGAGCACCACGGCGGCGACCGTGACCGGTCCGGCCAGCGGCCCGCGCCCGGCTTCGTCCACGCCGGCGATGCGTTGCGCGTCCGGGGCCGGGTCGAGGTGGAGCGCGAACTGGCGGCCGGGATCAGTCACGGACGGCCTGGTCATGGGGTTGGGCGCGGACCGGATACGAGCTCGACGATGGCCTGCGCGGCCTGGGCCGAGGCATCGCGCCTGAGTTGCCGGTGCAAGGCCAGGAAGCACGGCTGCAGGGCCGTGCTGGCGGCTTCATCGTGCAGCCAGCGCAAGGTCGCGGCTGCCAGCTTTTCCGGTGTGCACTCGTGCTGCATCAACTCGGGCACCACGGCCTGGCCGGCCAGCACGTTCGGCAGCGCGTAGTGGTCGACCTTGAGCATGCCCAGGCCCTTCACCAGCCGGTAGGTCAGCGGCGACACCCTGTAGGCCACGACCATCGGCCGCTTGGCCAGCATCGCCTCCAGGGTAGCGGTGCCGGAGGCCAGCAGGATCACGTCGCTGGCGATCATCACGGTGCGTGCGCGGCCGTCAATCACCCGCAGCGCGGTGTGCAATGCAGCGGCGTCGGGATGGGTCGCCAGGACCCGGTCGAACGCGGTGCGGGCATGGGCGCTCGCCATCGGCGCGACGACCTGCAGCCCGGGTTGGGCGGCGAGCACAAGGGCGGCCGCAGCGAGGAAGTCGGTGGCCAGACGCTCGATTTCGCCGACCCGGGATCCGGGCAGCAGGGCCAGCACGGGGCGGGCCGGGTCCAGACCGAGCTCGGCCCGCGCCGCGTCGCGGTCGGGCTGCAGCGGCATCTCGTCGGCCAGCGGATGGCCCACGAAACGCGCATCCACGTCGTGACGGGCGTAGATCGCCGGCTCCATCGGAAACAGGCACAGCACCCGGTCGGCGCTCTGGCCGATTTTACTGGCCCGCTTCTCCCGCCAGGCCCACACCGACGGGCTCACGTAATGCACCGTGCGAACGCCGCGCTGCTTCAGCCACTTCTCCACGCCGAGGTTGAAGTCCGGCGCGTCGATGCCGATGAAGACGTCCGGCTGCCAGTCCAGCAGCCGGCGGCGCAACTCGCGGCGCAGCCGCAGCAGCCGTGGCAGGTGGCGCAGGACTTCCGACAGGCCCATCACCGCCAGTTCGGAGGCGTCGAACCAGGTTTCCATGCCGGCCATGCGCATGGCCTCGCCGCCGACACCGACGAATTCCGCTCCGGGCCAGTGTCTGCGCAATTGCGCGATCAGCCCCGCACCCAGCAGATCGCCGGACGCTTCGCCGGCCACGACGGCGACGCGCATGGAACGGGTGGGCGGAGGGTCGTTGAAGAACTCCGCGGCAGCGGTGTTGCCGCTCACCGCAGCAGGGGCCGGTCGCCGCTGTCGACGAAGTCCAGCAGGTCGCGTACGTCCCGGCTGTCATTGGCCAGTTCGACCAGCTTGGCGCGGGCTTCGTCCAGCGAGTTGCCGGCCATGTACAGGGCGCGGTAGGCGCGCTTGATCGCGCCGATGCGTTCGGCATCGAAACCGCGCCGTTTCAGGCCTTCGTTGTTGATCCCACGCGGCCGGCTGTAGCCTTCCTGGGCCACCATCACGAACGGTGGCACGTCGCCATTGACGAAGGCGCCCATGCCGACGAAGGCGTGCGCGCCGATCCGGCAGAACTGGTGCACGCCGGCGAATCCGCTGAGGATCACGTGGTCGCCGACGCTGACGTGTCCGGCCAGGGTCGCGTTGTTGGAGAACACGCAGTGGTTGCCGACCACGCAGTCGTGGGCGATGTGGGTGTACGCGAGCAGCAGGTTGTCGTCGCCGATCCGGGTGCTGCCGCCGCCGCCTTGGGTGCCGCGGTTGATGGTGACGAATTCGCGCACCGTGTTGCGGTCGCCGATCACCAGCTCGACCCGTTCGCCACCGAACTTCTTGTCCTGCGGCTCGCCACCGATCGCGGCGTGGCCGATGAAACGGTTGTCGCGGCCGATCCGGGTCGGCCCGTGCACGCTGCAGTGGGGACCGATCTCGGTGTTGTCGCCGATCTCCACGTCCGCACCGATGATGCTGAAAGCCCCCACCCGCACGCCATCACCGAGCCGGGCGCCGGCCTCGACGACTGCGCTGGGATGGACTGCGGGCGTGTTCATGCCTTGGCTGCCACCTCGGCGCACAGGATGTCGGCGCAGGCGGCCTGCTCGCCATCGACCCGGGCCACGCCCTGGTACAGGGCCATGTTGCGGATGGTGCGCTTGAGGGTGACTTCCAGATCCAGCCGGTCGCCGGGAACGACCATGCGGGTGAACTTCGCGCCGTCGATCTTGACCAGGTAGAACAGCTTGTTCTCGGTCGTGCCGCCCAGCGACAACTGGGTCAGCAGGCCACCGGCCTGCGCCAGCGCCTCGATCACCAGCACGCCGGGCATCACCGGCTGGCCGGGGAAGTGACCGTTGAAGAACGGCTCGTTGTTGGTCACGTTCTTGTAGGCGAGCACGCGTTTGTGGGGCTCCAGCTCGATCACCCGATCGACCAGCAGGAACGGATAGCGGTGCGGAAGCAGCGCCTGGATGGCCGGTACATCGATCGGCAGTTTCAGGGTGTCGCTCATCAAGTCCTGTCCTTAATTTTCCTGGTCGCGCAACTGGCGCGCCATCTTGTCCAATTGTCTGAATCGCGCGGCGTTCTTGCGCCAGCTGCGATTGTCCATCAAGCCGGTGCCCGACGAGTATTCTCCCGGCTCGCGGATCGATCGGGTGACCAGGCTCATCGCGGTGATCACCACCCGGTCGCAGATTTCCAGGTGGCCGGTGATGCCCGCGCCGCCGCCGATCAGGCAGTAGCGGCCGATCCGTGCGCTGCCGGCGACCGCGACGCAGCCGGCCATCGCGGTGTGCGCGCCGATGCGGACGTTGTGGCCGATCTGGATCAGGTTGTCGAGCCGCACGTCCTCCTCCAGCACCGTGTCCTCGATCGCGCCGCGGTCGATGGCGGTGTTGGCGCCGATCTCGCAGTCGTCGCCGACGACCACCCCGCCCAGTTGCGGCACCTTGATCCAGCGTGGCTCGCCTTCGTCAGGCCGGTCCATCGCCAGGCCGAAGCCGTCCGCGCCGAGCACCGCCCCCGGATGGATGCGTACGCGTTGTCCCAGCCGCACCCGGGTGACCAGGGTGACCCGGGCCACCAGCTCACTGCCGGCACCGACCACGCAATCCTCGCCGATCACGCAACCCGCGCCGATCACCGCGCCGGCCTCGATCCGGCTGTTCGCACCGATGCTCACGAACGCGGCGACATGCGCGTCATCGGCCACCCGGGCGGTCGGGTGGATGTCCGCCGACGGGTGGATGCCCGGTGGGCGCGACGGCAAGGGTTCGAACAGGGCCGACAGCCTGGCGAAGGCGGTGTAAGGATCGCTGGCGATCAGCGCGGTGCCGGGATAACCCTCGGCGTCGGACTCGCGCATCACCACCGCGCCAGCGGTGGTCGCGTTCAACTGGTGGCGGTATTTCGGGTTGGCGAGGAAGGCGAGCTGGTCAGGCCCGGCCTGGGCGAGGGTGCCCACGCCCAGGATCCGGACGCCGCCGTCGCCGCGCAGGCGGAGCGAGAAACGCTCCGCCAGTCCGGAGGCGGTGTACGGGGGTGATGGCATGACGGCTTCCGGTCGCCGTCAGAACGAGCCGCCGAAGGTGAACTGCAGGCGCTCCAGCTGGTCGCCTTCTTCCTTCTTGATCGGGAACGCGTAGCTGATCGTGATCGGCCCCATCGGCGAGCGCCACATCAGCGCCAGGCCGGTGGAGGCGCGCAGCTCGCCGGCATCGAAGGCATCGAAGCTGGAGAACACGTTGCCGAAGTCCACGAACGCCGACACGCGCGCCGCCGAGCTGTCGATCAGGGTCGGGAAGATCATCTCCACCGAGCCGATCGTCTTCAGCGAGCCGCCGATCGGCTGCCGGTAGCTGCTGCCCAGCGCGGACTCGTGGGGACCCAGGGTGTTGTCCTTGAAGCCGCGCACCGAGCGCGTACCACCGGCGTAGAAGTTCTCGAAGAACGGCAGGCCGTCGGCGGTGATGGTCTTGACGTAGTCCGCGGAGTCCGGCTGGCACGGATCGGTAGGCGCCGCGCCGGGGGTAAAGACCGGCGGGGTCGCCGGATCGTTGTCATGGTCGACCATGGTGGGCGCGGTGTAGCAGACGTTGCGCACGAACGCGTCGCCGTAGCTGTCGCCATAGCCGAGTTCGGCGCGGGTGTTGAGCACCAGATGGCGCGACAGCGGCCAGAAGTTGGAGATGTTGTAGTTGAGCTTGTAGTACTCGACCGTCGACCCGGGCAGGGTCGCCTCCAGCCACAGGCGCTGGGACATGCCGCGGGTGGGAGTCAGCGCGCTGTTGAGGGTGTTGCGCCCCCAGCCGATCTCGCCGCGCCAGGCATGGAACGTGCGCTGGCCGACCGCGTCGATGTAGTCGACGATGGATTCGGGGGTGACGCCGCGGTAGGCGAAAATCTGGTTGCTGTCGATGCCCAGCAGCGTGGTGAAGCTGTCGGTTTCGGTGATCGGCACGCCCAGCACCATCTGCCCCATGCCGCTGGTGGAGGAGTACTGCGCGGTGTTGAAGTCGGAGTTGTTGAACTCGCTCCAGCGCAGGTTGTAGCCCAGTGACACGCCGTTGTCGGTGAAGTACGGGTCCATGAACGAGAAGTCGTAGCGCTGCAGGTAATCGTTGCGCTGCGCCTGCACCGCGATGCGGTTGCCGCTGCCCAGGAAGTTGTTCTGCGACACCTGGACCTGGGTGCTCAGACCGGTCAGCTGCGAATAGCCCAGGCCGAACACGAAGCTGCCGGCGGCGACCTCGTTGACGTTGTAGACCACGTCGACCTGGTCATGGCTGCCCGGCACCGGGGTGGTTTCCACGTCGACCTTGTCGAAGTAGCCCAGGCCCTGGATGCGGATCTTGGAGCGGTCGATCGCAGCCTGCGAATACCAGGTGCCCTCGAACTGCCGCAGCTGCCGGCGCAGCACCTCGTCGGCGGTGCGCGAGTTGCCCTTGAACACCACCCGGCGCACGTTCACGCGCGGGCCGGGCACCACCTGCAGCGCGATCGCGACGGTCTTGTCCTCGCGGTTGACATCGGGTACCGGATTGACCCGCGCGAACGCGTAACCGACGTTGCCGAGGGTCGCGGTGATCGCATCGGAGGTGATCTCCAGCAGGCTGCGCGAGAAGATCTGGTCGGGCTTGACCAGCACCAGCTTCTCGATGTCTTCCTTCGGCAACACGGTGTCGCCGGTGATCTCGACGCTGGAGATCTTGTACTGCTCGCCCTCGGTAACGCCGGCGCTGATGAACATGTCCTGCAGGTCGGGGCTGATCGAGACCTGCGTGGAGTCGATGCTGAAATCGACATAGCCACGGTCAAGGTAGTAGTTGTTGAGCTTTTCCAGGTCGCCCGACAGCTTCTCGCGCGAATACTGGTCGTCGCGGCGGTACCAGCTCAGCCAGTTGTGCACGCCCGATTCCCAGTACTTCAGGATCTCCTTGTCCTCGAACAGCTCGTTGCCGACCAGGTTGATGTGCTGGATTTTGGCGGCCTTGCCTTCCTCCACCGCAATGGTCACGTCCACGCGGTTGCGCGGCAGGGCGGACACGGCCGGGGTGATCCTGACGTTGTACTTGCCGCGGTTGTTGTACTGGCGGGTCAGTTCCTGGGTGACGCGGTCCAGGCTCAGCCGGTCGAAGGTGTTGCCTTCGGTCAGGCCGATGTCGCTCAGGCCCTTCATCAGGTCCTCGGTCTTGATGTCCTTGTTGCCGGTCAGGGTCAGCTTGTTGATCGCCGGGCGTTCGGTGACGGTCACCACCAGGATGTCGCCCTGGTGGCCGATCCTGACGTCCTCGAAGAAGCCCGTCTTGTACAGCGCCCGGATCGCCTCGCCGGCGGCGGCCTGGTCCATCCGGTCGCCGCGTTCGACCGGCAGGTAGGTGAACACGGTACCGGCGGAAATGCGCTGCAATCCGTCCACGCGGATATCGCTGACGGTGAACGGACTGACCGGCGCGGCCGTGGCGGTCTGCGCCAGGGCGGTGAACGCGGGGACCGTGGAAAGCGCCGAGGCAAGGGCAAGGGCAAGCAGGCGGCGGGAAAGGGGTCGCGTCATCATCACGTCCGGTTGGGGGGCTTGCGGCACTCGTCGCGGCGGGTGTCGGGTCGGGGCAGGAAGAGGGGCTGGCAATTGGCAGGAAGCATCGGGAAAACCCGTTGGCGGCATGTCGGGCATCAGTGCACCAGGTTGTTCACGATGTCGTTGTAGAACGCCAGGCCCATCAGCCCGGCGATCAGCAACAGGCCGATGTATTGGCCGGCGATCATGGTCCGCTCGCTCACCGGGCTGCCTTTGACCAACTCGATAAGGTAATACAGCAGGTGACCGCCGTCCAAGACGGGTATGGGCAGCAGGTTCAGGATGCCCAGGCTCAGCGACAGCATCGCCAACAGCGACAGGAACCACGCCGGGCCCTGATCGGCATACGCGTTGGCGGCGCGGGCAATGGTGATCGGCCCGGCGACGGTGTTGCGGACCTCGACCCGGCCGGTGAAGGCGCGGCCGATCATGGCGAACAACTGGCTGCCCTGATGCACGGTTTCGCGCAATGCCGCCGGCAAGGCCGCGACCGGGCCGTATCGCAATTCCGCATCCATCGGCGGCATCTCCGGCCGCGCCGGGGCGATGCCGAGCGCCCAGTAGGCCTCGCCGCCGTTTTCGGGCTGGATCTTGGTGGGCTGCAACTCCAGCGCCAGGCGATCGCCGTCGCGGATCACCTCGACCATCGCCGCGCCGCCATGCTCGCCGAGTGCCTGCACCAGCGGGCCGAGATCGCTCCAGCTCTGGACGGGACCGCCGTCGATCGCGCTGATCGTGTCGCCTTCGGCGAGTACGCCCCAGGCCGCAGTGTCCGGGGCGACGCGGCCGACCACCGCCGGCAGCAGCAGGTGGCGCGGGGTGAGGCCGATGGCATCGACCGCGCGACGCTCGTCGAACTGCGTGGGCAACTGCGACAGTGCCAGCTTGCGGCTCGATTCCATGCCCGCGGCGGAGCGCACCTGCATGTCCACGTCCGCGTGGTCCAGCGCGACAGGAATCAACGCCAGCTGGACCTCGCTCCAGGTCGGGGTCGGCCGGCCATCGATCGCCAGGATGGTGTCGCCGCGTTGCAGGCCGGCCGCGGCGGCGATGCCATCGACCTGGCCCACGACCGGCGCATAGTCGGGCCGGCCGATCACGAACATGCCCCACAGCAGGACCACGCAGAGCACCAGGTTGGCCAGCGGCCCGGCGATCACGATCGCGATCCGCTTCCAGACCGACTGGCGATTGAAGGCCTGGTCCAGCTGCGCGGCGGAAAGGGGTTCTTCCCGGTCATCCAGCCGGCTCTCACCCAGCCGGCTCTCATCCAACATCTTGACGTAGCCGCCCAGCGGGATCGCGGCGATCACGTACTCGGTGCCGTCCTTGCCGCGCCGCATCCACAGCGGCTTGCCGAAGCCGACCGAGAAGCGCAGCACCTTGACCCCGCAGCGGCGCGCGACCCAGTAGTGGCCGAACTCGTGGAACGTGACCAGCAGGCCCAGGCTGACCAGCAGCCACCAGATCGAACCGAAGAACTCAGCCATGGTGGGGTTCCGGAAGGCGGGTGGGGCGGGTCATGCCGGTGTCCTGCCCGCCGCCACGGCCTGCATGGTGTGGTGGCGGGCATGCGAATCGGCGTCGTGCAAGGCGTCCAGCGACGTCGCCGGGCTTGCCGGGATCGCGGCGAGGGTGTCCTCGACCAGCGCGGGAATGGACAGGAAACCGATCCGCCGCTGAAGAAACGCTGAAACCGCGACCTCGTTGGCGGCGTTGAGCAGCGCCGGCGCGCTGCCGCCCGCGGCCAGTGCGCCATAAGCCAGACGCAGGCAGGGGAAGGCTTCCAGATCGGGTGGTTCAAAGTCGAGCCGACCGCCTTGCGCCAACAGGTCGAGCCCGGCCACGCCGGAGTCGATGCGTTGTGGCCAGCCAAAGCCGACCGCGAGCGCCGTGCGCATGTCCGGCAGTCCCAACTGGGCGAGGGTGGAGCCGTCGATGAACTCGACCATCGAGTGCACCAGGCTCTGCGGATGCACCAGCACGTCGATGCGCGCGCCGGGCAGGCCGAACAGGTGATGCGCCTCGATCACTTCCAGACCCTTGTTCATCAAGGTTGCCGAGTCGACCGAAATCTTCGGTCCCATCGACCATTTGGGATGATTGACCGCCTGCTCGACGGTGACATCCGCCAGGGCTGCGCGCGTGTAGCCACGGAACGGTCCGCCCGAGGCCGTCAGGATGATCCGGGCCAGGGTGTTGTCAATGGAGCTTTGCGTCCGGGCGGAGGGCAGGCACTGGAAGATCGCGTTGTGCTCGCTGTCGATCGGCACGATCGTCGCGCCACCTTCGCGCGCCGCGGCCATCAGCAGCTCGCCCGCCAGCACCAGGGATTCCTTGTTGGCCAGCAGCAGGCGCTTGCCCGCGCGCGCGGCGGCCATGGTCGAGGGCAGGCCGGCGGCACCGACAATGGCGGCGACGACGGTATCGCAGGCGTCGCCGCCGGCCAGGTCCTCGATGGCCCTGGCGCCTGCATGGGCCCGCGTGTCCAGGCCGGCGTCGCGCAGGCCATCGCGCAAGGCCGCGAACCCGTTCTCGTCGGCGATCACGGCGTGCTGCGGACGATGCTGGCGGCACAGCGCCAGCAGCGCCTCGACGTCGCGCCCTGCAGCCAGCACGGTGGCGCGCAGGCGGTCAGGGTGGCGCGCGATCACGTCGAGCGCGGAGGTGCCGATCGAGCCGGTGGCCCCGAGCACGGCGATGTCCTGCCGGTTTCCGCCTTGGCTGCCGTCGCCATGACGGCACGCGCCACGCATGCCGGAAGCCGGCATGGCCGGGTCGGGACCGGGTGTGGCGGCGACCGGAGTCATCAGAAGCCCATCAATGCCTTGCCCAGCGCAAACGCGGGCAGCGCGGCGAGCACGCCATCGAGACGATCCAGCACGCCGCCGTGCCCCGGGATCAGATGCCCGGAGTCCTTCATCCCGGCATGGCGCTTGAGCAGGCTCTCGAACAGGTCGCCCACCACCGAAAACAACGTCGCCACCAACGCCACCAGGGCGACGGCCGGCAACTGCTCAACGGTCGTACCCGCTGCCAGCGACACCAGTACGCCTGCCGCCACGCCGGCGACCAGGCCGCCCACCAGCCCCTCGACGGTCTTGTTCGGGCTGATCCGTGGCGACAGCTTGTGCTTGCCGAAATGCCGGCCGACGAAATACGCGCCACTGTCGGCCGCCCACACCACCATCAGCGCCGTCAACAGCCAGAAGTGGCCCTTGGGGATGCCCGGCAATGCGCTGGCGGACGGGTCGCTGGCGTGCAGCCAGCCCAGTGCGCACCAGGCGGGAATGGTCGCCAGCACGCCGGCGAACAGCTTGAACACGCGTGCGTGGGTGGTGTGGTCGCTGGCGAACCGGTAACGGCCCAGCCAGGCCAATGCCAGCAGCCACCACACCACGCCGATCAAGGTCATCAGCTCGAACAGCGCGAAGCTGAAGCCCATCGTGGAGCGTGATGCCCACACCAGGGCCACCATCAGCGCGAGGTGCGCCAGCAGCAATACGGTGCGTGCGAGAGGATCGTCGATGTCGGCCAGGTCGAACCATTCCCACAGCCCGAGCAGGAAGACGATCGCGGCCAGCATCATCATCCATTCGGTCGGCAGCAGCAGGATGGCGGCGATGGCGACGGGAGCCATCACCAGCGCGGCGATCAGGCGGATACGGGTCATTCGGGAATCTCGTCGGAGGGGGCGAGCTGCGCTCCGGTGAGGCCGAAGCGACGTTCCCGGGAAGCGTAGTGGTCGAGCGCGCGCTGCAGTGTCACCGCATCCAGCTCGGGCCACAACAGATCAGTGAACCACAGCTCGGTATAAGCCAGCTGCCACAGCAGGAAATTGCTGATGCGCATCTCGCCGCCGGTGCGGATGAACAGATCCGG
>DASTUE010000162.1:0-20796 GCA_035759805.1 Lysobacter sp. | reverse complement strand
CGGTGAGCTTGCGGGTACGGATGCCGGCGCACGCCGCTGGCACGTCGCCGTGGCACGCGATCATCCCGGCTGAAACGGTGGACCGCCCACCACGCGACCAACGGCATCCCCAGCAGCCACAGTGGTAACCAGCCAATCAGCTCGCTGCTGCCACGGGCATCCGGCAGCAGCGCCACCAGCACGGCACCAATCGCGACGGCATAGCGCAGCATCCCTTCAAGACGTACTTCGAATGGTTCGACCGCGCGCGGCGCGGCGACAGATTCAGCAGCGGACGGGTTCATGGCAGGGCTCCTGTGATCGGGAGCCGAGCATTGCGCCCGGGCATCTCAGGGGCTGCGACTCGGCAATCCCGCTCCGATTGCAGTACCGGCCCTGTCCACCGATCCGGTACGGTGCCCGTCCCCGCCTCTCAGTATCCCGCCGCATCCAGCGCCCGATCGGCCTCGGCACGGCCGATCGCAATGAACTCGCCGATCTGCGCGAACCCTCTCGCGCCGCCGGCCCCCAGTACCAATGCCACCGGCTCGTCACGCCCCGATCCGCGGCGCATCGGCCGGTGCCATCAACCGGGCTCCCGCTCGTAATTGCTGACTGCCAGCGACAGCAACGCGCGCGCCTGCTCGCGCAGCACCGGCGGCTCGGTGATCTCGGCATCGCTGCCGTAATGCAGCACGTCCATCAGCAGCTCGCGGCCGGAACTGAAAGGCACTTTCAGCTCATACCGGCCATCGGGGAGGAAGCGGCCGCGCTGTTGCGAATGCCAATGTTCGTCGGCGACCCAACGTGCGGCCTTGGCGCTGAACAGGATCGTCGCCCAGCCCTTCGGCGTGCCGGAAAAAATGCCGTAGCTGGAGGCCAGCTGGCGGTCGAGCTCCTCGTCCGCCACATCGCATGCGACCTCGTCGAGCTGACGCGCGACGGTGATGCGGTCGACCGCGAAACTGCGCAGCGCCTCGCGGTCGTGGTCCCAGGCATCCAGGTACCAGTTGTCGCGGTAATGGGTCAGCCGCTGCGGCGAGACCGTGCGCCGGGTGTGCTGGTCGGTGGAGCGCGCACGGTATTCGAACGTGAGCTGCCGGCGATCCAGCACCGCGGTGGCGACATGCCGGAACGCGGTCTCGTCCAGCCGGCGGGTGCGATGGGCCACCACCCGCACCCGTTCGACCGGCACCCTGCGGCCGCCGGCATGGTCGTCGAGCAATTTCTCGATGCGGTGTTGCAGCGGCGCCAGCGCGTTCGACAGCACCCCGCCGCCGCTGTGCTTCATCACCTGCTGGGCGGCGAGCAACGAGTGCAGCTCGTCCGAGCTCAACCACAGGCCCGGCAGCTCGAAACGACCGTTTTCCTCGGGGTCGTAGCGGAACCCGCCCTCGCCACTGCCCGTCACCGGCGCCATCAACTGGTCGCGCAGATAGGCCACGTCGCGGTACACCGTCGCACGCGAGCACTCCAACTCATCCTGCAAACGTTGCAGCGTGACCGGATAGCGCGCGGCGGAGAGAATCCGATGCAGGGCGTGGATGCGTTCGATGCGTTCCATGGCGACAGTCCGGCAGTGAATGGGCACGACGTGAATGGGCGCGACGACAGGCGGGCCGTAACCCGCGCTGGCCGGGGCGCAGCCATGGTATCGCCTCGGCGCAAACCCGTTGCCATCCCGCGCCGACATCGCAACGCGGTGCGCCCGATGAGAACATTTCATGCCTATTCACGAAGTCGTCCCGATCATGCCCGGCTCGGCCGGGACAGTCCGGCGTGTTTTTGCTTTCGTTTTTGTTTCTTATGGAGTTCGACATGCACAAGTTCCTGCTGGCCGGCGCGCTGTTCGCGGCAGCGGTCCCTGCAACCGCCTTCGCGCACGAGTCCCTCGCACCCGCCAACTGGAGCGGCACCGGCGAGCTCGGCCTGGCACTGTCGAAGGGCAATACCGACAGTCAGACCCTGATCGGCAAGCTCGGTGTGGCCAAGGAGGAGGCGCTCTGGAAGCATGAGGCGGGACTGGCGTTCCTGTACGGCAAGCAGAACGGCCTGGAAAGCGCCTACCGTTACGAGGGGTTCGGCAAGACCAACCACCAGATCAGCGAACGCAGCTACATGTCCGGCTCGGCCCGCATCGAGCGCGACCATCACGCCGCCTACGAATACCAGTCCACCGCCGCCGCCGGTTACGGCTACAAGGCGATCGCGACCGAAGCGAGCCACCTCAACTTCGAGATCGGATCGGGCTACCGCTGGGCCAAGCAACAGGGCATCCGGGTGCACGAGGATGGCGCGGTCCTGCGTGGCCACATGGACTTCAACCACCAGTTCAACGCGTCCACCTCGCTCTACGACACGTTGCTGGTCGAGGCCGGGCGGGACAATACGTTCGCCCGCAACGAGCTTGGCCTGAAGGTCAAGATGAGCGATGCGCTGGCCCTGAAAGCCGGAGTCGAAGTCCGCCACAACACCGATGTGCTGCCCGACACCAGAAAGACCGACACCCTGACGACGGTCAACATCGCCTACGGGTTCTGACCCACGACATCCGGCACCGCTTCAGGCCTCTGAAACAGGCCCGCTCTGCATCGACGACGCGGGCTTGGCATAATCGACGCCCTCGCCAGCCAACCGGAGATGCCGATGCTGGGCACCCTGGGGCTGGTCCTGCTCACCAGCCCGTTCGTTACCTTGCCGATGCCCGCCGTCGATGGCGACCCTGCGCTGATGACGCTCGGCAGCGATCCCGCGCAGCTGCGGCTGTTCTGCTACTCCACCCGCTGCGGCGACGAGGAGTGGCAGCGCGACTCGCCGCTGGTCTCACCTCTGGCGTTCGACGCAAAACCCCGCACGCGCCCGGCATTGCCCGGCAGCCAGCCATGGATCGGACTGCGCGCGCCCGCACGCCCGCGCGATGCGACCGCCAGCTATTCCAACAACTGGCGCATCGGCACCCGCTACCACCTGCAGGCGCTGCGCGACGGACCGACCCGACTGGGCGTGCAAGTGGGCGCAGGCTACCGCCTGGCACCGCTGTACGACGACGGCATCGGTCGCCCGGGCGCGGTGCTGCGTGGCGAACTGGACTTCGGCCACCAGATCGGTGACCGCGCGAAATGGAACCAGCGCATCCAGTTCGAGACCGGTCACGGCACCACGTTCGTCAAGCAATCGTTCGGCCTGGACGTCACCCTGTGGCCCTCGTGGACGCTGGAAACCGACTTCGAGATCCGCCACAACGAAACCGGCCGAACCGGTACCGAATCGGCGGAATCGTCATTGCAACTGCGGCGGCGGTTCTAGGGAAGATCCGAACCACGCCCGTCGTCCCCGTGACGGCTCCGGTTCTCTCATGGGACAGGAACCAACACCCCGCGCGCTACCGGTTACGGACTGCGTGGTGCGGCTTGACCGCGTCGATTTTGTCCCACGGGGACTCCTTTGGTCGTAGGAGCGACGTGAGTCGCGAACGCGGAGAAACCGCGCTTGCCGGATGCGTCCACCTCGGCGGATGGAAGGCGGTATCAATGTCGCCACGTCCCCATGCGAAGTGGTTCGATCGCGGGAGAGGATGTACAGGTCGCGACTCACGTCGCTCCTACGACCGGAGGAAGCCCAGTCGGACGACCGAATGAGTCCCATGGGAAGGTCGAAAGAATTTCCGTCTTGGCGGGAATGACGAACAGAAGCCGCGGCTACGGCACCGACGCCAGGAAGTCACCCGCACCCTGCGCCAGCAAAGCCTGTGCAACCTCCACGCCGAGCGCTTCCGGTGCGTCGGCGGGGCCCTCGGCGCGGGCGCGCACGGCACGGCCGTCGCTCGCCGAGCCGACCAGTCCGTGCAGCCGCAAGCGTCCGCCTTCCAGCGTGGCGAATCCCGCCACCGGCACATGGCAGCTGCCGTGCAGGGCGCGGTTCATCGCCCGCTCGGCCTCCACGCAAGTGCGGGTGTCGGCATGGTCCAGCGCCGCGCACAGGGCCGCGGTGGCGGCATCGTCATCGCGGCACTCGATCGCGATCGCGCCCTGCGCCGGGGCGGGCAGCCAGTCCGGCGCCTGCATCCGCGAGCGGATCCGCGCATCCAGCCCCAGCCGCTGCAGGCCGGCGCACGCGAGCACGATGGCGTCGTAGTCGCCGGCATCCAGCTTGGCCAGGCGGGTATTGACGTTGCCGCGCAGGTCGCGCAGCTGCAGGTCCGGCCGCAACGCGCGCAACTGCGCCTGCCGCCGCAGTGATGAAGTACCGACCACGGCCCCCTCGGGCAGGCTCGCAATGTCGTCGAAACGGTTGCTGATGAACGCATCGGCGTAGTCGGCACGCGCCAGGATCGCCGGCAGCGCGAAGCCCGGCTCCAGCTCCATCGGCACGTCCTTCAGCGAGTGCACCGCGCAGTCGGCTTCGCCGCGCTGCATCGCGATCTCAAGTTCCTTGAGGAACAACCCCTTGCCGCCGATCGCCGCCAGCGAGCGGTCCAGCACCTCGTCGCCGCGCGTGCTCATCGGCACCAGCTCGATGCGCAGACCGGGGTGGGCGGCGCGCAGGGCGGCGGCGACGTGTTCGCTCTGCCACAGGGCAAGCGGGCTTTTGCGGGTGGCGATGCGGAGGATCTGGCTCATCCGACGATTATCGCAGGTGCTGGCGAGCCGCGACCCGATGCTGGTTGCACACATCCGTCTCCCGTCTCGGCCGAAGCCGCTACTACAGGTGCCGAAGGACCTCGCGCACGCCGGCCACGCAGCGCCGGCTCACTTCCAGCGGCTGGGCGGCATGCCGCAAGACCACCGTCACCTGTCCGTCCGGGCTGCGGCGCAGCTCGGTGATTTCGTGGCGGGCGACCAGGCAATTGCGGTGGATGCGCAGGAAGCGCTCGCCGAACTCGTCCTCCAACGACTTCAGCGATTCCTCGATCAGGTCCTCGCCGCGCGCATGGTGGACGACGACGTACTTCTCGTCGGCATACAGGTAACGCACGTCCTCGACCGGGATCAGCCGCAGGCTGCCGCGCAGGCGCGCGCACAGGTGGCTGCGTGGACCGGCCCCGTGATCCGTCGCGTTGCCGGCATTGCGCTCGCGCCCGGCGGCGAACGTGCGCACGCGCTCCAGCGCCGCCGCCAGCCGTTCGGCGCGCACCGGCTTGACCAGGTAGTCGATCGCCTCGGCTTCGAACGCCGACAGCGCATGGGCGTCGTAGGCGGTGCAGAACACCACTGCCGGCCGCGGCTCGAACGCCGCCAGGTGCCTTGCCGCTTCCAGCCCGTCGATGCCCGGCATCGCGATATCCAGCAGCACCAGGTCCGGCTCGTACTCGGCGCAGGCCTGCAGCGCCTGCTGCCCATTGCCCGCCTCGGCAACCACCTCGATGCCCGGCAGATCCTTCAGCAACCCGCGCAGGCGCGCCAGCGCGAGCGGCTCATCGTCGGCAATCACGACCCTCATCGACCCGCCCTCCGTTCATGACTGCAGGGATCACGCGTGGGCTTGAGTGGCGCTTCACGCTTTCGCGCGGGCAGCGCAGCTGCTCCAGCCCGCTCACTCCGCCGTGAAGCGCGCCGCCATCCAGTCACCGAGGTCCCGGATCTGCTCGGCGCACACCTGGTGGGCCATCGGATAACTGTGCCAGTCGACCTTGAAGCCCAGTTCGCCCAGTACCGCCGCGCTGCGTTGGCCGGCCTGGAACGGCACCACCGGATCGTGGCTGCCGTGCGCCATGAACACCGGCTGCGCCGTCGCGCCCGGCTGCAGCAGCTCGGCCGCACGGTGCGCCATCGGCAGGTAGGTCGACAACGCCACCAGGCCACCCAGCGGCACACGGCGCCGCAGGCCCGCGGCCAGGGTGATTGCCCCGCCCTGCGAAAAACCGGCCAGCAGGATCCGCGACGCCGGAATGCCGCGCTCGAGTTCGCGCGCGATCAGCGCCTCCACCTGCACGATCGACTCCTCGACGCCGGCCTCGTCGGCGCGGTTGGCGAGGTCGAAATCCTTGATGTCGTACCAGGCCCGCATGCGCGCGCCGTTGTTGACGGTGACCGCGCGCACCGGCGCATGCGGGAACACGAACCGCAGCCCCGGCCATTCCTTGCGCACCAGCTCGGGCACGATCGGCGCGAAATCGTTGCCGTCCGCGCCCAGCCCATGCAACCAGATGACCGACCAGGTCGGCACGGAACGGGTCTCGTGCTCGACCGCCTCAAGCAAAGCAGCGTCTTTGTTCATCCGCCCATTGTCGCCGCTGCGGCCGGGCGGGGCCAGTTGCCGGGATCGTCCGTCCGGCTGCGCTCACGCGTTTCGCGGCAGCACCGTGAGCACGCGGGCGATGAACTGGCGGAACTCCGACAGGTAATGGGCCAGGAACTCGGCCGTGGCCGGGTCGTTGATCTCGCCGGCCTCGCTGATCATGCCGGGCTTGAACTGTATGTAGGCCTCGGGCGCGTTCATCTGCGGCGAGTTGAGGAAGCCGAGCACGCTGCGCAGTTGCTGCTGCGCCACGGCCGTGCCGATCGCGCCGGGCGAGGTGCCGATCACGCCGGACGGGATGTTCGCGAAGGAGTTCGTTCCCCACGGGCGGCTGGCCCAGTCGATCGCGTTCTTCAGCCCGCCGGGAATGGAGCGGTTGTACTCGGGCGTGACGAACAGGACCGCGTCGGAACCCTCGATCGCCTTCTTGAACGCTGTCGCGACCTCGGGGTAGCTCTCGTCGTAGTCGTAGCTGTAGAGCGGCAGGTCCTTGTACGCGATCTCGTGGAACTGGAGCTCCCGCGGCGCCAGCTTGAACAGCGCCTGGGCGAACTGGCGGTTGATCGAGTGTTTCGCCAGGCTGCCGATCAGGTAGCCCACCTTGTAGGTCGTCATGTCACTGCCCCGTGCGTTGGATGGTTGCGACCCTACTCCGGCCAGGTTCAGAACGCGTGAGAGCGCCGGACGCGGGCCGAAACGGCGGCCGCGTCGGGGATGATGCCGGCGTCGCTCCGGCCACCGCCCCCGCCAGCCGCGCTGACGGGTATCGTTGCGGGTTCGCCACTCGCAGCCTGCTCACTGAATGTCCCTTTCTCCGCAGCACTCCGGCAACATCTCCGCCACATCTTCCGCCGTCGGCGAGCCGCGGCTTCAGCACGCCTTGAAGCCCCGCCAGCTGATCATGATGGGCCTGGGCACCGCCATCGGCGCGGGCCTGTTCCTCGGCTCGGGCGTGGGCGTGCAGGCGGCGGGGCCGGCGGTGCTGGTCTCCTACCTGATCGCCGGCGCGCTGGTGATCATCGTGATGCACGCGCTGGGCGAGATGGCCGCCGCGCGTCCGTCCAGCGGGGCGTTCTCGGTCTACGCCGCCGACGCGATGGGGCCGGCGGCGGGCGCCACCGTCGGCTGGCTGTGGTGGCTGCAGGTCGTGGTCGTGGTCGCGGCCGAATCGGTCGGGGCCGCCGGCCTGCTGGCCACGGTCTGGCCCTCGCTGTCGGTGCCGTGGCTGTCGCTGCTGTTCATGGCGGTCTTCACCGCGATCAACCTGCTGGGCGTGCGCAATTTCGGCGAGTTCGAGTTCTGGTTCGCGATCATCAAGGTGATCGCGATCCTCGCCTTCATCGCCATCGGCGCGGCGCTGCTGCTCGGGCTCCTGCCGGCGGCGCCCTCGCCGGGACTGACCAACATCACCGCCCACGGCGGCTTCGCGCCCAAGGGCCTGGCCGGGATCGGCGCGGCCTTGCTGGTGGTGGTGTTCGCGTTCGGCGGCACCGAGATCGTCGCCATCGCGGCGGCGGAATCCGAGCAGCCGGGACGCAGCCTCGCCCGCGCGATCCGCACCGTCGCCTGGCGCATCCTGGTGTTCTACATCGGCTCGATCGCGGTGATCATCGCGGTGGTGCCGTGGACCAGCGACGCGTTGAAGTCGCCGTTCGCGGCGGTGCTGCAGGTCGCCGCGATCCCCGGCGCCGCCACCGCGATCACCCTGGTCGCGGTGATCGCGCTGCTGTCGGCGCTCAACGCCAACCTCTATGGCGCCTCGCGGATGATCTTCTCGCTGGCCGAACGCGGCGAGGCACCGCGCGGCCTGGCCCGGGTGAACCGGCGCATGGTGCCGCTGGTCGCGGTGCTGGCGAGTGTGATGTTCGGGTTCTTCGCCACCCTGCTGGAACTGTGGTTTCCCGAGCGGGTGCTGCCCGCGCTGCTCAACCTGGTCGGCTCGACCTGCCTGATGGTGTGGACGATCACCCTGGTCTCGCAGCTGATCCTGCGCCGGCGCGCGGACCGCACCGGCACGCCGTTGCCGTTCCGCATGCGCGGCTTTCCGTACGTCACCTGGCTGGGCCTGGCGATCCTCGCACTGATCTTCGCCCTGACCCTGCTGTCGCCCGACTCGCGGCTGCAGCTGCTGTCCACCTTCGCCCTGACGCTGGCCATCGCCACCGCCTGCGAGGTCGCGCGGCGGGTGCGGAACACAAGCAGCCGGAGCAGCAGAGCCGCAGGCTGAAACGCGGCGGAGAAACGCCTTGACCAGCCGCTGCTTGAGCAGCCAATGAAATCGAAGTCGAAGACGTGGGGGATGCGACGGCAATGCAGCGGGACGGCCATCAAAAACTGGGCCCACCAGGACTCGAACCTGGAACCAAGGGATTCGCTTAGCCCGAAGGTTTCCCTCCGGCGCGGACTATCTCTTCACCCTTCGCCGAAACGAGTGGGGTGCGGGACGCTCGAGCCTGTGATCAAGGGCGCTATAGCCCTCAGGTAGTCTCTGCACCTTCCGACGGTGTACCGCCGGCTTGGCTCAGGGTTGCCACCGTCCGCGCTTGGCGCGCCGCTGAGGTTTCCCTGAATTCATCCCGATCCCGTCCGCGCATTACGGCGCGGCGGCACCTTTTCGATGAGTCCCCTGCTCTAACCAATTGAGCTATAGGCCCGTCCGGGCATGATAACCAATCCTTGCAGCCGAATCGCACGGCAACGCACCCCGGATTATGATCACTCGATGGAATCTGAAACCGTCTGTGTTGGATGTGCGCGACTGCTGACCGGTCGTCAGCGCCGGTTTTGCTCCAGATCCTGCAAGAATCGAGATACCAACAACCGACATCAAAACTACCTGAGCCAGCAGGCGAGAGGACTGGGGCGCAAGATAAAGTTGATCGCCGAGGCGGGCGGATGCTGCACGACTTGTGGCTACAAGCGCAACCTCGCGGCACTGACGTGGCACCACAAAGACCCGTCCAGAAAGACGTTCAGTCTCGACCTGCGGTCACTGTCCAATCGCAGCCACGCCGAGATCCGGGCGGAGATCGAAAAATGTGTGCTGTTGTGTGCGAACTGCCACGCAGAGACGCACTTTCCGGCTCTCTCGATCCATGAGGCCAAGCCCATTTAACGACAACGGCCGTAAAAGCGGCCGTTGTCGATAGAGCACAGCAGCGGGGCCTACTCGATATCGAGGAAGCTGCGCAGCTGCTCGGAGCGGCTCGGGTGACGCAGCTTGCGCAACGCCTTGGCCTCGATCTGGCGGATCCGCTCGCGGGTGACGTCGAACTGCTTGCCGACTTCCTCCAGCGTGTGATCGGTGTTCATGTCGATGCCGAAGCGCATGCGCAGCACCTTGGCCTCGCGCGGGGTCAGGCCGGCGAGCACGTCGCGCACGGTTTCCATCAGGTTGATGTTGACCGTCGCATCCACCGGGGACTCCACGTTGGTGTCCTCGATGAAATCGCCCAGGTGGGAGTCCTCGTCGTCGCCGATCGGGGTCTCCATGGAGATCGGCTCCTTGGCGATCTTCATCACCTTGCGGACCTTGTCCTCGGGCATCTCCATTTCCTTCGCCAGCTCCTCCGGCGTGGCCTCGCGGCCGTACTGCTGGAGCATCTGGCGCGAGATCCGGTTGAGCTTGTTGATCGTCTCGATCATGTGCACCGGGATGCGGATGGTGCGTGCCTGGTCGGCGATCGAGCGGGTGATCGCCTGGCGGATCCACCAGGTGGCGTAGGTCGAGAACTTGAAGCCGCGACGGTGCTCGAACTTGTCCACCGCCTTCATCAGGCCGATGTTGCCTTCCTGGATCAGGTCGAGGAACTGCAGGCCGCGGTTGGTGTACTTCTTGGCGATCGAGATCACCAGGCGCAGGTTGGCCTCGACCATCTCGCGCTTGGCCTTGCGCGCGCGGGTCTCGCCGTAGGCCATGGTGCGGCTGATCTCGCGCAGGTCGTTCAGGGTCATGCGCATCGCCTGTTCGGTGGCGATGGTGGCCTCCTGCTCGGCGATGATCTGGTCCTTGACGTCACGCAGGCCGGACGCCCACTTCTGCTTGCGCTTGAGCAGCTCGTCGACCCACTCCAGGTTGGTCTGGTTGCCATCCCAGGAGCGGATGAAGTCCTTGCGCGGCATCTTCGCGACGCGGGTGGACAGCTCCAGGATGCGGCGCTCGTGGCGCTTGATCTCGGCCTGGGTGCTGCGCATGTTGTCGACCAGTACGTCGGTCAGCGGCAGCGGCAGCTTCAGGGTCACGAAGATCTCGGCCATGTCCTCGCGCAGCTTGGTCACGCTCTTGTGGCTCGGACCGTGCTTGGCGTAGGCCTTCTCGAACTTGGCGTACAGCTCGCTCAGGTGCTCGAAGCGGCTGGTGACCTCGGCCGGATCCGGACCGGTCGGCCCCTCGTCGACGACCTCGTCCTCTTCTTCGTCTTCCGCATCCTCGTCGGCCTCGTCATCGTCGACGACACCCTTGCCTGCCTTGGCAGGCTTGGCCGCCTTCGCCGGCTTGACCTCTTTCTTTTCTTCCACCGGCGCCGCGGACATGGCTTCGGCCGGCGGCGGTGCGACGGTCGGATCCTCGAGCTGGTCCAGGAAGCCGACCAGCAGCTCGGCCAGGCGCTTCTTGCCGGCCTTGTGCAGCTCGTAGTCCTGCAAGATCAGCTGGATCGTGCTGGGAAACAGGCCCAGCGAGGCCTGGACCTGGTTCAGGCCGTCCTCGATGCGCTTGGCGATCTCGATCTCGCCTTCGCGGGTCAGCAGGTCGACCGTGCCCATCTCGCGCATGTACATGCGCACCGGGTCGGTGGTGCGGCCACCCTCGGCATCCAGGCCGGTCAGTGCAGCCGCGGCCTCTTCGGCCGCACTCTCGTCGACCTCGCGGCCACTGGTGCTGCTGTCGCCCAGCGACAGCGTGTCGGCATCCGGCGCAACTTCGTGCACCTCGATGCCCATGCCGTTGATCAACGCGATGACATCTTCGATCTGCTCGGCCTCGACCATGTCGTCGGGCAAGTGATCGTTGACCTCCGCATAGGTCAGGTAGCCTTGTTCCAGGCCCTTGCTGATCAGCGTTTTGATATCGGACTGGGGGGCCTGACGTTCGTTTGCCATACGGCTGCGCCACCATGTAATGGGGAGGAGGGAACCTTCTATTATACCAGTGTGCCGCATGCCCGCCCGAAAGCGTGCTGTGGCAAGGGTTTTCCGGAGCCCTCAGGCCCGTAGAAGGAAGGTGACCGGGCCATCATTGACCAGGCTTACCACCATATGGGCACCGAAGCGGCCGGTTTCCACCCCTGCAGGGTGCCGGGCACGGCAGGTTTGCAGCAAGTGGTTGAACACCGGTTCAGCCAGCTCCGGCGCAGCGGCGGTGCTGAAGCCCGGCCGCATGCCGCTGGCGGTGTCCGCGGCGAGGGTGAACTGGCTGATCAGCAGCAGGCGCCCGCCGGCCTCCCCCAGGCCCAGGTTCATGCGTCCCTGGGAATCGGCAAACACCCGGTACCCGAGCAGGCGCTGGGCCATCCGCGCGACCTGCGCCTCGCCATCGCCCGGTTCGATGCCGACCAGCGCCAGCAGGCCCGGGCCGATCTCGCCGACCACGTCGTCATCGACGCGGACACTGGCTTGGGTAACGCGCTGGATCAAGGCGAGCATCGGCAGAGCATAACGGGCGATCCGGGCCGGCGCTGGTTGCCCGGTTGCCCTGTCGCCACCAGCCCCGCCGAAGGGGTGCCTGCCGCCGGCTACACTGCGACGGATGACCGATCTCGCCGCCCGCCTGCTGTACGCCCTCGCCGCCCTGCTGGCGCGGTTGCCGTGGCCCTGGCTGTACCGGCTGGGCGATCTGCTGGCGGTCGCCGTGTTGCGCCCGCGCAGTCGCGAGAGCCGGGTGACGGCCTGCAACCTGCAGATCGCCTATCCGCACATGCACCCGTCCCAGCGCGACGGGTTGCGGCAGGCGATCCTGCGCACCACGGCCCGGCAGTTGATGGAAACGCTGCGCCTGTGGACGCGGCCGCATGCCGAGAACCTGGCATTGATCCGCGAGCAGCACGGCACCGGGCTGCTCGACGCGGCGATTGCCGGCGGACGCGGAGTGATCATCGCCGCGCCGCATTACGGCAACTGGGAACTGCTGAACCAGTGGCTGGCCGCGCGCACACCGCTGGCGATCCTGTACGCGCCGCCGGAATCGAAGGTCGGCGAGGCCTTCCTCAACCGCGTGCGGGCCGATGACCGCACCGACGGCCAGCCCCCGCGCGTGACCCAGATCCGCGCCGAGGCCGCCGGCGTGCGCCAGCTGTTCAAGCGTCTGGCCGCGGGCGGCGTGCTGGGCATCCTGCCCGACCAGCAACCCAAGCAGGGCGATGGCGAGTTCGGCCCGTTCTTCGGCACCGAGGCATTGACGATGACCCTGCTCGGCCGGCTGGCCGCACGCAGCGGAGCCGTGGTGCTGATGGCGTACTGCGAGCGCATCGACAGCCACCGCGCCGGGCCCGGTTTCGCGCTGCACCTGGAATCCACACCCGCGGCCGTGGCCGACGCCGATCCGCGGATCGCGGTGGCGGCGCTGAATGCGGCGGTCGAGCGCGTCGCACGTCGCGATCCGGCGCAGTACCAATGGACCTACAAACGCTATTCGCTGCGCCCCTCCGGCCGTGGCGAGCAGAACCCGTACTGGCCGCAGTGCTACTGAGCCGCGCGCCGCACCGGCCCTGAAGGATCGCCGCATGATTCCGCCCTCCGCTGCCGACTCCGGCCACGCGTTGTCCCTCGACGGGGAACCCGCCGACTGGCAACCGTTGCCGATCCGGGCACGTGCGCTGCTCCTCCTCGGGACGACGCCCTCGCTGGCGCTGCCCGGCGCGGTGATCGGCTACATCGCCGGCCAGACTGCCGGGACCCTGGGCTTCCATCCCCTCGTCGGGTTTTCGTCCTTCGCGCCCGCCGTGATCGGGCTGGCCTGTGGCCTGCTGCTGGGCGGCTGCCTCGGATTCTGGCTCGGGCTGAAACAGTACCGCTACACGTACTGGCGGCTGGACACCGAAGGCCTGGCGGTACGCCGCGGCCGGATGTGGCAGCGCGAGACCCGGGTGCCGGCGACCCGCGTCCAGCATCTGGACCTCAAGCGCGGGCCGCTGCAGCGTCGTCGCCAACTGGCGACGCTGGTGGTGCACACCGCCGGCACACGCCACAGCGCGGTGGAAGTCGCCCACCTCGACCTGGCCGACGCGGAACGCCTGCGCGACCGGCTCGCACGCCAGATCGACCACGACGATGACGACTGAGCCGGGCGCTCCGACCGCCGCGCAGCCTTCCACGCCGGAACCCTTGCCGGCCGCCCCCGCGCCCGCCGAGCGGCACCTGCACCCGATGTCCTGGCTGTTCGTGCTGCTGGCGCAGCTCAGGCAGTTCGTGGTGCCGCTGATCGCGCTGTTCGTGTTCGGCCGCGGCGACCGCAACGAGCTGTGGCCGCTGATCGGCGTCGGCGCGCTGGCGGCGGTCTCGGTGTGGCAGTACTTCACCTACCGCTATGGCGTGGGTGCCGACGCGCTGGTGGTGCGCAGCGGCTTGTTCGAGCGCAGCCTGCGGGTGATTCCGTTCGCCCGCATCCACAACGTCGCGGTGCAGCAATCGGTGCTGCACCGGCTGTTCGGGGTGGCCGAGGTGCGGCTGGAGTCGGCCGGCGGCACCAAGCCCGAAGCGCACATGCGGGTGCTGCGGCTGGACGACGCGCTGGCGCTGGAAACCCTGGTGCGCCGGCGCGCGGCCTCGACACCGGCCGCAACCGGTACGACCCCAGCCAACGCCGCCGGCTTCGAACGCCAGCCCGCCGCCACGACCCTGCTGCGCTTGTCGGCCACCGACCTGCTGCGGCTCGGACTGGTATCCAACCGCGGCATGATCCTGGCCGGCGCCGCGCTCGCCGCATTCTCGCAGTCCGGCCCGCGGGTCTGGCCCAACCTCTTCGATCAGGTCGCCCGATACGGGACGCACTGGTCCGGCCAACACCATCTGGGGACGTCCCAGTACGTGTTGGGTGGGGTGGCGGTACTGGTCGCGGTGGTGGCCCTGTTGCGGCTGCTGTCGATCGTGCTGGCGGTGTTGCAGTACCACGGTTTCGTGCTGAGCCAGGACGGCCGGCGGTTGACGGTCGAGCGCGGCCTGCTGGCGCGCTGGCGCACCAGCGCCTCGCGGCGGCGGATCCAGGCGTGGACGCTCAGCGAAGGGCTGACCCACCGGCTGCTGGGTCGGCGCAGCCTGGAGGTCGACACCGCCACTGGCGAGGAGAACGGGCAATCGCGTGCGCTGCGCGAGCTGGCACCGATCGCCACGCCGGCCGCCTGCGACGCGCTGATCGAACGGCTGCTGCCGGACGCCCGCTGGCCGGAGCTCGCCTGGCAACCGCTGCCGCTGGGGTCCTGGTGGCGGCGGTTCCTGCCGGCGCTGCCGTGGACGGCGCTGGCCACCGCGGCACTGGTCTGGCGTTTCGGCGGCTGGGGCGCACTGGCCTTGCTGTGGCTGCCCTGGGCGGCGCTCAAGGCGCGGGCCCAGGCCCGGCGGGCGGCCTATGCGGTCGGCGCGGAACTGCTGGCGGTACGCGAGGGCTGGTGGAACCGGCATTGGCGCTTCGCCGAGATCGACAAGCTGCAGGCACTGCAACTCACCCGCTCGCCGCTCGACCGTCGCTGCGCCACCGCCACGCTGTGGCTGGACACCGCCGGCGCACGCTCGCCGCCACTGCGGATCCGCTACCTGCCCGAAGCCGAGGCGCAGGCGATCTACCGCCAGCTGTCGCAGGAACTCGCGCATCGTCCGCTGCGCTGGTAGCGGTCCGCAATGGGTGGGCCCGGCCCTGATCCCGGAACCGGTTGCGCGCGAAAACCGGCGGATTTGGCGTGAAAGCGACGTCAGTCGCGACCTGACCATCACTCCGATGGACCAACACGGCAGCCGTAACGTGCCGCCATCGGCAGCAAGGAAAGGAACACCGCGACGGGGAGCTCTGCGCGTTCGCGACTGACGTCGCTCCTACACAAAAGCTCAAGCCGCATCTGGCAAGAGCGGCTTCTGCCGCGGCCGCGATGAACGACCTCGGCAATGCGATATCAGCCGCCGGCAGGGCCCCAGTAGCCGAGCTGCCTGCGGATCTGCAGCCCCCGCACCAGCGCGCCCCACGGCTTGCGGCGCAGCGGGCCCAGATCACCGGCGAGCAGGGCGTCGGTCGCGGCGATTACCCGTTGCGACGACAGGCCGTCGCGCCAGGGATGGATCGTCTCGGCATACGCGGCCAGTGCGGCCAGCAACGCCGGCGACGGGGAGAAGGCGTGATCGAGCAGCTCCGGCAGCCGGGCCGGATCGTCGAAATCCAGCATGTGCGGCTTCGGCGCGCGGTTGCGAAAGGTGACCACCGGTTTGCGCTGGACCACGAACTCGCTCACCACCGAGGTCGTGTCCGCGACCAGCACGTCGGCGGCGCGCTGCGCGCTGATCAGTTGCTCGGTTTCCACGAAGCAGGCGTTGTTGCCGGCCAGCGCACGGTAGCGATCGAACCACTCCGGCGCGCACTTCGGGTGCAGGGTCAGCAGCCAGTAGCGGTCGCCGCGCGCGACCTGTGCGGCGATCGCGTCGAACAGGTGCGGCGCCGCGCTCAGGCGCTCGGTGAAGGTCGAGGCGAACAGCACCACCGGCCGCCCGCCGGCCGCGTCGCGCAACTGCCGGGCCAGCGGGTCGGCCTCGCCGAACAACGGATCGAGCTTGGGCCAGCCGGTCTCGACCACCGCGAAATGGCCGGCCTGTGCGGCCAGTTCGCGGAACGGTGTCGTGGTCGCCGGGCCCTGGGTGCAGTACAGGTCGAACAGCCCGCGCACGCGGAAGTGGCCGCGCGCGGCGTCGCGTTTTTCGACATTGAAGCCGTGGAACAGTTGGACCTTCGCGCCCGACACGAACGGCGGCACCCAGTTGGCAGCGCTGAACACCGCGCGCGGTTTCAGCGCGACCGCGGCGCGGGCGTCGTCTACCATGCGCACCGGTGCCGGCAGCCTCGCCCCGGCGGCGCCATCGACGAACCAGGCGTGCACGCCATGGCCACCGGCTTGCAGCGCCTGCGCCAGGGGCTGCAGGATGGGCAGCGCGTAGCGCTCGGTCGCGAACAACAGGTACTCCGCCATCAACGCTCCCTCGGCTCCACTGCCACCAAGACCCGCGCATGCGCCGGCCATCTCGGCCTGCATTATCACGTTCAACGAGGCCGACCGCATTGGCGACTGCCTCGCCTCGCTGGCGTTCTGCGACGAGATCGTGGTGGTCGACTCCTTCTCCACCGATGCCACCGTCGAGATCGCCCGTGCGTTGGGCGCCACGGTATTGCAGCGGCCGTTTGACGGCTTCCGCAGCCAGAAGCAGTTCGCCGTCGAGCAGGCCGGCCACGACTGGGTGCTATGCCTGGACGCGGACGAGCGGGTCGGCGACGCCTTGCGAGCCTCGATCCTCGCCGCGCGCGATATCGGCTTCAACGACGCCGCCGGCTACCGCTTCGCCCGGCTGGACTGCTACTTCGGCCGTTTCCTGCGCCACGGCAACGCCTATCCGGACCGCGTGCTGCGCCTGTTCGACCGCCGTCGCGGCGGCTGGCGCGGCAAGCGCGAGATCCACGAGGCGGCCAGCGTCGACGGCCCGGTGCAGACCCTGGCCGGCGACCTGATCCACTACCCGTACCGCTCGCTCGAGCAGCAACTGGCCAAGACCCAGCGCTACGCCCGGATGATGGCCGAGCACGATTTCGCCCGCGGCAAGCGCGCCTCGCTGGCCAGGCTGGTGCTGTCGCCGGCCTGGCGGTTCTGGCGCGGCTACGTGCTGCGCGGCGGCTTCCGCGACGGCTGGCACGGGCTGGTGTACGCCTACGTGCGCGCCAATTACGTGCGCCAGAAGACGATCATGTTGTGGCTGCTGCAGAACGGCCAGCCGGTGGTCACCCCGGCACGCACCGACACCGCCGAACCGCGCGCCACCACCTCCGATAGCTGAGACCCGACCATGTGTGGAATCGCCGGCGCCTGGTCGCCCACCCCGCGCGACAGCGCCGACGAGCTGCGCGCACTGGGCGCACGCATGGGCAGCGCGATCGCCCATCGCGGGCCGGACGACGCCGGCAGCTGGGTCGAACCCGATGCCGGACTGGTGCTCGCGCACCGGCGACTGGCAATCGTCGACCTGAGTCCGGAGGGCCACCAGCCGATGGCCTCGCCCGACGGCCGTTGGGTCATCGCGTTCAACGGCGAGATCTACAACCACGCCGCATTGCGCAGCGAACTGGCGGCATTGGGACACGGCTTCCGCGGCCATTCCGACACCGAAGTGTTGCTGGCGGCGATCGCGCAGTGGGGCGTCGAGGCGGCACTGGAGCGCGGCAACGGCATGCTCGCGCTGGCGGCCTGGGACCGCCGCGACCGGGTGCTGTGGCTGGCCCGCGACCGGGTCGGCAAGAAGCCGCTGTACTACGGCTGGGGCGGGGATGGCACGTTCGTGTTCGGCAGCGAACTGGCCGCGTTGCGCGCCCATCCGGCGCTGCGCACCGAGGTCGATCCGGACGCGCTGGCGCTGCTGCTGCGGCTGGACTACATCCCCGCGCCGCACGCGATCCTGCGCGGGGTGCACAAGCTGCCCGCCGGCCGCTTGTTGCGGATCGACCAGACCCTCGTGCGCGCCGGCAACACGGCATTCGACCCGGCCACCGCACCGCAAACGTGGTGGAGCAGCCTGGAGCGCCAGCGCGCGGCGATCCGGCAGGGTTTCGACGGCGACGAGGCCGCCGCGCTGGCCACGCTCGATACCTTGCTGCGCGATGCCACCGCGCTGCGCATGCAGGCCGACGTGCCGCTGGGCGCGTTCCTGTCCGGCGGCACCGATTCCTCGCTGGTCACCGCATTGATGCAGGCGCAATCCGCGCGGCCGGTGCGCAGCTTCTCGATCGGTTTCGACAACGCGGTGCACGACGAAAGCGGGTACGCAGCGGCGGTCGCCCGCCACCTCGGCACCGACCACACCCGCCTGCATGTCGACGGCCACGCCGCGCTGGACCTGGTGCCGGAACTGCCACAGATCTTCGACGAGCCGTTTGCCGACTCCTCGCAGGTGCCGACTGCCCTGCTGTGCCGGCTGGCGCGGCAGCACGTCACCGTGGCGCTGTCCGGCGACGGCGGCGACGAGCTGTTCTTTGGCTACGGTCGTTACGCACGGGCACTGCGCAACGAGCAGCGCCTGGCCCGGTTGCCACGCAAATTGCTGGTCCGGCTCGCCGGCGACCCCGGCGAGCGCGCCCGCCTGGGCGGGTTGGCGGCGTTGCGCGCGGAGATGGCCGCCGGCGACCTGCAGGGTCTCGCACGCCAACGGGTCAGCCGCTGGCGCCGGCCCGAGGACGTGGTGATCGGCGCCCGTCGACTTGCAACCGCCTACGACGACCCCGCCGCGATGCCCGGCATCGGCACCGGCGCGGATGCGCTGATGCAGATGGACTTCGCCTGCTACCTGGCCGAGGACATCCTGACCAAGGTCGACCGCGCCAGCATGGCGGTGGGTCTGGAGGCGCGCGCGCCGCTGCTGGACTGGCGCGTGGCCGAGTTCGCCTGGTCGCTGCCGCTGTCGATGAAGTGGCACGAGGGCACCCTCAAGCACCTGCCCAAGCGGCTGCTGTCGCGCTACCTGCCCGATGAGCTGGTGCACCGGCCGAAGTCCGGCTTCGGCGCACCGGTCGGCGACTGGCTGCGCGGCCCGCTGCGTGATTGGGCAGAAGCCCAGCTCGACGAGCGCCGGCTGCGCGAGGAAGGCCATTTCGACCCCGCGCCGATCCGCGCGATCTGGGCCGAGTTCCTCGCCGGCCAGCGCAAGTGGCATACCCATCTGTGGGGCGTACTGATGTTCCAGGCCTGGCGGGAAACCCTGAATTAAGTTGGAGGCGCGTATCTTCTGCCGGATGAATGGACTCGAGCCTCCCGGCCTCCCGGCCACCAGCACGCTGATGCCGGCCCGCCCGGCCCCGCCCGTCCGCGCCAGCGTGGTCATCACGACCTACAACTGGCCGCAGGCGCTGCGACGCGCGCTGGAGGCGCTGGCCCGCCAACGCACGCTGCCCCACGAGGTGATCGTCGCCGATGACGGTTCGGGCGATGACACCCGCACGCTGATCGAAACCACCGCCCGCGACTACCCGGTGCCGCTGCGGCACAGCTGGATCGAGGACCGCGGCTTCCGGGTCGCGCTGGCCCGCAACCGGGCGATCGCCGCCAGCAGTGGCGATTACGTGCTGCTGCTCGACGGGGACATGCTCGCCCACCCGAGGTTCATCAGCGACCACCTGCGCGCGGCGCGGCGCGGCAGTTTCGTGCAGGGCATGCGGGTGCTGACCGACAGCGAAGGCAGCGCGAGGCTGCTGTCGGGCGAGATCGCGGCATTGGGTTTCTTCGATCGCGGCCTGAGCCGTCGCCGCCACACGCTGCGTATCCCTCCGCTGGCCATGCTGTCCCTGCGGCTCAGCCGGGGCCAAAGCGACCGCGCGATCAAGACCTGCAACCAGGGCTGGTGGCGCCACGACCTGGTCGCACTGAATGGTTTCGACGAGCGCTTCGAAGGCTGGGGCCGTGAGGACAAGGACCTTGCCGTGCGCGCATTCCACGCCGGTTTGCAGCGGCGCTCGTTGCGGTTCGCCGGGCTCGCCACCCACCTGTACCACCGCGAACGGCACGAGGAAGGCGGCAGTCCGAACGACGCCTTGCTGGCCGACACCCACGCCACCGGGCGCATACGCAGCCCGCAGGGACTGGACCGGCACCTGGCGGAATTCGCCCAGCGGCCATTGCCGGACCTCACAAGGAGCTTCCCGGACGGGCCGTAGTGGCGTCGCCTCCACGCACCGGGCCCAGCCCACGTCCGCCGAACGCCAGCTACCGGGCGGCCACCTTGCGTAGGCGCGCATAGAAGAACCCGTCCATGCCGTCCTCACCCGGCAGGCGCTGCCGGGCGATGGCCGTGCCGTCGACGGCCACGGCGTGGCCGAAGCGCCCGTCCAGCGGTTCGGCGACCGCATCGGCGGTGCGGGCGAGGAATGCGGCCACCTGCGTCCCGTTCTCTTCTTTCAGGATCGAGCAGGTCGCATACACCAGCACGCCATCGGGTGCGAGCGTCTGCCAGAGCGCATCGAGCAGCCGCGACTGGGTCGCCGCCAACGTGACCAGGTCGGACTCGCGGCGGTGCAGCAGGACATCGGGCTGGCGACGGATGATCCCGGTGGCCGAGCACGGCGCGTCCAGCAGGATCGCGTCGAACGGCACCCCATCCCACCACGCCGTCGGCCCGGTGGCATCGGCGGCGAGCAGGACCGCGTCGCCGCCCAGGCGCAGCCGGTCGAAGGTGGCCTGCACGTGGCGGACGCGGCGTCGGTCGATATCCAGCGCGGTCAGCCTCAGCGAGGGATCGCGCTCCAGCAGGTGCGCGGCCTTGCCGCCAGGTGCGGCGCAGGCGTCCAGCACGCGCGCGCCGGGCGGCGCGGCCACCGCGTCGACGACCAGCTGGGCCGCGCCGTCCTGCACCGAAACC
>DASTUE010000161.1:0-3774 GCA_035759805.1 Lysobacter sp. | reverse complement strand
CGATAGTGGTAGCGACCATCCGGCTGTTCGGCGCCAGCCGCGCGATCCTGTCGATCGTGACCGTCTGCGCGGTGCTGACCTACGGGGGGGTGTCGCTGTTCGTGGTGGTGTTCGCGGTGTACCCGTTTGCCGCCGAACTGTTCCGCCAGAGCGACATCCCCAAACGGCTGATCCCGGGCACCATCGCGCTGGGTGCGTTCACCTTCACCATGGACGCGCTGCCCGGCACGCCGCAGATCCAGAACATCATCCCGACCACCTTCTTCGGCACCAACACCTGGGCGGCGCCGTGGCTGGGCACCATCGGCGGCGTGTTCATCCTTGCCGTGGGACTGGCCTACCTCGACTGGCGCCGGCGCGTCGCGCTCAAGGCCGGCGAGGGCTATGCGGGTGACGCCGCCCTGGTCAACGAACCGGTTGCCTTCACCGGCGGCCGGCTCGCCAACCCACTCATCGCGATCCTGCCGCTGGTGCTGGTCGGCGTCGCCAACAAGCTGTTCACGATGTGGATCCCGCGGTTCTACGGCGAATCGCACTCGTTCGACCCGGCGGTGATCGGCGATGCGGCGCCGATCGTGCAGCAGGTTTCGTCGATCACCGCGATCTGGGGGGTCGAGGGCGCGCTGCTGGTCGGAATTCTCAGCGTCATCGCGTTCGCCTGGAAGCCGGTGATGACCAGCTTCGCCAATGGCACCCGCGACGCCATCGGCGGCGCCCTGCTGGCGGGCATGAACACCGCCTCCGAGTATGGCTTCGGCGCGGTGATCGCCGCCCTGCCCGGCTTCCTGGTCGTCGCCAACGCGCTCGGCACGATCGATGATCCGCTGGTCAACGAGGCCATCACCGTCACCGCGCTGGCCGGCATCACCGGCTCGGCGTCCGGCGGAATGGGCATCGCGCTGGCGGCGATGGCCGACACCTTCATCGCCAACGCCAACGCCGCCGGCATCCCGATGGAAGTGCTGCACCGCGTCGCCGCGATGGCGTCCGGCGGCATGGACACCCTGCCCCACAACGGCGCGGTCATCACCCTGCTGGCGGTGACCGGCCTGACCCACCGCCAGGCCTACAAGGACATCTTCGCGATCACGATCATCAAGACGCTGGCAGTGATGGTGATCATCGGCGTGTTCTACGCGACCGGGATTGTCTGACTCGACGGAACCGATCCACGGCCCGTCGGCAAGCCCGTCCCGGCGATCAGCGCGGGCCGAGCACGGTCGTCAGGTCGGCCGGCTGCGGCATGCCGGAGCGACGCTGCACGTTGCCGTCCTCATCCAGGAACAGGATGCCCGGCGTGCCCTGGAAACCCAGTTCCAGCATCAGCAACTCGTTGGCGTTGAGATCGGCGCGCACCTTGGCCGACACGGTGGCCACCGGCTTGATGCCGCCATTGGCGAAGTTGCGCTCATTGCTTGTCAGGGCCTGCTCGGGCGAGCTGGCGGTGAGGATCGCGGCCGCCTTGTTCGCGCTGTCGGCCCGGATCACGCCGACCATCACATGCCGCAGCTGCACCTTGCCGGCGTCTACCCAGGGCCGCGCCGCCTCCCAGAAAAGGTTGCAATACGGGCAGTTGGGATCGCTGAAGGCGTAGACCGTACGCGGCGCGGTGGTCTTGCCGTCCTGCACCCAGGCGGCATCCTGCAATTTGCTCCAGGTGCGCTCCGACACCGGCTTGATCACCAGTTTGCGGATGGCGTCCGCACCGACATCGTTGCCTTGCGCGTCGAGCAGACTGCCCACCAACGCATGTTGACCGTCGCTGGTGAGATAGACCGATACCGGGTCGGTGCCGGCCAGTCCCGCGTAGCCGGTCAGGCCCGACGGCGCGTCGAACGTACCGAGCACTTCGAGCCCCCGCGCCTCAAGCGCTTCGATCGGGGCGGGATGATTCGTGGTCGTGGTCGAAGTGGGATCGACCGCCGTCTGGGTCGCGGGCGTGGCGACCGGTTCCTTCGCGCCCGTGCACGCCGCCGACAACAGCAGTATCGGGGCGAGCAGCAGCGCGGGCTGGATCTTGCGTGCCATCACGGCACCTCCGGTGAAAGTGTGGGAGTGGATGCGGGCGACGAACCCAGGGCCTGCAGCTTCCGGGTCAGGCTCGCCTCGGACAACTCGCCCATGTGGGTGTCCACCAGCTTGCCGTTGCCGTCAAAGAACAAGGTGGTCGGCAACCCGCGCGAGCCCACGCCCTGCATCACCGAGGAGAACGGGTCCAGCAGGACATTGGCCAGCGTCAGGCCTTCGCCACCCAGGTAGTCGCGGATCAGGTCCGGCCCTTCGCCCTGGTTGACGAACACGAAATTGACGCCTTCGTGGCGCTGCTGGGCGGCCGACAGCACCGGCATCTCGCGCCGGCACGGCGGGCACCAGGTCGCCCACAGGTTGAGCACCATCGGACGGTCGGACATCGCCGACAACTGGACCGTTTCGCCATCGACGGTGGTGAGGTCCATCGTCGGCAGCGACACGCTGGACTGCTGCATCAGCCACAGCGCCCCGGCCAGCCCGCCCCACACCGCCAGGCCCGCCATCGCGCCGACCGATACGGGCATCCGCAGCGCGGGAATCCTGCGGACTTTCCACGCGCCCCAACCCAGTCCGGCCAGCAGACCGGCCCAGACCGTGAAGCCGCCATCGCCGATCCGCACGATCGACCACGGATCGGCGAGGTACTCGGGCAGCCACTGCGCGACAAAGGCCACGCGTGCGACCACCACGCCAATGAACAGCATGTCGACGAGCACCGCCCCCGCCTTCACTTCCGGCACTGGAGCGGGCGACGGCGGGATCGTCGTGGCGACGGCGCTGCGACGCGGCCGGAACTGCCTTGCCACCAGCAGCGCGACCACGACGGCGAAGGCCAGCAATACGGCCGGCAACGGAAAAGGTCCAAGACTCAGCATCCGGCCACGGTATCGGATGACGGTTGAGTCCGGGTTAACCAAGCCCGATCAGGCGGCGACGCTCAGCTATTGAGCCCCTCTACCACCGATGCCGGATCCTCAAGGGAGCCGGCCAACCACATCACTGCGACGGACTTCGGAACCGCATCGTCGACCGCCAGCGACCGACAACTGCGGTCGCTGCGTTGATTGGCAGGCGGGCCGGCGTCAAGACGCGGTCGACACCCAGTGACCGCCGATGATCACCAGCGCCCCGGCCAGGATCAGCCCGCCGCCGACCAGGTCCAGCATTCCGGGCCGCACGCCGTCCACCGCCCACAACCACAACAGCGCCGTGGCGACATACACCCCGCCGTACGCCGCATACACGCGCCCCGAGGCCGCCGGATGCAAGGTCAGCAGCCACGCGAACGCCGCCAGCGCCAGCGCCGCCGGCACCAGCAGCCACACCGCGCCGTCCGGCTTGCGCCACATCAGCACCAGCCAGCAACCGACGATCTCGGCGATCGCGGTCAGGACAAACAGGCCGAGGGCTTGCAGGAGCGGCATTGGGTGGGTTCTCGGTAAGGGAAGCGGTCAGTCGCTTTCAGTGGTGGGCGTTTTACGCCGACGCGGCTTGGCCGGTTTGGCGACGGGCAGCAGCGAGGTCAGCTGCTGGTAGCGCTCGAACAGGAACGCCACGCGCTCGGCGTCGCTGTCGAACCGGCGCTTGCCGTAGGCCGCGTCTACCGCGCGGTCGAGCGCCTGGTGCGCCTTGACCAGTGCCGGCGGCATCGTGGTCGGGTCGTAGAGGTCGGCCAGGGTGCTGTCGGGAAACGCGGCGCGGGCGTCGAGCACAGCCTGGGCGGCGGCTTCGATTTTCGCAACA
>DASTUE010000160.1:0-44957 GCA_035759805.1 Lysobacter sp. | reverse complement strand
CTCGGCGTTGACGTGGCGCGCCACGTACTGCTGGCCGACGGCCTCGCCGAGCGCGGCGTTGGTCGCCGCAACCGCGCGCTTCCAGCGCTCGCGCTGCTCGGGCGTGCCGTTGAGGGTCTTGCCGTAGAACGCGAACTGCTCATCGGCGAAGGCCCTGGGCAGATAAGCGGCGGCGCGGTCGAGCGCGTGGAAGGCGAGGTAGTCCTTCCAGGTATCCAGCGGCTGCGATGCCACCAGCGCGGAGATGCCGGCGACGGCGTCGGGCTGCCAGACGATGAAGTCCTGCTGGCCGGCCAGTCCGGCCGCCTGCAGGAAGGCCGTCCAGTCCAGTCCGGGTGCCTTGGTGGCGAAGTCCGGTTGCGCCCAGGAGTTGGCGCCGGCCTCGACGTCGTTGGTCTGTTCCTGGGTGGCGTGCACGCGGGCGATCGCGGTTTCCAGCGCGACAATGCGTCCGGCGCGGGCCGCGGCATCATCGATCCCGGCCAGCTCCAGCACTTTGGCGACATGGGCCTGGTAGGCAGCGCGCAGCTCGGCCATTCGCCCGCCGTCGAGGTAGAAACTGCGGTCGGGCATGCCCAGGCCCCCTTGCACCAGGTACGGCACGTTGCGTGAGGGCTGGTGCAGGTCCTGCGAGACCCACAGGCCGAACAGGCGGTCGGTGTAGTAGTCGGTGGCGTTGAGCAGGTCGACGTCGGCGCGCAATTGGCCGCCCAGTTCAGTCGCCAGCGCCCGCTGGTCGGCGATCGCCGCGATGGCGTCCAGTTGCGGCTGGATCGGTGCGATGCCCTTGGCCTCGATCCCGGCTTCGTCCATGAACGCGGTGTAGGTGTCGCCGATCTTGCGGGTCTCGCCCTGGGCCGAGGTGTCGGCGGCGGCGTCCTCGATGATCCTGCGGACGTTCTGCTCGGTGTCGATGACGATGCGGGTGAAGCTGTTGAAGCTCGAGCGGTCGGGCGGAATCTGCGTGGTGGCGACCCAGGTGCCGTTGGCGTACTCGAAGAAGTCGTCGCCGGGGGCCACGTTGCGGTCCATGCCGGCGGCATCGAAGCCGAAACTGCCCAGTGCCGGCGCGCCAGCCTTGGCATCCGTCGTTGCAACGGGCGCCGTCTTGCCGGTATCGGAGTGGTCCGGAGAGCAGCCGGGCAGGCCGGTGGCGATCAAGACAGACAGGGCCAGCGACAGCAATGTGGGGTCGGGTTTGCGGGACATGGTCGGGCACCGGCGGGAGGGTGCCTGCCAGCGTAGGACTGGCGATGGCATGACGCAAAGGTTGCGGGGCCGGTGGCCAGGCGTTGGCGACGGGTCAGTCCATCACGGGCTTTGCCGGTGCGGTCGCTGCGTGGGACTTCCCGTTCAGCGCACCACCACCGTGGTCGCCTTGTTGGCGATCAGGTAAGGCTGGAGGTCGTCGATCTGGCGCAGTTTGCCGATCGCGCGCTGGGCGAACTTGCGCGTGGTGATGCGGACGTGGCAGTTCTGGAACGGGGCGTCCGGGTTCTTGCCCTTCGAGGAATAGACGACCCGGCCGTCGCGGTCCCAGCCCAGCACCAACCGCTCCTGCTGGTTGCTGGTCTGGTAGATCCAGCCTTTGTGGATATCGCTTTCCGACATCGCCATGGTGGTGGCCCTCGTGTGGTGGACGGCGCGGTCGCGACGTGGCCGGGAATGATGACAGCGTGCGATGGCGGGTTCCATGCGGCATCGCCCGCGCGTCGCCCGGGCGGTCGCTGGCGCGGAGTGTTAGAAAGGGGCGGACGCCGGCACCGACCGGGCAAGTGTTGGAGTGACGACCATGGCACGACCCGCCGACCGGATCCGCCCGCGGGGGATGAGCAACCACGAGGCTGCCATGAACGAACAACTGCAGCGGATGCGCGCCGCACACACCGCCGACCCGCTGCCGCCGTGGCCGGCCCGCGCCGGCCGGCTGCGGGCGCTGCAGTCGATGCTGATGGAGCAGCGGCAGGCGTTCGCCGAGGCGATCCAGGCCGATTTCGGCCAGCGCCCGGCGGAGGAGACCGACCTGCTGGAGATCTTCCCCAGCCTGTCGGGCATCCGTCATGCCCTGCGTCACGGCCGCCGCTGGATGCGGCCGCGGCGCGCCTGGGCCGGACTGGCGTTCCTGCCGGCACGCACCGAGCTGCGGCCGCAGCCGTTGGGCGTGATCGGCATCATCGTGCCGTGGAACTACCCGCTGTACCTCGCCATCGGGCCGCTGGTGGACGCGCTGGCGGCCGGCAACCGGGTGATGCTGAAGATGAGCGAGTTCACGCCGCGCTGTTCGGCGCTGTTCGCCGAGCAGGTCGGCCGCTATTTCAAGCCCGACGAGGTGGCGGTGGTGAACGGCGATGCCGCGGTGGCGCAGGCATTTTCGGCGCTGCCGTTCGACCACTTGCTGTTCACCGGCTCGACCGCGGTCGGCCACCACGTGATGCGCGCGGCGGCCGCGAACCTGACCCCGGTGACGCTGGAGCTGGGCGGCAAGTCGCCGGCGATCATCGGTCCGGATGCGCGTTTTGCGCACGCGGTGGAACGCATCGTGTTCGGCAAGCTGGTCAACGCCGGCCAGACCTGCATCGCGCCCGACTACGTGCTGTTGCCGCGCGAGCGTCTCGACCAATTCATCGACATCGCCTGCGGCGTGATGGCGCGGATGTATCCGCAGCTGGAGCGCAACGCGCAGTACGCCACCATCATTTCCGACCGCCAGTATCGGCGCCTGATCGCGCTTCGAGACGACGCGGTGGCGGCGGGCGCGCGCGTGCATCCGTTGGGCCCGGCCGCCGACGATCCCGCCCGCCGGTTGTTGCCGCCGGTGTTGCTGAGCGACATCCACGACGACATGGCGGTGATGCGCGAGGAGATCTTCGGCCCGCTGTTGCCGCTGGTGCCGTACGACAGTTTCGACGAGGCGATCGCCTACGTCGCCGCGCGGCCGCACCCGCTGGCGCTGTATGTGTTCGAGCAGGACAAGCGCCGCATCGACACCGTGCTGGCACGGACCCAGGCCGGCGGCGTCACCGTCAACGACACCCTGTTCCACATCGCCCAGCACGGCCTGCCGTTCGGCGGTGTCGGACCTTCCGGCATGGGCGGCTACCACGGCGAAGCCGGATTCCGCACGTTCTCGCATATGAAGCCGGTATTCCGGCAGGCCCGTTTCAACGGCGTCGGACTGCTCAATCCGCCGTACGGCGCGCGCTTCCGCCGGATGCTGGAGCTGCTGCTCAAACGCGGCTGATCCGCGGCCGAAGCCCTGTTGCAGAGGCGCTCCGGCAAGCTGTGAACCTTGATTTCCAAGGTGTTCGACGCCATGCCGGGTGATCCCACCGTTACGGAGTCCGACATGAAAAACGTCCTGATCACCGGTGCCAATCGCGGCATCGGCCTTGCGCTTACGCGCCGGTACACCGCGCGCGGCGACCGCGTGATCGCCGCCTGCCGCCAGACCAGCGAGGCGCTGGATGCCACCGGCGCGCAGGTCGAGGCGGGCGTCGATGTGACCGATGACGCCGCCCTCGCCGCACTGGCGCAGCGCCTCGGCGACACCCGCATCGACGTGCTGGTGCTCAACGCCGGGATCATGACCCGCGAGGTGCTGGGCGAGATCGGTGCGACCGGCTGGGACGACATGCGCCGCCAGTTCGAGGTCAACGCGCTGGGCCCGTTGCGGGTCGCGCAGGCCCTGCTGGGCCATCTGGGCGAAGGCGCGAAGATCGGCATCGTCACCAGCCGCATGGGCTCGGTCGCCGACAACGGCTCGGGCGGCCGCTACGGCTACCGCGCGTCCAAGTCGGCGGTCAACGCGATCGGCAAGTCGTTGGCGGTGGACCTCGCGCCGCGCGGCATCGCCGTGTTCCTGCTGCACCCGGGCTTCGTCGCCACCGACATGGTCGGCGGCAGCGGCGAGGTCAGCCCGGAGCACGCGGCCGGGCAACTGGTCGAACGGCTGGACACGCTCGGCCTGGCGCAGACCGGAACGTTCTGGCACGCCAACGGCAGCGAGCTGCCCTGGTAATTCCTTCGCGCAATCGATGAGCGCGCGAAACTCCCGACGCCGCTGGTTTCACCAACGGGTGCAGCGGCGTCGGGAGCGGTTGCCCAGCTACCGGATGGTCCGTGACGATTTATTTGGCAGCCATCCGGAACGTGCCGGTCTGCGCCAGGGTGAGCGTGCCGAAGCTGGCGAGCGCCTATTCGCGCAGCGAATCCGGATCGGCCTCCTTGCCGGCGGCGGTGGCCCGTTCGGTATCCATCCAGCCGGCCATCAGCCGGAAGCTGAGCGGCGCGGACAGGTGGCCGGGCAGGAAGGCTGGAGAGGTCGTGGCGTCCAGCGACCAGTCACCGCTGGCGCGCCGGAACCACCGGGGGGCACGGCGTCTGCGCTGCCGGCTGCATCCGGCGTTAACGCGGTGGGGACGAAGCTGGCAGGGCGCGTGATATTCCCCGCCCGTTCCGGAGTCCGCCATGGCCACCGTCCTGATGATCGTCACCAGCGTTTCCGTGATGCCGACGGGCGATCCGACCGGACTGTGGCTGGAGGAATTCGTGGTGCCGTACCTGGTGCTGACCGAGGCCGGGCACAAGGTGGTGGTCGCCAGTCCGGAGGGCGGAACGACGCCGGTGGATCCGCGCAGCGCCAAGGCGGAGCAGCATCACGACTGGACCGATGCGGTCGAGCGGCTGCGCGATACGGTGCCGCTGGCCGGCATGCGTGCGGAAGACTTCGCCGCGGTGTTCATTCCCGGCGGGCACGGGCCGATGTTCGATCTGCCGGGGAATCCGGAGGTCGGCCGGTTGCTGGCGGACTTCCATCGGCAGGAAAAACCCATCGCCGCGGTCTGCCACGGCCCGGCGGCCTTCGTCGGCGTGCTGCGTGCGGACGGCAGGCCGCTGGTCGAGGGCTACACGCTGACGGCGTTTTCCGATATCGAGGAGAAGCTGGGCGGTCTGGATGACCGCGTGCCGTTCCTGCTGTCCCACCGGTTGAAGGAGTTGGGGGCGGACGTGGAAAACAGCGTGCCGTGGCTCAGTCACGTCAAGCACGATCGCCAGTTGATCACCGGCCAGAACCCGGCCTCCAGCTGGCATGCGGCGGAGCTGCTGCTGAGGGCGCTGGACGAGGCGTGACCGGCGCTGCGGATGGCGCGGCGGACGAAAGTCTGTCCGCGCCTACCAGCTGTCCTCCAGCATCCTCGGTTTGCACGCCAGCCAGCCGCCGAACGCCAGTGCGACCAGGCTGCTGCCGAGAAACGCGAACGGCCACAGCCAGCCGCCCGACAGCTCGTGCAGCCAGCCGAACATCAACGGGCCGGCGCAGCTCAGCGCGTAGCCCAGCCCCTGGGTGAAGCCCGACAGCGCGGCGGAGCCGGCCGGCGTGCGGGTGCGCAGATTGATCAGCGTCAGCGCGAGCGGGAAGGTGCTCGGCCCCAGGCCCAGCAGTGCGACCCACAACAGGGTCAGGCTCATCGGCGCCAGCAACAGGCCGATGAATGCGGTCAGATGCAGCAGGCAGCACAGGATCACGATCGGGAACGGGTTCCTCACCCGCACTGCGATGACCGGCATCGCGAAGCCGCTGACCAGCCCCATCGCCGAATACAGCGCGACCATTGCGCCGCCCAGCGTCGGGCTGCCGCCGGCATCCACCAGCAGCTTCGGCAGCCAGGTGAAGATCGAATAGCTGTTCAGCGAGGTCATGCCGAACATCAACGCCATGCCCCAGGCCACCGGCGAGCGCCACACGCGGCCGCCGGGCGGTGGCGCGGCCAGTTCGGGCGCGGCGTCGTCGGGCGTCACTGCGCGGTCGTGGATGGCCGCCAATGCACGCGCCTTGGCGGAGCGGCCATAGCGCTCGTGATACAGAGTGATCGCCCACGGCAGCGCGGCGGCCACGGCCACCAGCGACCACGCCCCCAGCGACACCCGCCAGCCCAGCGCCTCGGCCACCGGCACGGCCGTCAGCGCGGGCAGGATCGTGCCCATCTGCAACACGGTGATGTACATCGCGCTGACCCCGCCGACCCGGTCGGCGAAGTAGCGTTTGACCAGCGGCGGCAGCACCACGTTGCCGATGCCCATGCCCGACAAGGCCACCGCCGAGGTCAGCAGCAGCTGTCCGGTGTCGTTGGCGAAGCTGCGGGTCAGCAGGCCGATGGTTGCCAGCAGCATCGCCCACAGCGCGGTCCGTTCCAGGCCGAGGCGGTGGGCAATGGCCGGGGTGGCGACGCCGAACACCGCAAAGGCCGCGGTCGGCACGATGCCGAACACGCCGGTCATGGTCGGGCCGAAATCGAAGGTCCGGCCCAGACTGTCCAGCAGCGGGGTCAGCGAGGTCACCGCGGTGCGCAGGTTCAGGGCGGACAGCGCGATGCCGAGCAGGATCAGGCCGCGGCCGTGCCACAACGGCAGGCGGGGTTCGGCACCCGGGCCGGCAACGGCACGTTCGGGCGAGGGAGGCTGGGAAGTCATGGGCGCTGGAGGGGAGGGAGGCGGTCGCGCCGTCGGCCGCGGAGGCGGATTGGTGGACAGGATGGCGGCAAAGTATAGAAGCCGGCCGTGACGACGGCTGTGCCGGACGTGCCTGTCGCCCGACTTCTGAGGTCTGGCTTCATGCCGTCCGGGCCGCGTGCCGACTTCCCGGGGTGTTCACCCCGCAAGCGCGCAAACTGACGTTTAACAAGGCGATACCATGAGCACCTCGGGAGGCACGGTGATGAATACGATGGAAATGATGAATGCGGTCGCGATCCGCGGCGGCCAAGGCGGAGCGGATGCCCTGCATCTGGCGCAACTGCCACGACCGGTGCCGGCAGCCGGCGAGGTGCTGATCCGCGTGCGTGCCGCCGGGGTCAACCGGCCCGACCTGCTGCAGCGTGAGGGCGGTTATCCGCCGCCGCCCGGGGCGCCGGAAACCCTGGGCCTGGAGGTGGCCGGCGAGGTGGTCGTGGCGGCCGGGAAGTGGCGCGTCGGCGACCACGTCTGCGCGTTGCTGGGCGGGGGCGGGTACGCCGAGTACGTGGTCGCCGATGCGCGTCATGTGCTGCCGATCCCGCCCGGGCTGGACTTCCTCCATGCCGCGGCGCTGCCGGAGACCGTGTTCACCGTGTACGCCAATGTGTTCGAACATGGCGCGCTGCAGCCGGGCGAGCGCCTGCTGCTGCACGGCGCGACGTCCGGCATCGGCGTCGCCGCGATCCAGATGGCGAAGGCGGCCGGTGCGCAGGTGCTGGCGACCGCGCGCGGCGCCGACAAGGCCGCGCAGGCGCTGCAGTTGGGCGCCGACATCGCGGTGGACACGCACACCCAGGACTTCGGTGCGGTCGCGAGGGATGCCGGCGGGGTCGATGTCGCCCTCGACATGGTTGGCGCGCCGTACTTCGCGGCCACGCTGGAGGCGCTCAACCCGCGCGGCCGCATCGTCTACATCGCCTTCCTCGGCGGGCCGGTGCTGCAGGTGCCGGTGTTCGCGGTGATGCGCAAGCAGGCGGTCATCACCGGCTCGGTGTTGCGACCGCGCAGCGCGGACGAGAAGGCGCGGCTCGCCGCGGAAGTGGAACGCGTGGTCTGGCCGTGGATCGCGGACGGGCACGTGCGCGCGGTCGTCGACCGGACCTTCCCGTTGGCGCAGGCGGCGCATGCACACGCCTACCTGGAGGGCGGACAGCACACCGGCAAGGTCGTGCTGGTGGTGTGAGCGCCGCGACCTCAGAACCGCGATGCCGCCAGTTCCACATCGGCGTGCTGCCACGCCTGGGCGAACCGGCGCTCGACATCGGCCGCTTCGCGTGTTCGCTGCTGCGCCTGCAGGCTCTGCGCCAGGCCGTGCAGTGACCAGCCGTTGCCGGGGTTGCGCTCCAGCTCTTCGCGGTACACCGCTTCGGCGTCGGCCGGCCGGTTGGCCGAGAGCAGCAACGCGCCGAGCGAGTGGCGAACGGGGGCGTGCCAACCCGGTGGCTCGTCGTAGGGAATCCGGTCCTCGATGGCGACGGCTTCACGCAATGCGGCGATCGCGGCGGCCTGGTCGCCCCGGGCGGCGTCCACCTCGGCGCTGACGCTGCGCTCGGCGATGCGGACCGCATGGCTGAGCGGGTAGCGGTCCCACATGGTCAGCGTCTCCATCACCGGGTCGGCGGCGAGCGTGCGCAGCGCGTCGCGATGCTGCACGGCGTCGTCTTGCCGGCCCTGCCGCACCGCGGCGAGGCCTTGCGCGTAGTGCCAGATCGCGGTGACGTAGGGCAGGTCGCTGGCCGGGTTGGGGGCGGTCGCGATCTCGTCCCAGCGGCCGAAGCGCACGCGGTCGAACCACGGCGACATCCAGTAGTGCTGCAGGCTGGCGAAACCGGGTTGGCGCATCAATTCGGGCAGGTGGGTGCGCTCGGCGGTCGCCAGCGCCGCGGCGCGGGCCACCTGGCTGTCGCCCTCCATGCTGGCGGCGAACCACAGGAAGTGGTGGTTGTGCGGCACGTAGCCCAGCGGGTACACGCCGCGGGTGTTGCCGCGGCACATCGCCAGGTAGGCATCGTCGGCCTCGATCGCGCGCTGGTTGGCGATCACGGCGTCGTGCCAGCGGCCGACCCGCGCGTAGATGTGGGCGGGCATGTGGACCAGGTGGCCGGAGCCGGGGATCAGTTCGCGCAGCCGGTCGGCGGCGTCGACGCCGCGTTGCGGATCGGCCGAGGCTTCCACCGCGTGCACGTACAGGTGCAGTGCGCCGGGATGGTCGGGGTGGCGGTCGATGACGGATTCGAGCGTGCTGACGATCTCGCGGGTGTTGCCGATCGGTTGCCGCCGGTCGTCGTAGTAGTGCCAAGGCTGCAGGTCCATCAGCGCCTCGGCGTGGAAGGTCGCGGCATCGAGGTCGTCGGGGCGCTGGCGCACCAGCTCGCGGGTGGCGTCGGCATAGGCCTGGTCGAGCGATGTGCGGTCCTCGGGCGGGTCCTTGGCATAGCGCGCCGACAGGGCTTCGATGAAGGCCTGTTCGCGCCGGGTCGCGTTCGGCGCCAGGGCACGGGCCTTCTGCAGCCGGGACCAGGCGTGAGCGTTGTCGGCCGGATTCATGCTGGCGTTGACATGCGGCCCGAGCACCAGCGACGCGCCCCACCAGCACATCGCACAGTCGGGATCGAGCTGGGTTGCCTTGAGGAAGCTGCGTTCGGCGGCGTCGTGGTTGAAGCCGTAGCTCAGCATCAAGCCCTGGTCGAACCAGCGTTGCACGTCCGGATGGCGGCTGGTGACCGCGAAGTGGTGGTCTCCGAGGCCTTCCAGCAGGTTCGCGCCGAGCGCGGCCTCGGGCGGGGACACCGACTGGACCGCGGTGGCCGGGCCCTCGTGGGAGCCCTGGCACGCACTGGTCGCGAGCAGGATGGTGGCAGTCAGCAATGCGAGTTGGCAGGGACGGGACATGGCAACCTCCAAACCCCCTACGCCGCCCGTTCTACGCCCTGCCAGCCGGTCCTGCAAGAGCACCGCAACGACGCAAGAAACGAGCCATGTGCAGGGTCGCAGCGCCCCTCGTTGGGGACATGCGCAAGGCCGGCGACCGAGGCAAAACACCTTGACGGCGCCGGCTACAGTGGAAGCGGGCAATTCCGGCGCTGGCCGCACACCCCGCGCAGGGCTGCTCACCGCCGGTCTCGGCCTGCGGCTGGCGTCCGGCGTGCGGCCGGCACCGGCTGTACCGGGCGGACGCTAAAGATCCGCCCGGGACGACCGATAACGTACCGATACCCGGTGATCCGGGTGGCCGTCGGGAGTGCGCGTGCGTCGGGTCGTTGCAGACGAAGTGGAGCTTGGTTCGCCCTTGGCGTGGTCGGTATACGACCGCGACGGCAAGCTGTTGTTCGTGCAGGGGATGGTGCTGGCGAGCCAGACCCACCTCGATCTGGTGCTGGAGCGCGGCATGCTGGTGCCCGATACCGACGCCACCGCGGGCGTGCTGGTGCCGGAGTTCGATCGCCTGGCGGATGACGCAAAGGCGCAGGGCGCAGCCGAGGACGTCGAGGAAGACGGGCCGCCCGCGGAGCCGGAGCCGCCGGTATTCCGCGAGATGCAGAAGCTGCGCCGCGAGTTGCGCGCGCTGCACGACGAGTTGCTGCAACGCAGCGGCGAACCGCGGGCGGAGCGCCTGTTCGAACTGGCGCTCCGCCTGCGTGCGCTGGTCGCGCGCGATGCCGATGCGGCGCTGGCGGCAATGCAGCTGGAGGTCGGCGACGACGGCCAGGTGGCGAGGGTCCTGCATGCAGCAACCCTGTGCGAATTGCTGGTGCGCGCGCGCGGGTGGGACGAAGTGGAAAGCCTGTCGGTCATCGCGGCCGCGTTGACCTATGACATCGCGTTGAATCCGTTTGCCGACGCCATGAACCAGCAGCAGGCCGAACTGTCAGCCGACCAGCGGCGGGTGATCGCCGGCCATCCGCAAGCCGGTGTCGAGCTGCTGCAGGCGGCCGGCGTGCAGGACCCGGTCTGGCTGGCGGCGGTGTTGCAGCACCACGAGCGCATCGATGGCAGCGGTTATCCCAACGGCCTGTCCGGCGATGCCATCAGCCGTGGCGCACGCAAGCTGGCGATTGCCGACATCTATTCGGCGATGGTGCGGCCGCGCGCCTACCGCGAGGCGGTGCACGCCCGGCATGCGCTGCGCAGCCTGTTCCTGGAGCGCGGCAAGGCCGTCGACGAAAGCCTGGCCAGCCTGCTGGTCCGCGAGATCGGGGTATTCCCGCCCGGCACCCCGGTGCGACTGGCCAACGGCGAAGTCGGCGTGGTGCTGCGCCGTGGCCGCGGTGCCACCCGGCCGATCGTCGCGCGGCTGATCAACGCCAACGGCACCCTCGCCGCGCTCGCCGCGCAGCGTGACAGCGCCGTGCCCGGATACGCGATCACCGAGACCGTCCCGCCGCGCAAGTACCAGGCTCTGGTGGCCAGCGCGAGCGAGCTGTGGTGCAGCGAGCGGACCTTGCTGCGGCCGTAGCTGCTGGGTTCAAGGTCGCTGCAGCCGATCCCCCCCCTGAGTGTCTTCTTGACTGCACGCCGCCCAGGTCGACTCGCGGCGCGCGAGTTCACGTCGTGATGTCACTCACCGCGATTGCCGACGGCATGACGTTGTCTCCACTGCCGCCCGTGTCACGATTCCCTGACCCGCCTCCGGATGTGCCCCATGAACGCCGACGACCCCGAATTCGACCCCGACGACAACTTCGCCAACCACGTGGAGGCCGACGCGGATATCGACCCGGATGCCGACGACACGCCCGAGGCGCTGGTCTGGCAGTTGCTGCTGCTGATCAATCCCGGCGACGAGGAATCGGCGCTGCAACAGTTCAGCGAGTACCGCGACGCATTGGCCGAAACCGACCCGGACGAGGCCGAGCCGGTCTGGCTGCTGAAGGACGTGATCGACTGGAAGGCCGGCTTCTACGTGGATGGCGCGGATGCGGTGTCGTTCATCGACACCATCACCGAGCTGGCCGCGCGCTGGAACCTGCGCATCGACTGGGGCGTGGAGGATGCCAGCGACGAGGACTTCCTCGCCGATGCCGACGTGCCGTCGCTGATGGCGGTGGCCTACGACCGCCTGCGCGAATACGGCTACAGCCTGTGGACCTGGAATGCCGGCAACGGACCGTCCGGCGACGAGGACATGCAGGCCGGCTGGATCACCCTGAGCAGCGACGACGAGGCGATGCAGGAACTGGCGCACGCGCTGGACATCGAACTGCGCCCGGGCAGCGATCCGTTCCATTGAGGGCTGCGGAGGGCTGCTGCGTCGTCCCGATGGCGCAGCAGCCCCATCGCAAACGAAGATCGACCCGACCGGCAGACTCCGGTCTTGATGGCGCTGATGGTCTGTTTCGGGCCCGACGCGCTCACGGTTCATCGCGTCGCTTGCCGTACCACAGCGCCAGCTCGTCCCGTGACCTGAGCATCCGCCGGCCGCGCCACAGGAACCGCGCCAGCAACCGCAACTGCTCGCCCAGGGTGTGGGTGCGGAGTTTGCGTGCCGAGGTCATCACGATCTCTTTGAGAATCACCAGTCGCCCGTGCCGGGCCAGCGCGCGGCCCATCGCGACATCCTCGCCGGCGTAGTAGGTCTCGTCGAAACCGCCGACCGCATCGAACGCGGCGCGGGTGCAGAACAGGCTGCAGCCCGGGGTCACGCCCACCCAGCGGAAGGCGTGGATCAGCAGCACCTGGCCGATGCGTTCATGCCACCGTGCCTTGCCGAGCAGCTTCACGCCCGCGCCGCCGCCGGCCGCGCCGCCGTGCATCGCGGCCATCGCGGCGCGCACGTAGGCTGGGTGGATCAGCGTGTCGGCGTCGATGAAGAACAGGAAATCGCCGCGTGCCTCGCGTGCGCCGGCATTGCGGGTGGCGGCGATCTGCCGGTGCGACACGTGGATCACGCGCGCGCCATGATCGATGGCGATCTCCGCGGTGCGGTCGGTGGAGGCGTCGTCGACGACAACGATCTCGTAATCGCGTTCGAGCTCGAGTCCGACCCCACACGCGGCGGCGAGGATCGCCTCGAGGGTGTCGGCGATCAACCGCTGCTCGTCGTGTGCCGGGACGATGAAGGAGATCATGCGTTCCATCGTTGCACAGGGCCCGTTGGCGTTGGCGGAAGGTTCCGTGAGGTTCGAGGTCAGCGCCGCGTTCTGGTAGGGTGGCCGCCTTACATCGCCGCGACTCCGGTACGCACGACTGCTTTTTACGCAGGCCCGGATCGCCTAATGGCGCAGTCGGACAGGTGGGCATTCCCTGTCGTCACGGACTCGATTCCAATTTCCATGAAGCGCCCTGGTGGCGCTTGCTTGTCGTGGTCACGATCCGGTTCCTGCGCCCACAAACGGAGGAACCATTGGCTAGTCCCGCGTTCGAATTCCACCAGTTGCAAACGTCCACCGTGTTGTTGTTGATGTTGCTGTTCTATGGCGGGACGTTCCTGATCACCACGCGGATCGGGCACCGGAAAGAGAACGTCGACGGGTACATGACCTCCAGCAGTTCGGTCGGCTTCGGCGTGTCGGCCGCGAGCATGACCGCGACCTGGATCTGGGCGGCCTCGTTCTATGCCGCCGCCACATCGGGCTACAAATACGGCATCTCCGGACCGATCCATTACGGCCTGTGGGGCGCGTTGATGATCCTTTTCATCTACCCGTTCGGGCGCCGCTTTCGCGAGGTCGCGCCGGATGCGCACACGCTGGCGGAGATCATGCACGCCCGCCACGGCCGGTCCAGCCAGCTGATCCTGGCCGGTTCCAACATCGTGGGCAGCATCATCAGCCTGATGGCCAATTTCACCGCCGCCGGCGCGCTGGTGGCGATGCTGTCGCCGCTGGATTTCGTGCACGGCGTGCTGATAGCGGGTGTGGGCACGCTGTCGTACACCCTGTGGTCGGGTTTCCGCGCCTCGCTGTTGACCGATGTGGCCCAGGTCGCCGCGATGCTGGGTGCGGCGGCGTTGATCATCCCGCTGGTGTTCTTCAGCGCCGGTGGCACCGAGGTGTTCGCGCAGGGCTGGGACCGGATCAGCGCCGAGCAGGGCAACTTCTTCTCGCGCAAGGCATTTCTCGAGCAGGGCGCGCCGTACTTTGTCGCGGTGCTGGCCTACGCCATCGGCAACCAGACCATCGCCCAGCGCCTGTTTGCGGTCCGCGAGGACCTGATCAAACCCACGTTCGTGACGGCGACGATCAGCTACGGTGCCACCGTGATCGGCCTGGGGATGATCGGCGTGGTCGCGTTGATGATCGGCATGACGCCCGCCGATGGCGACCACAACAACCTGATTCCGCAGATGGCCTCGACCTACCTGTCGCCGTTCATGGTCGGGGTGTTCTTCATCATGGTGGTGGGCTCGCTGTCCTCAACTGCCGACTCCGACCTGGCCGCGCTGTCGTCGATCATGATGACCGACATCTATGGCAAGAACCTCGCGCGCGGCAAGGTCAAGCCGGCGACGATGCTGTGGGTCGGCCGGATCACGATGGTGGTGGCGACGATGCTCGGCCTGATCTTCGCCAGCTTCCGGATCGATATCCTCGATTTGCTGGTGTTCGTCGGCGCGCTGTGGGGTTCGATCGTGTTCCCGGTGATCGCCAGCTTCTACTGGAAGAAGGTCACCAACCGGGCGTTCACCAGCGCGGTGGCGGTGTCGCTGGTGTTCTTCCTCGTGGCGCGCTTCCAGCTGATACCGATCGAAGGTGTGGTGGCGCTGGTGCTGGAAGTGTTTGCCGCGGTGGGTGCCGGCGTCGTGCTGGGGCTGATGGCGTTCGGCTTCTTCGGCAAGCGCGTCGGGCTGGCCGTCGGAACCTTGGCGGCGCTCGGGCTGGCCCCGCTCATGATCGGCTTCCTGCGCGATTACCCGGTGCTGCTGAGCTCGTTGAATGGTTATGGCGTCAGCACGCTGGTGTGCACGGCGATCAGCCTGCGCAATCCGCACGAGTTCGATTTCGCGCTGATCAAGCAGCGTGTCACCGCCTTCCAGTGCGAAGACGAGGGTCCGGCTCCGGACGGCAACATCGACAACAAGGGAGATCCTGCATGCGTGACATCCTGATGACGGCCTACGTGATGGTGTGGCCGGTGATCGTGGTGGTGGTCATGGTGATCATGGGCCGCGGCGTCTATCGCGACGCACGCGCGGCGCGGCGCAAGGGCGACGAACTGGTCTGAACCGGTTGCACGCGCGGGACGGCGGGTTCGTTACGATTCACCACCACCGTCCCAATCCCCGGAATCCCGCGTGCCGCCGATCATCGCCGTCAACCAGCTCACCAAGACGTACGCCTCGGGCTTCCAGGCGCTGAAGGGCATCGACCTGGAGATCCGCCGCGGCGAGATCTTCGCCCTGCTCGGCCCCAACGGTGCCGGCAAGACCACCCTGATCAGCATCATCTGCGGCATCGTCAACGCCAGCAGCGGCACGGTGACCGCGGACGGCCACGACATCGTGCGCGACTACCGTGCCGCCCGCGGCAAGATCGGGCTGGTGCCGCAGGAGCTGTCGACCGACGCGTTCGAGAGTGTCTGGGCGACGGTGCGGTTCAGCCGCGGCCTGTTCGGCAAGCCGCCCAACCCCGCGCACCTGGAGAAGGTGCTGCGCGACCTGTCGCTGTGGGACAAGCGCGACAGCAAGATCCTGGCGCTGTCGGGCGGCATGAAGCGGCGGGTGCTGATCGCCAAGGCGCTCGCGCACGAGCCGCGGATCCTGTTCCTCGACGAGCCCACCGCCGGGGTCGACGTCGAGCTGCGCCACGACATGTGGCAGATGGTGCGCGGGCTGCGCGAGCAGGGCGTGACCATCATCCTGACCACCCACTACATCGAGGAGGCCGAAGAGATGGCCGACCGCATCGGGGTCATCAACCGTGGCGAACTGGTGCTGGTGGAGGACAAGCACGTGCTGATGCGCAAGCTCGGCAAGAAGCAGTTGACCCTGGTGCTGCAGGAGCCGCTGGAACGTCTGCCCGACGGTCTGGCCGGCTTGCCGCTGGAGTTGGCCGAGGACGGCAGCGCGCTGGTCTACACCTTCGATGCGCAGGGCGAGGCGACCGGCATCGCGCCGCTGCTGAGGCAGTTGAATGCGCTCGGGATCGACTTCAAGGACCTGCATTCCAGCGAGAGTTCGCTGGAGGAGATCTTCGTCAGCCTGGTGCATTCGCCTTCGTCGCGCGGGCAGGGAGCCGACGCATGAACGTCTACGCGATCCTGGCGATCTACCGCTTCGAGATGGCGCGCACGTTCCGCACGCTGGCGGAGAGCATCGTCTCGCCGGTGCTGTCCACCTCGCTGTATTTCGTCGTGTTCGGCGCCGCGATCGGTTCGCGGATGGGCGACATCGACGGAGTCGGCTACGGCGCCTTCATCATCCCCGGCCTGATCATGCTGTCGCTGCTCAACGAGAGCATTTCCAACGCGTCCTTCGGCATCTACATGCCCAAGTGGTCGGGCACGATCTACGAGCTGCTGTCGGCGCCGGTGTCGTACGTGGAGGTGGTGATCGGCTACGTCGGCGCGGCGACCACCAAGTCGGTGATCGTCGGCGTCCTGATCCTGGCCACCGCGCGGGTGTTCGTGCCCTACGAGATCGCCCACCCGGTGTGGATGCTGTGCTTCCTGCTGCTGACCGCGGTGAGCTTCAGCCTGTTCGGCTTCATCATCGGGCTGTGGGCGGACGACTTCCAGAAGCTGCAGGTGATCCCGCTGATGGTCATCACCCCGCTGACCTTCCTCGGCGGCGCGTTCTACTCCATCAGCATGCTGCCGCCGGTGTGGCAGAAGATCACCCTGTTCAACCCGGTGGTGTACCTGATCAGCGGGTTCCGCTGGAGTTTCTACGGCGTGTCCGACGTCAACGTCGCGGTCAGTGCCGGCGCGATCCTGGGGTTCCTGGCGCTGTGTCTGGTCGCGGTGTGGTGGATCTTCCGCACCGGCTGGAAGCTCAAGGCCTGAGTGGCGGCAGCGGCCGTGTCGGCACCACCCGCGCCAGCGCGTGCTCGATCACGGGCGGCAGTGGACCGCCCCCGCGCAATGGGGTGATGTAGCGGGTGGCGCCGACGGTTCGCCCGGATGTGCAGCCGGCCTTCGTGCGTCCCGCCCTATTCGGTATCCGCTTCGGCAGCGCCGCTTTCGGCATCGAGGAAATACGCCTCGACAGTGCCGTTGAACTTCATCGTCATCGCGTTGCCGCGGCGGTCCAGCGACTTGCCGACCGGCAACCGCACCCAGCCTTCGCTGATGCAGTACTCCTCGACGTTGGTCTTTTCCTCGCCGTTGAAGCGGATGCCGATGCCGCGCTGGAACAGTTCCTCGTTGTAATAGGGGCTGCGCGGGTTGGCGGCGAGGCGGTCGGGCGGGGTGGTCGGGTCGGTCATGGCGAAAGCTCGGTTGAACGGAAGAGTGGGCGGCGTCAGCCGTCGGAATCGGTACAGGATAATCGGCGCGCCCGGCAGATGGGGCTTTGCGGGTTCCGCCGCGCCGGCCGGCCCGGGTGCGGCACTGAATGCAGACACACCGCGGTGCAAAAGTTGTTGCAATCCGAATCTGCTGCCGTTAGGGTTCGCCTTGCTGTTTGCCAGGGTCACCGTGAATCGTGGCCCGATGCTGTAGATCCCAGATCCGCTACATCGTTGCACCTCGCTTACTCCTTGCAACCAGCACCTCGCCGCGAAAGCGGTATTTCAAAAAACTAGTTCCAAGGAGCAAGAAAATGTCGAACCGTGAAACCGGTACCGTCAAGTGGTTCAACGATGCCAAGGGCTTTGGCTTCATTTCCCGTGAGAATGGCGAGGACGTGTTCGTTCACTTCCGCGCGATCCAGGGTCAGGGCTTCAAGTCCCTGCAGGAAGGCCAGAAGGTCAGCTTCACCGTCACCCAGGGCCAGAAGGGCCTGCAGGCTGACGCGGTCGAAGCGCTGTAAGCACCGATCGACTGCAGCTGCTTCGGCAGCCGCACGAGATACCAGGAAAACCCGGCTTCGGCCGGGTTTTTCTTTGTGCGTTGACAGAGCCTCGGTGAGGCGGGGCAGGTGCACCCCGTCGTGGTCGGCACGCCTTCTCCGCTCATGTCCCCCGGTCTCCGCCTGTCGGCGAAGACCTCCGCCTTTACTTCGCTGCGAAGGCCTGCCGACCACGACGGGGCCCGGCTTGCGGAGGTGCTGAACCTACGGGCGGGGACACCCGCGTGCGACCGGCCTGGGCTGGCGCCGTGGCTTGATCGTCACGGCCACTGCCCCAATCCATAGGTATCCGCCCCTTCGAGCCACCGCCATGTCCAAGCCCCTGCGAATCGACTTTGTCTCCGATGTCTCCTGCCCGTGGTGCGCGGTGGGGCTGAAATCGCTGCAGCAGGCCATGGCCAACGTGGGCGATGCGGTGGCGGTTGATCTGCACTTCCAGCCGTTTGAGCTGAATCCGCAGATGCCGCCGGAGGGTCAGGACACCAACGAGCATCTGGCCGGCAAATACGGCCTTGACGCCGACCAGCTGGCGCAGAACCGCGAGGTCCTCCGCCAGCGGGGTGCCGAGGTCGGATTCACCTTCAACCAGCGCAGCCGGGTCTACAACACCTTCGACGCCCACCGCCTGCTGCACTGGGCGGGCGAGCAGGGACGCGCGCAGGAACTGGCGCTCAAGGACGCATTGCTGCACGCGTATTTCACCGATGACCTGGACGTTTCCTCGCACGAGGTGCTGACGGAGCTGGCCGGCACGGTCGGGCTGGACATCGCGCGGGCGCGCCAGGTGCTGGCCTCCGACGAGTTCGCCGCGGAGGTCCGCGCGCAGGAGCGGTTGTACCAGGAGCGCGGCATCCACGCGGTGCCGGCGGTGATCATCAACGAGCGCCACCTGATCCAGGGCGGGCAGCCGGTGGAGCTGTTCGAGCAGGCGTTGCGGCAGATCGCCGCGGCCGGCTGAGCCGGCCGGCGTCAGCTCACGCGGACCCGACAGCCGGCATCAAGCAGTAACGATTCCTTCCGGATCCAGGCGCTTGATCGCGAGGATCCGGTCCACCCAGACATCGTGCACGCGCGCGGTTTCCGGGTGGTACATCGCGGGCTGTTCCAGGCGCAGCACGGCGTTGGTGCCTTCCTCGCCATCGGGGCCGAAGAACACCTGGGCGACCGGCCGCGCGGCGACGATGCCGTCGACCTGGCTGCCGTCCTCCATCCGCAGGCTGACGTGGGCGCCGTTGGGAAGCTGCTCGATCTGCTGCTGGATCCGGGCGATTTCGGCCGGGTCGGTATGCACGCGTTCGGCATTGCGGGTCATGGGCGCGCCTTGCGGGGGAAGTCCGGCCCCGACGCTACCGCGGTGGGCGGCAAAGGGCGGTGAAACCCGTTCGACACGTACATCACGCCGGTTTTTGGATACTTGGGCGACCGCACGTGGCTGCCGCAGGAGTCCCCCATGGCCCGCCCGATCTGGTCCGGAACCTTGTCGTTCGGTCTGCTCAACATCCCGGTGTCGCTGATGTCGGGCGAGCGTCGCACCGACATCTCGTTCCGCATGCTCGACGCCCGCGACAACACGCCGATCCGCTACGAGCGCGTCAACGCCGACACCGGCGAGGAAGTCGCCTGGAAGGACATCGTCAAGGCGTTCGAGTACGACAAGGGCAGCTACGTCGTGCTCGAGCCGGAGGACATCAGGTCCGCCGCCCCGGAAAGCCATGACGCGATCGAGGTGGAGGCCTTCGTCCATGCTGACCAGATCGATCCGCGCTACTTCGAGAAACCCTACGTGCTGGTGCCCGCGAAGAAGGCGGAGAAGGGCTACGTGCTGCTGCGCGAGGCGCTGTCGGCCACCGACCGGATCGGCATCGCACGGGTGGTGATCCGCACCCGCGAGCACCTGTGCGCGGTGATGCCGCACGGCGATGCGCTGCTGTTGCTGATGATGCGTTACCCGCAGGAACTGGTGGACATCGACGAGTACCGGATACCCGAAGGCAAGGGCAGCGATTACCGGATCACCGCCAAGGAGCTGGCGTTCTCCGAGCAGTTGATCCAGACGATGGCCGGCGATTGGGATCCGGACCAGTACCAGGACGAATTCCGCCAGCGCCTGCAGCAGGTGATCGGTCGGCGGATGAAGGACAAGGGCGTGGTCAAGCGAGAGGACGAGGAGCCCGAGCTGCACGAGAACGCGGCGACCAATGTGGTCGACTTCATGGCCTTGCTGCAGCAGAGCATCGCCAGGAAGCGGCGCACGCCGGCGAAGACGCCCGCTGCCGGAGCGGATGCAGGGGAGGACGGTGCGCCGGCAAAAAAGACTGCCAGGAAAGCCGCTTCAGAATCTGCGCAGAAGGCCACGAAAGCCGCGAAGGCCGCTGCCGGAAAGGCGGCCGGCGGGGCATCCAAACGCACCACGAAAAGCGATTCCAGTCCCGTCACGTCGGCGCGCAAAGCGGTCACGAAGAAGCGCGGCAAAGTCGCCTAGGCCGGGGTCGGCATGAGCCTGCAGGAGTACGCCCGCAAGCGCCGGTTCGGCCAGACTCCCGAGCCGGTGGGCGCGACCGGCAGCCGCCGCGGAAAACGCCCGGTCTTTGTCGTCCAGCTGCACCACGCCAGCGTGCGGCACTACGACTTCCGGCTGGAGATGGACGGTGCATTGAAGAGTTGGGCGGTGCCGAAAGGGCCGTCGCTGCGGGCCGGCGAAAAGCGCCTCGCGGTGCAGGTGGAGGATCACCCGCTGGAGTACGCGACCTTCGCCGGCGACATCCCGGCGGGACATTACGGCGCCGGTCACGTGGACGTGTTCGACCACGGCGTGTGGAGCTGCGACGGCAACCCGCTGGAGGCGCTGGCCGCGGGCAAGATCGATTTCGTCCTGCACGGCGGCAAGCTCGGCGGCGGCTGGAAGCTGATCCGTACCGCGAAGGCGGCGGCCAAGCCGCAATGGCTGCTGCTCAAGCGCGACGACGAGTACGCGGCCGACCGGGAGGCCGACGACCTGGTCGACACGCCAACGCCGGAAGGCTGGAAGGGGCGGCGGCCGTCGGGCCCGGAAAAACCTGTGGGAACAGCAGCGAAACCGGTGGGCGCGAAATCGGCCGCAAGGAAGTCGACAACCGCGGCCTCGTCCACCGTCCCCGCCAAGGCAACGGGCGCGAAATCGGCCCGCGCCACCGCCGGGCTGTCGCCCGCGCGACGCCGGAAAACCGATTGGCATCGCCGCGCCGCGGCCCTCGACGGTGCCAGGCCGCTGCGCGGCGATACCGGATTCGCTCCCCAGCTGGCGACCCTGCGCGGCTCGCCCCCCACCGGCGACCACTGGCTGCATGAACTCAAGTGGGACGGCTACCGTCTGCTCGCGCGGATCGACGATGGCAGGGCCCGCCTGCGCTCGCGCAATGGTCTGGACTGGACGGCCGACTACCCCGAGATCGTCGCGGCGCTGGAAGGCCTGGGCGTGGCATCCGCGAGCCTGGACGGCGAGCTGATCGCGTTCGACGACAAGGGCCGCAACAGTTTCTCCGCGCTCCAACGCACGATCGAGGGCACCGCCAACGCGACCTTGCGCTACGTCGTGTTCGACCTGCCGAGCCTGGCCGGGATCGATCTCACCGGCACCCGTCTGGACGCACGCAAGGCGCTGCTGGAGAAGCTGCTGGCGCGCTCGCCGCAGGACGTGCTCGCCTACAGCCAGCACATCGTCGACCACGGCGCGGAGGTGTTCGCGGCCAGTCTGGCGCAGGGCATGGAAGGCATCATCAGCAAGGCCGTCGATGCGCCCTACACGCCGGGCCGGTCGAGCACCTGGCTGAAGATCAAGCACTCGCAGACCGACGAGTTCATCGTCGTCGGCTTCACCGCGCCCAAGGGCTCGCGGGTCGGCTTCGGCTCGTTGCTGGTGGCGACGCGCGACGGCGGGCAGCTGAAATACGTCGGCCGGGTCGGCACCGGGTTCGACGATGCGCTCCTGCGCGAGCTGACCACCCGGCTGCAGCGGCTGTCGCGCGTCGAGGCGACGGCAAACCTGCCGCCGCATGTGCCGTTTGCCGCACGCGAGGTGACCTGGGTTGCGCCGGAGCTGGTGGTGGAAGTGGCGTTCCGCGGTTGGGGCAAGGAAGGACTGCTGCGCCAGGCCAGCTACCAGCGGATGCGCGAGGACAAAGACCCGGCCGATGTCGGAGCAAGCGAGGTGGAGGGCACCAAGGTGGACAGGCAGAACGTGCGCGATCAAGCCACGGCACGACTTACCAGCCCGGACAAGCTGATCTATCCGGCCGAGAAGATCACCAAGCAGCAGGTCGCGGACTACTACCGCGCCGTCGCCGCGTGGTTGCTGCCCGAGGTCGTGCAGCGGCCGTTGTCGCTGCTGCGCTGTCCGGACGGCGTGCAGGGCCAGTGCTTTTTCCAGAAGCACCACGCCGCCAGCCTCGGCGGGCGCGTGCATGCCGTGGCAATCAAGGAGAAGGGCGGCACGCGGGCGGAGTACGTCTACATCGACGACCTCGACGGCCTGCTCGATCTGGTGCAGATGAACGTGCTGGAGCTGCACCCCTGGGGCGCGCGGATCGAGGACGTCGAGCATCCCGACCGGCTGGTGTTCGACCTGGACCCCGGCGACGGCGTGCCGTGGTCGGCGGTCCGGGCGGGCGCCCGCGACGTGCGGGCCCGGCTGGACGAGATCGGCATGGCGAGCTTCCTGCGCCTGTCGGGTGGCAAGGGCGTGCACGTGGTGGTTCCGATCGCGCCGGGGCCGGGCTGGCGCGAGACCAAGGCATTCTGCGAGGCGTTCGCCGATGCGATGGCGACCCACGCCCCCGATAGGTACGTGGCGACCGCGTCGAAGGCCAGGCGCGGCGGCGTGATCTTCATCGACTGGCTGCGCAACAGCCGCGGTGCGACCAGCGTGGCCAGCTGGTCGCTGCGGGCGCGTTCGGGGGCAGCCGTCGCAATGCCGCTGGCGTGGGGCCAGCTGGGGCGCAGCAAGTCCGGCGCGGATTACCCGATGCCGGTGGCCCTGCGCCGTGCATCGCGTCTGCGCAGCGATCCCTGGGAGGGCGAAGGCTGGCAGGCCGCGCTGGGACAGCAACTGACGAGCCTGTGAGGGTGTGTTTCCGACGGCGGCGCCCGCGCCAACCGTGGCCGGGTTTTCAGCGAATCAGTCGAGTAGCGGTGCCAGCGCAGTCCAGACGTGGTCGCGCAGTTGCGGCTGCACGGCGGCGGTGGGGTGCAGGTTGTCGGCCTGGTAGGCGTCGCGGTCGGTCGCGATCGGGGCCAGCAGGAACGGCAGCAGGGCGACGTGGAAACGGTCGGCGAGGTTGCGGTAGTTGGCCTCGAACGCGCGCGTGTAGGCCGGGCCGAGGTTCGGCGGCATCTGCATGCCGACCAGCAGCACTTTCGCGCCCGCGCCGTGGGCGGCGCCGATCATGTAGGCGAGGTGGTTGGCGCTCTGCTGCGTGGGCAGGCCGCGCAGGCCGTCGTTGGCGCCCAGTGCGATCACGACCACGTCGGGACGCTCCCGGACCAGTGCGTCGATGATCCGCGCCGCACCGCCGGCGGTGGTCTCGCCGCTGATGCTGGCATTGACCACGCGCCAGCCGGGCTTCTCGCGCGCGATGCGCCGGGCCGTCAACGCGACCCAGCCCTGCTCGGTCGCCATGCCGTAGCCGGCCGAGAGCGAGTCGCCCATCACCAGTACGGTGTGGGTGGCGGGGGCAGTCGGTGCCGCGGCCTGCGCGCGCATGGCCATCAACAGCATGGCCATCACCAGCAGCAACAGGCCGGCCGCGCATTGAATACGCCGGCGCCAAGCCGCATATCCCGCTGTCATCGTTGCTGCTGTCGCGGTTCGTGTCGTCATCGTTGGTGTGGTCGCTGCTGGTGCCGTCACGTTCCGGATTCCCTCTTCCGCTTCATTTTCTTTTCCACCTTGGCGCAGCGCAGGTCCGCGCCACCAGGAGCCATCATGGCCAATCGTTCTGCCGCCGTTGCCGAAACCTCGACCCGACCGGGCTCCGCCACATCGACGTTCGCGCTGGAAGTCAGCGGGCTGGGCAAGCGCGTGCTTCTGCCGTCGGGCGGGCTGACCATCCTCGATGGGGTCGACTTCACCATCGCGCAAGGCGACACGGTGGCGATCGTCGGCGCGTCGGGCTCGGGCAAGAGCACGCTGCTGTCGCTGATGGCCGGCCTGGACACGCCCAGCAGCGGTGAGGTGGTTCTCGATGGCGAGGCGTTGTCGGCGCTCGACGAGGATGGCCGCGCGCGGGTGCGCGGGGCGAAGGTCGGCTTCGTGTTCCAGAACTTCCAGCTGCTGCCGTCGCTGACCGCATTGGAAAACGTGATGCTGCCGCTGGAGCTGCGTGGCGACCGCGAGGTCGAAACCCCGGCCCGCGCGATCCTGCAGCAGGTCGGTCTGGGCGAGCGACTGGGGCATTACCCGCGCCAGCTGTCGGGCGGCGAGCAGCAGCGCGTCGCATTGGCCCGCGCGTTCGTGACCCGGCCGTCGCTGCTGTTCGCCGACGAGCCCACCGGCAACCTCGACAGCCACACCGGGCAGGCGATCATCGAGTTGCTGTTCGCGCTCAATGCGCAGGCCGGCACGACCCTGGTGCTGGTGACCCACGACGAGCAGCTGGCCCGGCGTTGCGGCCAGCGGCTGCGGCTGGACGGCGGCCGGCTGGTGGCGCACGGGTCGCAGGCGGCATGAAGGCGTTTCCCGCGGACAGGCGCGCCCGCAACGGCGTGATGAAGATCGCCGCGATGGCGTGGCGGCAGTTGCGCCGTGACCTCAAGGCCGGCGACGTGCGCATCCTGCTCGCCGCGCTGGTGCTGGCGGTGCTGGCGGTGACCGCGGTCGGCTTCGTCACCGATCGCGCCGAACGCGCGCTGGCCATCGAGGCCAACCGTCTGCTCGGCGGCGACGCGGTGGTGCGCGGCGATGCGCCGATGGGCGCGGCGCTCGAACAGGCGGCGCGCGCGACCGGCCTGCGGCGTGCCGATACGGTCGAGCTCAACACCATGATCAGCGTCGGCGAGGGCAGCAACGCGCGGCTTCAACTGGGCGACCTGCGCGCACTGGGCGATGGGTTTCCGCTGCGTGGCGCGTTCCGCATCGTCGGCAGCGACGGCATCGAGCACGACGCGACCGGCGTGCCTGCCCCCGGCTCCGCCTGGCTCAGCCGCGCCGGCGCCGACACCCTGGACGCGCGGATCGGCGACACCCTCGGCATCGGCGAATCGCGCTTCACGCTGGCGGCGCTGGTGGTCGCCGAACCCGATGCGGCGCTGGACTACTTCAACATCGCGCCGAAGGTGTTTGTGAATCTGCGCGATCTGGCGGCAACCGGCTTGGTGCAGGAAGGCAGCCGCATCCGCTACCGGCTGGTGGTCGCCGGCGAGCCGGGCGCGGTGGAAAAGTTTGTCGCCACCGCCAAGCCGGCGCTGGCCCGCGGCCAGCGGCTGGAAACGGTCGCCGATGCGCGGCCGGAGATCCGTTCCGCGCTGGATCGCGCCGGCCGTTTCCTCGGGCTGGCGGCGCTGGTGTCAGTGGTATTGGCCGCGGTCGCGGTCGCGATGGCCGCACGCCAGCACAGCGAGCGCCACCTGTCGGGCACCGCGGTGATGCGTTGCCTCGGCGCGAGCCAGGCGACGCTGGACGGCATCCACATCGGCGAGTTGCTGATGCTGGGCCTGATCGCCAGCACGGTCGGCGTCGGTTTGGCGCTGGCGTTGCAGTGGGGCATCGGCCTGTGGCTGGAACCGATGCTGGGCATGGCGATTCCGGCCGCCGGCTGGATGCCGGCGCTGCAGGGATACGGCGTCGGCCTGGTCGTGCTGCTCGCGTTCGGCGCGCCGCCGGTGCTGGCGCTGCGGCGGGTGCCGGCTTTGCGGGTATTGCGCCGTGACCTGGACCCGACCGAGCCCAGCGCGTGGCTGGTGATGGCGACCGGGCTGGCCGGGCTCGGCGCGTTGCTGTGGTGGAAGGCCGGCTCGGCGGCGCTGGGCAGCGCGATGCTGGTCGGCATCCTCGCCACGCTCGCGGTGCTGTCGGCGCTGGCCTGGGGGCTGATCCTGCTGTTGCGCGCCGTGCGTTCGCGCCTGCGTGGCAGCCTGCGGTACGGGCTGGCCAACGTCAGCCGCCGCCCGGTCACCAGCATCGCCCAGGTCGCATCGCTCGGACTGGGGCTGATGGCGCTGCTGCTGCTGACCTTTGTGCGCACCGACCTGCTCGACCGCTGGCAACTGCAGCTGGCCGCCGACGCGCCGAACCGTTTCATCATCAACGTGCAGGACGACCAGGTGGACCCGGTGCGCGCGTTCATCGCCGACCAGGGCATCGCCGCACCGACCCTGTATCCGATGATCCGCGCGCGACTGGTCGCGCACAACGGCCAGCCGGTGACCGGCAAGGATTTCGCCGAGGCGTCGGAGGACGGCGACAACCGCGCCCAGCGCCGCGCCGACCGCGAGTTCAACCTGTCGATGGCGGCGACATTGGGCGACGACAACCGGGTGGTGGCCGGGACGTTCTGGGGCGCGGAGGCGCCGGCCAGCCCGCAGATATCGGTCGAGCGTGGCTACGCCGAATCGCTGGACTGGAAGATCGGCGACACCGCGGCATTCGACATCGCCGGACAGACGTTCAACGCGACCATCACCAGCCTGCGCGAGGTCGATTGGGAAAGCTTCCGGCCGAACTTCTTCGTGGTCGCCTCGCCCGGATCGCTGGACGGGTTTCCCGCCAGCCACATCACCGCGGTCAGCGTGCCGCCGGAAAACAGCCGGTTCACCGCGGAGCTGGTCGGGCGGTTTCCCAACCTGTCCGTCATCGACATCGACGCAGTGCTGGCGCAGGTGCGCGGCACCGCCGACCAGGTGTCGGTGGTGGTGTCGGTGGTGTTCTGGTTCTCGCTGGCGACTGGCGTGCTGGTGCTGATGGCCGCGGTCGGCGCGAGCCAGGACGAGCGCTTGCTGGAAGGCGGAGTGATGCGCGTCCTCGGCGGCAGCCGGCGTCAGTTGCGGCTGGCGCAGGCGTCCGAGTTCGCCACGATCGGGCTGCTGTCGGGCGCGGTGGCCGCGATCGCCGCGTCGGTGCTGGCAGGCGTGGTGGCGACGCGGGTGTTCGACCTGCCGTGGCAGGCCAACTGGGGCATGGCGGCGGCCGGCGCGCTGCTGGGCGTGCTGGCGGCACTGGCGGCCGGCATGTTCGCCACCCGCAAGGTGCTGGACGCACCGCCGTCGGTCACGCTGCGCGAACTGCAGGGCTGAGGGACGGATGCCGCCGGCCGTTGTCAGCGGCCCCGGCATTACCTGTACAGGCACGGCCGCAACGCATGGCAGCCGCCGGGCCGCTACGGATTCATCGCTCCACCATGACCGGCGTTGCCAGGAACCGCCGGGCGTAATCGCGCTCCTCGACGACCCGCTGGATATCCTTGTCATCCATCTCCGGCGCGGCATACACCGCGTAGGCCACCTCGCCGTCGCGCTTGCCGAGCTGATGCAGGCGGTAGCGCGGCCGGCCGGCGCCGGTGCTGGCCGGGTAATGAACCGGCGGCGCGCCGTCGATGTCCATTTCGCTGTTGTCGATGGTGCCGCCGATGAAAAGTGCGCGCATGACGTGCTGCTCCGGTTCGGGACTGCGGTCAGGGTGGCCTTGCTGGTGTTGTGCCGCGATGAAGCCGGTTTGGCCGACGCCACGGAAGAGCACCGGCCCGGCACGCGCGCCACGCTAAACTGCGCGCCTTCCCCGAACCGATGCACGCCGTGGCCATTGACGACCCCGCCCTGGAAACCCTGTTGCTGCCCTTCGTCCAGGGCCTGTTGCCGTGGCCGCAGGAAGGCGGCACGCTGTTCCTGCGCGCCCGCGACGGCTGGCCGCTGCACCAGCGTCCGTTGCCTGGCCTGGTCTGCGAACAGAGCTTCAAGCCCGACGCCGACGCACTGCAGCACGCTGGTCTGACGCTGGTCGAGCCCGGCGATGACACGCGTTACCCGCTGGTGCTGGTGTTGCCGCCGCGCCAGCGCGAGGAGGCGCGCGCCTTGTATGCCCGCGCGGTCGAGCGGGTGGCGCCGGGTGGCCGGATCGTCGCCTGTGTCAGCAACAACGAAGGTGCGCGCTCGGCCCAGGACGACCTGCGCAAGCTCACCGGCGCGGTCGGCGACCTGACCAAGAACAAGTGCCGGGTGTTCTGGACCGCGCCGCTGCACATCGCCGACAGCGCGGCGTCGCTCGACACCGCGTTGCAGGCGCAATGGCGGAAGCTGGATGCGCCGCGCCGCATCGCCGGCGACCGCTTCACCAGCCGGCCCGGCGTGTTCGCCTGGGATCGCATCGACCCGGCTTCCGCCTTGCTGGCCGCGCAGTTGCCGGCCGATCTGACCGGCGTGGCCGCCGATCTGGGTGCGGGGTTCGGCTACCTGTCGGTCGAACTGCTGGCGCGTTGCCCCGGAATCACCTCGCTCGACCTGTACGAGGCCGAAGAGCGCGCACTGGACCTCGCCCGCATCAACCTTGCCGCGGTCGAAACACCCGCGACCCTGGGCTTCCACTGGCACGACGTCACCGCCGGTCTGCCGAAGCAGTACGACGTGATCGTCAGCAACCCGCCGTTCCACACCCAGGGGCGGGCCGATCGACCGGACATCGGCCGGCGTTTCATCGCCGTCGCCGCGGAGGCGCTGAAGCCCGGCGGCCGGCTGTGGCTGGTCGCCAACCGCCACCTGCCTTACGAATCGGTGCTGACCGAGAGCTTCGGCAGCGTGCGCACGGTCGCCCAGAACGACGGCTTCAAGATCATCGAAGCGGTGAAGGCGCTGCCTGCGAGGCCCGAGCCGAAGGTCAAGCCGTTCAACCGCGGCGAGCTGCGCAGGCAGTCGCGGTGAAACTGGTCAAGCTGATCGCGAACCTGGGCTACGGCAGCCGCAAGCAGGTCGCGCTGATGTTCCGCGAGGGCCGCATCACCGACGCGGATGGCGAGGTGCTGTACGCCGACGACAGGGTCGAGCGCGACACGATCCGGGTCGACGACGAGCCGCTCGACCCGGCCGCCGGATTGGTGTTGATGCTGCACAAGCCGGTCGGCTACACCTGCTCGACCAAGGACCCCGGCCGGATCATCTACGACCTGCTGCCCCCGCGTTTCCGCCTGCGCTCGCCGCTGCTGTCGCCGGTCGGCCGGCTCGATCGCGATACCAGCGGCCTGCTGCTGATGACCGACGACGGCCAGTTGCTCCACCGGATCGTGTCGCCGAAAGCGCGCCTCGCCAAGGTCTACGACGCCACCCTCACCGAGGATCTGCGTGGCGACGAAGGCGCGGTGTTCGCCAGCGGCGAGCTGTTGCTGGAGTCGGAAACCACGCCGCTCGCGCCCGCGGCGCTGGACGTGACCGGTCCGCGCGCGGCCCACCTGACGTTGACGGAAGGCCGCTACCACCAGGTGCGGCGGATGTTCGCCGCGGTCGGCAACCACGTGGAGGCACTGCATCGCAGCCGTGTTGGTGGTCTGGCGCTGGATGGGCTGCCTGCAGGGGAGTGGCGGGTGCTGGGGGCAGGCGATCTGGAACTGCTGTTTGGTGCTGCTGGTTGAGATCGACGTGACGCGGATAAGCGTCAGCCCAGGGTTGCGGAAGATCTGAAGCAACCAGGCTATTGCCCGTCATTCCCGCGAATGCGGGAACCCAGGGCCCTTGGTTCTGACGACTTGATTGGCCGCAACAGCCAAGAGCGGCTTCGATGGTTTTCGCGCTGCAGGAGCCGGGCCACGGGGGCGATTGCTGCACCCCTCGGTCAGGGCGTCCTGCCCTGACTCGGGGACGCAGGCCCGCTTCGCGGTCCGGCCCGGCGCAGCGCGCCGGGCGTTCACGCGGCCACGCGGCGATGCCGCGCAAGCGGGCCGCGCTCACCCCTGGCCTGCTTTCCGCAATACCCCTGCGCCCCGACTCCCGCGGGTCGTTGTGGTTGTTCCGGGCAGCAGAGCAGTCCGCGCTATCGGCTGCCCAGTGGGCTTTTGTAGGAGCGACGTGAGTCGCGAAGTTACGAACGCTGGACGCGATGGTCAGGTTGCGACTGACGTCGCTCCTACAAAAGCTTAGCGGCCCTGTTCTCGGGGCTTCATGAAAACCACTCGCCGATGCGGCGTCATGGATGGGTGTTGCGTAGAGCGGACATGGATGTCCGCGGCGGCGAGTCGGGCAGGGTGAGCGCAGGCGGCTTGCGCGGCACTGCCGCGCGCCTGCGCGAACGCCCGGTGCGCTGCGCCGGGCCGGACCGCGCAGCGGGCCGACCGAGCCGAGGAGCAATACCCGTCCAGGGCGTCGATCTCTCCGAAGCGGGCTTTCGTGGATCGGGCGGTTTCGATGTTTTCTTACGGCTCCAACAGCCGCCGATAACCTTCGACACCCAGCTTTTCCAACGTCGCGATATTGCGCTCGACAATCGCATCCGGATCAGGGAATGCCTCCACCGCGCGCTCCACGCTGGCCTCGCGCAGCAGGTGCAGCATCGGATACGGGGAGCGGTTGGTGCAGTTCGCGGCATCGTCGAAGTCGCTGCCGGCGAACTGGTAATCGGGATGGAAGCTGGCGACCTGGATTTCGCCTTCCAGGCCGAGTGCGTCGATCGCGGCATCGACCTGGTCGAGGAAGTCGTTGTAGTCGTGGAAATCGGTCAGCACCTGCGGGTGGATCAGCAGGGTGGTGTCGACCACGGCGGGGTCGGTGTCGTGCAGCCAGACCAGTTCGGCGGCCAGTTCTTCCAGCAGTGCGTCCGTGGTGGTCGCCTCACTGAGCACGTAGCGGATCTGGTCCTTGACCTGCACCGCCTTGGCGAACGGGCACAGGTTCAGGCCGATCACCGCGCGCTGCAGCCAGCGGCGGGTCGCGGTGATCGGGTCTTCGGCGGTCATGGGCGTGAGGTCGAAACGTGGCCGGTCAAAAATGGCCCGGCGATCAATCGCGGAAGTTGTCGAACTGCAGTGGACGTTCGAACTCGGTGGCCTTCAGCAGCGCCATCGCGGCCTGCAGGTCGTCGCGCTTCTTGCCGTTGATGCGCAGTTTCTCGCCGTTGATCTGGCTGTCCACCTTGAGCTTGGACTCCTTCAGCGTGGCCTGGATCTTCTTCGCCAGTTCGCGCTCGATGCCCTGCTTGACGGTGATCTTCTGCCGCGCGGCGGCCAGGTTGGTCTCCACGTCGCCGAACTCCAGGCAGCGCGCGTCGATGCCGCGGGCGATCAGGCGCGCGCGCAGGATGTCGGTCATCTGCTGGAGCTGGAACTCGCTGGGCGCCGACAGGCTGACGATCTCGTCGTCGAGGCTGAAACTGGCGTCCACGCCCTTGAAGTCGAAGCGGGTCGTGAGCTCGCGGCTGGCCTGGTCGACGGCGTTGGTGAGTTCGTGGCTGTCGACTTCGGAGATGACGTCGAAGGAAGGCATGGCGGGCTCCGGGAATGAACGACAGGCAAGGGTAGCGCAGCCGGGCGGAAACGGGCTGCCGGCGATCGTGGGCCATCGTGCCGACGGGCTTTTCGCCGCCACCGGTCTAGACTCGCCGGCGTCAGCACCGAACCGGAATCCCCCATGCTCAAGACCGCCGCCTATGCCGCCCCCGATGGCCAGTCGCCGTTGGCTCCCTGGACGATCGAGCGCCGCGAACCGCGCGCCGGCGAGGTGCTGATCGACATCCTGTATTGCGGCGTCTGCCATTCCGACGTGCACCAGGTGCGGGCGGAATGGGGGAACTCGGGCATCTTCCCGATGGTGCCGGGGCACGAGATCGTCGGCCGGGTCGCGCGGGTGGGCGAGGGCGTGCAGCGGTTCAAGCCCGGCGATGCGGTCGGGGTGGGCTGTTTCGTTGACTCCTGCCGCCATTGCGGGCAGTGCCGGGCCGGTGAGGAGCAGTACTGCAGTGAGGGCATGACCGGCACCTACAACTCGCGCGAACGCGACACCGGGGCGCCGACCTACGGCGGCTATTCGACCCGGATCACGGTCAGCCAGGATTACGTGCTGCGGGTGCCGGAATCGATCCCGCTCGATCGCGCCGCGCCGTTGCTGTGCGCGGGCATCACGACCTGGTCGCCGCTGCGCCGTTACGGCGTCAAGGCCGGTCAGCGGGTGGCGGTGGTCGGGCTGGGCGGGCTGGGCCACATGGCGGTCAAGCTGGCGGCGGCGATGGGGGCGGAGGTGACCGTGCTCAGCACGTCCGAGTCCAAGCGCGAGGCCGCCGCGGCGCTCGGCGCGCAGCAGTTCGCGGCGACCCGCGACCCGGCCACGTTCAAGACCCTGGCGCGCCGGTTCGACCTCATCATCGACACCGTCTCCGCGCCGCATGACTACAACGCCTACCTGGGATTGCTGAAGTTCGACGGCACGATGGTGCTGCTGGGCATCCCCGACCAGCCGGTGCCGGTGGCCGCCGGACCGTTGATCATGCAGCGGCGCAAGCTCGCGGGCTCGCTGATCGGTGGCATCCGCGAGACCCAGGAGATGCTGGATTTCTGCGCCGAGCACGGGATCGCCTCGGACATCGAGCTGATCGACATTGCCGACATCAACCAGGCCTACGACCGCATGATCCGCGGCGATGTGCGCTACCGCTTCGTGATCGACATCGCCAGCCCGGGCGGCGCGGACTGACACCAACCGGGTGGCGGTCCGGAGCGACGGACCCGCGCCGGTTATGCTGGCCGCCCGTTGCCCGGTGAACGCCCCCATGACCGCCTTGCCGCCGCGCCTGCCGGCGCCGTTGATGATGTTGCTGGCCGTCGCAGCGTTCGCGCTGATGGATGCGGGGTTGAAGCAGCTGGCCGGGATCTATCCCGCGATGCAGGTGGCCTCGCTGCGCGGCGCCTCTTCGCTGCCGTTCATCCTGGTCTGGGTGCTCGCGACCACCGGTCTGGCGCCGCTGCTGCGGGTGCGCTGGTCGCTGCACCTGCTGCGTGGCGCGATCGGCATCGCGATGATGGCGTCGTTCGCGTTCGCCCTGCGCAGCCTGCCGCTGACCACCGCGTACTCGATCTTCTTCGTCGCCCCGCTGCTGATCACGGCCCTGTCGGTGCCGATCCTGGGTGAGCACGTCGGCCCGCGGCGCTGGACTGCGATCGCGATCGGCCTGCTGGGGATGCTGGTGCTGCTTCGCCCCAGCGGCGAGGGCATGCTCAGCTGGGCCGCGTTGGCGGTGCTGTTCGCGGCCACCGGCTATGCGGTCAGCGCGCTCACCGTGCGGGTGCTGGCGCGGACCGACTCGAGCGCGTCGATGATCGTCTGGCTGCTGGTGATGCTGGCGCTGGGGGCGGGTGCGCTGGCCTGGCCAAACTGGGTGCCGCTGCGGCTGCAGGATGGCTGGGTGATCGCCGGAATCGGTCTGGCCGGCGCGATCGGCCAGTATGCGATCACCGAGGCCTTCCGGACCGGTTCGGCATCGTTGCTGGCCCCGCTGGAGTACACCGCGCTGGTCTGGGGCGTGCTGCTGGACGTGAGCATCTGGGGCGTGCTGCCCGATGCGGTGACCTGGCTGGGCGCGGGCATCATCGTCGCCAGCGGCCTGTACATGCTGCGCCGCGAGCGCGTGCACGCCGAAGCTGAACACCCGTAGGGCGCATTAGCCGCAGGCGTAATGCGCCACCCGGCTACCCGGCCGCCTGGGGATCGTTTGACCGGCCGCAACCGCACCAGCGGCGGAAAACAACGACGGGCCCGAAGGCCCGTCGCAGGAAGCGGATTACGTGCCGTATCGGATCAGGCCGGATTGAATCGACCCACTGAATCGGCCCACTGAATCGGCGCGGTCGGATCAGAAGCGTGCGCCCAGGCCCACGCCCAGCACGACCGGGTTCAGTTCCGCCTTGCCGGCGTTCTGGCCGTCCAGCATCACGTTCGAGTCGCCGTGCAGGTAGCGCAGGTCGGCGCGTGCGAACCAGCTCGGGCTGAGCTTGACGTCCACGCCGGCGGTCGCCATCGCACCCTTGGTGGTTTCCACGCCGATGCGCTGGCCGGCAAGCGCGCCGGTGGCTTCGGCGGATTCGCCGTCGTAGTTGGTCTCGTAGTAGCCCAGGCCGACGAACGGGCGCAGGGTCTGCTCGCTGGTGCCGAAGTGGTACTGGCCGCTGACCGCGTACGGCTGCGCGTTCACGCTGCCGAGCTTGCCGCCATTGGCGTTGCGGACGCGGTGACCGAACTTGTCGGCCGCGCCCCACGCCTCGACCGCGATGTTGTCGGTCACGTAGTAGCTGGCGCTCAGGGTGGCGGCGCCATCACCGTCGATCTGGGTGCGTGCGCCGGCGATGGAGGGGTTGCTGGTCGGCTCGCTCAAGGCGTAGCCGCCGACCACCGCGAAGCGCTTGGTCGCGCCGTCGGTGCTGGTGGTGGTCTGGGTGGCATAGGCGTCCTGCTCGGGCGCGCCGTAGGCGTCCTGTGCAAACGCGGCCGCAGGAGCGATGGCCAGGGTGCCCAGCAGGGCGAGGGTCAAATGACGGAAACGGATCATGGGGGACTCCAGGTTTCTTGTGACTTGTGGGGGATGCCGGCCGGGTTTCTGGCAGGCCCGGCCACCCTAGTCACCCGCGAATGAACTTCGATTGGTGCGCGGTATCGCCGGTGCGGAACTTTTTTCGCCTGCCGTGGCCATGCGGGTGACGCGGATGTCATGTCCCGGCTGAACCGGCGCTGGATCCGGTGCGCGGTTGCGTGCGGCACCCATCCCACCGCGGCGGCGTGCGGCAGTCGGGTCGGTTGTCGATATCAGATGCAGGGCACATCAGCCGCAGGCGTAATGCGCCACCCATCGCACGGTGTCGGGGAACGGCAAGCGGTGTCGGGTACACACTCCCACGCGCAAGGCTGGCTTGCGCAGACCGCCAGCCTGGCGCCGGTGTTTCCACTTCGATGCTGCGTCCGGCGACCTCGCCGCCAGCAGACCAAACGCCACGGTACGCCGCGTCCCGACGGTTGGCGCGTCCTGCCTGCAGCGGCCACAATAGGGCTTTCGCGCAAGGCGGAGCCGAACATGGCTGAGTTGAAGGAAGCACGCGTCCCGGATATCGGGGGTTACGACGGCGTGCCGGTGATCGAAGTGCTCGTTGCGGTCGGCGACACGGTCCAGGTGGACCAGGGGCTGGTCACGCTGGAGTCCGACAAGGCGACGATGGAGGTGCCTGCGCCGTTCGCCGGCGTGGTGCGCGAGCTCAAGGTCAAGCTGGGTGACGAGATCGCCGAAGGTTCGGTGGTCGCGTTGATCGAGCCGTCCGCCGATGCTGCTGCCGATCCGGCCGCTCCCGCCGCAAAGCCGGCGGAACCAGCCCGCGTCGAGCCGGTTGCCGCCAGCCAGGAAACCCGCGCCGTCGAGACCGCGACCCCGGTGGAGCCGGCTGTTGTCGGCACGCCCGACAAGCTGGCGCAGCGCGAGACCGCTGCTGTTGCCGCGTCGCCGAGTTCACCGCCGGTGGTGTTCGACGCCAACGAGTTGTTGCCCGGCAAGGTGCCTTACGCCAGCCCGGCGGTGCGTCTGTTCGCACGTGAACTCGGGGTCGATCTGTCGCAGGTCGCCGGCAGCCAGCGTGGTGGCCGGATCGGCAAGGAAGACGTGCAGAAGTTCGTCAAGGACGCGATGCAGGGCGGCGGTGCGGTCGCTGCGGCCGGTGGTGGCAACGGCCTGAGCCTGTTGCCGTGGCCGAAGGTCGACTTCAGCAAGTTCGGCCCGACCGAAACCCGCGCGCTGTCGCGGATCCAGAAGATTTCCGGCGCCAACCTGGCGCGCAACTGGGCGATGATTCCGCACGTCACCCAGTTCGAGGACGCCGACATCACCGGCCTGGAAGCGCTGCGTGTGCAGCTCAACCAGGAGAACGAGAAGCTCATCGCCAAGGGCAAGGCGACCAAGCTGACCATGCTGGCCTTCCTGATGAAGGCGGCCGCCAACGCGCTGCAGAAATTCCCGGATTTCAATTCCTCGCTGGATGCCAGCGGTGAGAACCTGGTGCTCAAGCAGTACTTCCACATCGGTTTCGCCGCCGACACGCCCAACGGGCTGGTGGTGCCGGTGGTGCGCGACTGCGACCGCAAGGGCGTGATGGAGATCGCGATGGAAACCGGCGAGCTCGCCGCCAAGGCGCGCGAAGGCAAGCTCGGTCCGGCCCAGATGAGCGGCGGCTGCTTCTCGATCAGTTCGCTGGGCGGCATCGGCGGCACCAAGTTCACCCCGATCGTCAATGCGCCGGAAGTGGCGATCCTGGGCGTGTCCCGGGCCGCGATGCAGCCGGTCTGGAATGGCGAGAAGTTCAAGCCACGCCTGATCCTGCCGCTGTCGCTGAGCTACGACCATCGCGTGATCGACGGTGCCGCGGCGGCGCGTTTCGCCGTCTACCTCGCCCAGGCATTGGCCGACATGCGCCGGCTGCTGCTGTGATGTCGCCTGCTTTCATGTCGCGTGCGCCCGTGTGGCGTGCATTGACCCTGGCCGGCTTGCTGGCCGTCGCGCCGCTGGCCTACGCGAAGAGTGAATGCCTGCTCGACCTCGGCCACGGCTGGCCACCGGCCACGCAGAACCACGGCAGCGCGGTGGAGCAGTTGTTCGCCGACGGTGACGTGCCCGCATTGAGCCTCGTGCGCCTGCCGGTGCGCGGCAAGGAAAGTGGTGTGATGCTGATGCGCCCGGTGCGAGGCAACACGGCCTGGGCGCTGCGCTCGGCGACCGCCAGCGAGCGCGTGGACAGCGTCAGCCCGATTCGGGGTGGCATCAGCCGCAGCCTGAAGACCGACCAGTCGCCCAGGGTGCGCGAAGTGCCGATGCCGGCCGCGCTGGCCGAGCGCTTGCTCGACACCTGGCAGCGTACCTTGCAGGCCGCAGTGCCGGCCGAAAGCGCGGCCGTGTTCCATGACGGCGAGTTGCTGCTGTTCACGGTGGACGACCAGCGCGTCACCGGTCTGGAGCCGACCTGCGGCCCGGCGCGGATGCTGGTCAGGCAGTCGTTGATCTTGATCGAGGCAAGCGACACCAAGGAAAAGAACCGCTACAAGCGCTGGCGCGATCTCGCGCAGTCGCTCGACAGGCTGGACGAGCAGTTGGCGGACCTCGACTGACCCGGCGATCGCTTTACGGCGTCGTCGAGGCCATGGCGTTCCGGTGTCCGCCGCCACCATTTGCTTCACCACCGTAATGACGGCCGCGCCCAGGCGCGTGCGGCCACCCAGGAGACACAGGCATGGCACTGATCGAGATCAAGGTTCCTGACATTGGCGATTACGACGGCGTACCGGTCATCGAGGTGCTGGTCGCGGTCGGCGACAGCGTGGCGGTCGACCAGGGCCTGGTTACGCTGGAGTCGGACAAGGCGACGATGGAGGTGCCCTCCAGCGCCGCCGGCATCATTCGCGAGCTGCGGGTGAAGGTCGGCGATACCGTGGCTGACGGTGCCGTGATCGCGGTGATTGAAACCCAGGCCGAAGGCGGAAGTGAGGCCGGGAGCAACGGCAAGGATGAAGGCGCCAGGGCAGACGCATCGCGGAAGGATGTGAAAGCGGCAGCTGACACCGCAGGTGCGGCCGACAATTCACCTCTCCCGTCTGCGGGAGAGGTCGCTCCGAAGGCGTCACCCACTGCGCCGACCGCCGCGCCCGATTCCGGCCGCAGGGCCGACATCGAGTGCGCGATGCTGGTACTGGGTGCGGGTCCCGGCGGCTACACAGCTGCGTTCCGCGCCGCCGACCTCGGCCTGGATACGGTGCTGGTCGAGCGCTACCCCGACCTGGGCGGGGTCTGCCTCAATGTCGGCTGCATTCCGTCCAAGGCACTGCTGCATGCCGCGGCGGTGGTCGAAGAGGCCGCCCATGCCGGCGACTTCGGCATCGAATTCGGCGCGCCGAAAATCAGCCTGGACAAGCTGCGCGGCTACAAGGACAACGTCGTCGGCCAGCTGACCAGAGGGCTGGCCGGCATGGCGAAACAGCGCAAGGTGCGCGTGGTCACCGGAGTGGGCCGTTTCCTGTCCGCCAACGAATTGGAAGTGACTGCGCAGGACGGCAAGACCCAGCTGCTGCGCTTCCAGCAGTGCGTCATCGCCGCCGGCAGCCAGGCGGTCAAGCTGCCCGGTTTCCCGTGGGACGATCCGCGCGTGATGGACTCCACCGACGCGCTGGCGCTGGCCGAGGTGCCAAAGAAACTGCTGGTCGTCGGCGGCGGCATCATCGGCTTGGAGATGGCGACGGTGTACCGCGCGCTCGGCAGCGAGGTGACCGTGGTCGAGTTCATGGACCAGCTGATGCCGGGCACCGACAAGGATCTGGTCAAGCCGCTCGCCGACCGCTTGAAGAAGCAGGGCGTGGCAATCCACCTCAAGACGAAGGCCGCTGCGGTCGAGGCGCAGAAGAAGGGCCTCAAGGTCCGCTTCGAGCCGGCGGCCGAAGGCGGCAGCGCACCGGAGGCGCAGCTCTACGATCGCGTGCTGGTGGCGGTTGGCCGCGCGCCCAACGGCGGCAAGCTGGATGCGGGCAAGGCGGGCGTGGAGGTCACCGATCGCGGCTTCATTCCGGTCGACCGGCAGATGCGCACGACCGCGCCGCACATCTTTGCGATCGGCGATCTGGTCGGCAATCCGATGCTCGCGCACAAGGCGACCCACGAAGCCAAGCTCGCGGCCGAAGTCGCTGCGGGTGAGAAGAAAGAGTGGGTCGCGCGGGTGATCCCGTCGGTCGCCTACACCGATCCGGAAATCGCCTGGGTCGGCGTCACCGAAACCGAGGCGAAGGCCAAGGGCTTGAAAGTCGGCGTCGGCAAGTTCCCGTGGGCGGCGTCGGGACGCGCCATCGGCATCGGCCGCACCGAGGGCTTTACCAAGCTGCTGTTCGACGAGGCGACCCGGCGCGTGATTGGTGGCGGCATCGTCGGCGTGCACGCGGGCGAGTTGATCGCCGAGATCGCGCTGGCGATCGAGATGGGCTGCGAGGTCGGTGACATCGGCCACACGATCCACCCGCACCCGACCCTGTCGGAGTCGGTGGCGATGGCGGCCGAGATGTTTGACGGCACCATCACCGATCTCTACGTGCCCCGGAAGAAGTCCTGAATTGATCGTGCGCGGGTCGGCCGGCAGGCGCCCGACAAGGAGAAGCCCCGGCGGATCAGGCCGGGGCTTCGAGCCCGCCGCTGCTGTTTGCCATTGACGAGGAGAGAGTGGCGGCGGGGTGTGCCCGACTATTGACCGGCGCTGGCGGAAAAGGTTCCGTGGTCGCGGCAGTTGATTTTCGCCCCCCGGCCAGAGTGCGTTCAGAAGGGCATCAGGTGGGCAGTACGGCGCCTTGCCTGCGCTGCTGGATGCTGGTCCAGACCTTCTCGTGGAAGTGGTAGGCGACCGTGTTGCAGGTCGGCTCGACAATGGCCAGTGCGCCGCCCACCCACAAGCTGCCGGTCATCAGTGTGCCGACGCTGAAGGCGACGGTGAAATGGACAAGCGCAAAGCTCAGGGTCTTGCTCATGGTCGTGTCTCCGGCGGGCCGTGGTCTGCGGGGTTGCATCGAGAGGATCAAGTCTAAATGACAATCATTCTTATTTGCGGCTGATCTTCGATCGCTTCCGGCAAGCCCTGTTCAGGATGGTTCATGCAGCGACGGATACCGGCAGTTGCCGCAAGCATCCGGGGCCTCTATAATTCGGCGGCTTCATCGGGCGAACGTCTGCCCACCCTCCTGACCGACGAGCCGAGCGTGCACGATCCAATGTCCGCAGGGCGCCGGTTGGCGTTGCGCGCGATCGCCTTCCAGGCTGGCGCGACGGCGTTGACCACGCTGGTTTTCCTCGCCTTCGGGGTGCCTTCCGCACTCGGGGCGGTGATGGGCGGCGGCGCGGTTGTCGCCGGTGGCGGGGTGGCGACGCTGGTCGCGCTCGGTGGCGGTGTTCAACCGGCTGGCACGGTCATCGGCCGGTTGCTGGCCGGTGTCATATTGAAGTGGTTGGTGGTGTTTGCAGTCCTCGCGCTGGGTCTGGCGGGGTTCAAGTTGCCCCCGCTGCCGATGCTGGCCGGGGTAGTGGCAACGACGCTGGCCTATGTGCTGGCCCAAATCCTGAATCGAGAAGGTGTCCTTCGTGAGTGAACAGACCGGCTCTGGCGGCCTGAACGAATACATCCAGCATCATCTGCAGCAGAACGCGATCGATCTGTTCGGCGGCACGTTCCACGTTGATACGTGGGTGGTATCGCTGGTGTGCGGCCTGCTGTTCATTGGATGGTTCGGCTACTACGCCCGCAAGGCGACCTCCGGGGTGCCCTCGAAAGGCCAAGCCTTCGTCGAGATGGCGATGGAGTTCGTCGACAACCAGGTGAAGGACAACTTCCACGGCGACCGCAGTTCGATCACGCCGCTGGCGATCACGATCTTCATGTGGGTCGTGCTGATGAACGGCATGGACCTGCTGCCGCTGGACACGCCCGGTGTGGCGATCCAGGCGGTCGCCGGGGCCGAGGCGGCTGCCCACACCTACTTCCGCTGGGTGCCGACCGCCGATCTGAACACCACAGCCGCGATGTCGGTCGTCGTGTTCTTCCTGATCCTCTACCACTCGATCAAGGCCAAGGGCGGTTTCGGCTTCGGCAAGGAATTGATGACCTCGCCATTTGCCGCCGAGAACAAGGTGACCAAGTCGATCCTGATGCCGGTCAATCTGGTCATGAACGTCATCGAGTACTGCGTCAAGCCGGTATCACTGGCGATGCGACTGTTCGGCAACATGTACGGCGGCGAGCTGGTGTTCATGCTGATCGCCGGCCTGCTCGGCGGCGGCCTGCTGATGTTCGTCCCCGGCGTGCTGTTCAACTTCGCCTGGGCCGTGTTCCACATCCTGATCGTGCTGCTGCAGGCCTTCATCTTCATGATTCTCTCGGTCGTCTATATCGCCGGCGCCTACGAGAGTCATTGATCGCGTCATCGCTCCCGTTCCAAGTTTCGCAACGTTTCATCCTTCCGCCAATCCAAACCAAACGTTTCAGTAGGAGAAAACCATGGAATTCATCGCCAGTGTGCAGGGCCTGACCGCAATCGCGATCGGCATGATGGTCGGCCTGGGCTCGATCGGTGCGTGCCTCGGCATCGCGATCATGGGCGCCAAGTTCCTCGAGTCGGCCGCGCGCCAGCCCGAGCTGGTCCCGATGCTGCAGGGCCGCATGTTCCTGCTCGCCGGCCTGATCGACGCCGCGTTCATCATCGCGCTGGCCGTCGGCCTGCTGTTCGCGTTCGGCAACCCGCTGCTGGGCGCGCTGAACGTCGGTTGATCGACCTGCTTGAATCGAGACGTCCGGTTTTCCGGACGTCTCTCCCGGGCACCCTCGCCCGCAGCGCCCCTACGGAGCTGTCATGAATATCAACATGACCTTCTTTGGTCAGATGATCTCGTTCGCGTTGCTCATCTGGTTCACCATGAAGTTCATCTGGCCGCCCATGAACCGGGCGATCGAAGAACGCCAGAAAAAAATCGCTGATGGTCTCGCGGCTGCCGAGCGCAGCCAGCACGACCTCGCGCAGGCGCAGCAAAGCGTCGATGCGGCCATGCGCGAAGCGCGGGCGAAGGCCAATGAGGTGATCGAGCAGGCGCACCAGCGCGCCAACCAGATCATCGACCAGGCCAAGACCGATGCGATGGTGGAAGCCACGCGCCAGAAGGCGTTGGCCGACGCCGAGATCGTCGCGGCGCAGAACCGCGCCCGCGAGGACTTGCGCAGGCAGGTCTCGTCGCTGGCCGTCAGCGGCGCCGAGAAGCTGCTGCGCCGGGAAATCGATGCCAACGCCCACAAGGCGCTGCTCGACGAACTCGCCGCCCAGCTTTGATCCCGCCACTGACCGGATGCCCTGAGCAATGAGCCAGTCCCTGACCCTCGCCCGTCCCTATGCCCGCGCTGCGTTCGCCGCGTCGAGCCAGGGCGGCCGCACCGCCGCGTGGTCGCAGGCGCTCGGGCTTGTCGCCCGCATCGCCGCCGACCCGCAGGTGGAGGCGTTGTTGAAGCACCCGCAGCTGTCCTCAAGCGAAGCGGTGGCCCTGTTGGCGGTGGATGGCGCGGACGAGGATTTCGGCCGCTTCATCGGACTGCTGGCCGACAACCGCCGCCTGCCGCTGCTGGCAGAAATCGCCGGAATGTTCGAGCAGCTGCGTGCCGAGGCCGACCGCATCGTCAAGGCCCGGGTCACCGCGGCCAGCGAAATGCCGGCAGCCGAGCTGGAATCGATCCGGCTGGCGCTGAAGCAGCGCTTCGGCCGCGAGGTCGAGCTGGAAACCGCGATCGACGAGTCGCTGATCGGCGGCGCGGTGATCGATGCCGGCGACGTGGTCATCGACGGGTCGCTGAAGGGCAAACTCTCGCGCCTGCAGACGGCGCTGGCCAGTTGATCGCAGTCCATCGCCGCGCCGGGTCATCGCGCTCCGAATCATCGTTTACTTCCGACGCCTGCGTCGGGTACTAGGGAAACACCCATGCAAACCACGCTCAACCCGTCCGAAATCAGTGAACTGATCAAGACCCGCATCGAGAAGGTCAAGCTGTCCGCGGAGTCGCGCAACGAAGGCTCGGTCACCTCGGTGGCCGACGGCATCGTGCGCATCCACGGCCTGGCCGACGTGATGCAGGGCGAAATGATCGAGTTGCCGAACAACATCTTCGCGCTGGCCCTGAACCTGGAGCGCGACTCGGTCGGCGCCGTGGTGCTGGGCGGCTATGAGAACCTGCGCGAAGGCGACGTGGCCAAGACCACCGGCCGTATCCTGGAAGTGCCGATCGGCAACGAGCTGCTGGGTCGCGTGGTCAACGCGCTGGGCGAGCCGATCGACGGCAAGGGCCCGATCGATGCCAAGCTGACCGCGCCGGTGGAGCGCGTCGCCCCGGGCGTGATCTGGCGCAAGTCGGTCGACCAGCCGGTGCAGACCGGTTACAAGTCGGTTGACTCGATGATCCCGATCGGTCGCGGCCAGCGCGAGCTGGTCATCGGCGACCGCCAGACCGGCAAGACCGCGATGGCGATCGACGCGATCATCAACCAGAAGGGCACCGGCATCAAATGCGTGTACGTCGCGATCGGCCAGAAGGCCAGTTCGGTCGCCAACGTCGTGCGCAAGCTGGAAGAGCAGGGCGCGATGGATCACACCATCGTGGTCGCCGCGACCGCGTCCGAGTCGGCCGCGATGCAGTACATCAGCGCCTACTCCGGCTGCACCATGGGTGAGTACTTCATGGACCGCGGCGAAGACGCGCTGATCGTGTACGACGACCTGTCCAAGCAGGCCGTGGCGTACCGCCAGATCTCGCTGCTGCTGAAGCGCCCGCCGGGCCGCGAAGCCTATCCGGGCGACGTGTTCTATCTGCACTCCCGCCTGCTGGAGCGCGCCGCGCGCGTGTCCGAGGAATACGTGGAGAAGTTCACCAACGGCGAAGTGAAGGGCAAGACCGGTTCGCTGACCGCGCTGCCGATCATCGAGACCCAGGCCGGCGACGTGTCGGCGTTCGTGCCGACCAACGTGATCTCGATCACCGACGGCCAGATCTTCCTGGAAACCGACCTGTTCAACGCCGGCATCCGTCCGGCCGTGAACGCCGGCATCTCGGTGTCGCGCGTCGGTGGCTCGGCCCAGACCAAGATCATCAAGAAGCTGTCGGGCGGCATCCGCATCGCGCTCGCCCAGTACCGTGAGCTGGCGGCGTTCGCGCAGTTCGCCTCGGACCTGGACGAAGCCACCCGCAAGCAGCTCGAACGTGGCCAGCGCGTCACCGAGCTGATGAAGCAGAAGCAGTACCTGCCGATGTCCATCGCCGACCAGGCGCTGTCGATCTACGCGGTCAACGAGGGCTACCTCGACGACGTCGCGGTGAACAAGATCCTGGCGTTCGAGGAGGGCCTGCATGCGCACTTCGCCAAGACCCAGGGCGAGCTGATCGGCAAGATCAACGCCAGCGGCGCATGGAACGACGAGATCGAAGCGACGTTCAAGAAGGGCATCGAAGAGTTCAAGCAGACCGGCACCTGGTAAGGCGGAAAAGACGATGGCAGGCGGACGTGAAATCAAAACCAAGATCAAGAGCGTGCAGAACACCCGCAAGGTGACGCGCGCGCTCGAGATGGTCTCGGCTTCCAAGATCCGCAAGGCGCAGGAGCGGATGAAGGTATCGCGCCCGTACGCGCGGGTGATGAAGCAGGTGATCGGGCATCTGGCCCAGGCCCATTCCGATTACCAGCATCCCTACATGACCGAGCGCGCGGACCCCAAGCGCGTCGGTTACGTCATCGTGTCTTCCGACCGCGGTCTGGCCGGCGGCCTCAACAACAACCTGTTCCGCAAGCTGCTGGGCGAGATCCGTCAGTGGCAGGAGCAGGGCGTCGAGGTCGATGTGGTCACCATCGGCCAGAAGGCGTCGGTGTTCTTCCGCCGGGTCAAGGTCAACATGCTGGCCTCGGTCACTCACCTGGGCGACCAGCCGAAGCTGGAGCAGCTGATCGGCGTGATCAAGGTCGTGCTGGACGGTTACAGCGCCGGCACCATCGATCGCGTGTTCATCTGCTACAACGATTTCGTCAACACCATGGTCCAGCAGGCGACGTTCGAGCAGTTGCTGCCGCTGCCCGCGTCGGATGCGCCGGTATCGCGCCACGACTGGGACTACATCTACGAACCCGATGCGCCGACCGTGCTGGATCACGTGCTGACGCGCTACATCGAGTCGCTGGTGTACCAGGCGGTGCTGGAGAACGTGGCGTCCGAACACGCCGCGCGCATGGTCGCGATGAAGTCCGCCTCCGACAACGCCAACAAGCTGATCGACACCCTGCAGCTGGTCTACAACAAGGCCCGGCAGGCGGCGATCACGCAAGAGATTTCCGAAATCGTCGGCGGCGCGGCGGCGGTCTGACCGGCGACGCAGCGGTTCCCATCCAACATCCCGCGGCCGCGACCTGCGATCCGCAAAGCAGCATTTGAGATACGAGGAAACATCATGAGCCAGGGCAAGATCGTTCAGATCATCGGTGCCGTCGTCGACGTCGAGTTCCCGCGCGAGTCCGTTCCGCGCGTGTACGACGCGCTGAAGGTCGACAACACCGAGATCACGCTGGAAGTGCAGCAGCAGCTGGGTGACGGCGTGGTGCGTGCGATCGCGCTGGGCTCCACCGACGGCCTGAAGCGCAACCTGATTGCGACCAACACCGGCAAGGGCATCACGGTGCCGGTCGGGCTGGGCACGCTGGGCCGCATCATGGACGTGCTGGGTCGCCCGATCGACGAGGCTGGTCCGGTCGAGTCGTCCACGCAGTGGGAAATCCACCGCGAGGCGCCGTCCTATGAAGAGCAGGCCGCGGCCAACGACCTGCTGGAAACCGGCATCAAGGTCATCGACCTGATGTGCCCGTTCGCCAAGGGCGGCAAGGTCGGCCTGTTCGGCGGCGCCGGCGTCGGCAAGACCGTCAACATGATGGAACTGATCAACAACATCGCCAAGGCGCACGAAGGCCTGTCGGTGTTCGCCGGCGTGGGCGAGCG
>DASTUE010000159.1:0-6110 GCA_035759805.1 Lysobacter sp. | reverse complement strand
CCGAGCATCTGGTCGGTGGTGGAGATCGCCTTGGCGTTGGTCTCATACGCACGCTGGGTCTCGATCATCGACACCAGTTCCTCGACCACGTTGACGTTGCTGCCTTCCAGCGCGCCCTGCACCAGCAGGCCGGCACCGTTCTCGCCGGGCGCACCCTGCTGGGCCGGGCCGCTGGCGCCGGTTTCCACGTACAGGTTGCCGCCCTTGGCCTGCAGGCCGGCGGGGTTGATGAAGTCCGACACCACCAGCGCGCCGATCTGCACGCCTTCGGCCTGGCCGGCGATCTGCACGGTGATGGTGCCGTCGCCGGCGATGGTCACGCTCTGCGCGCCTTCGGGAAGCTGCAGGCCCGGCTGCACCGGGTAGCCGGCGTTGGTGACCAGCTCGCCCTGCGAGTTGACCTGGAAACTGCCGTCGCGGGTGTAGGCCGGGCTGCCGTCGGGCATCAGCACCTCGAAAAAGCCGCGGCCGTTGATCGCCACGTCCAGCGCGTTGCCGGTCTGCGACAGGTTGCCCTGGGTGTGCTGCTTGTCGGTCGCGGCCACGCGCACGCCGGTGCCGGTCGACAGGCCGGTCGGCAACTGGGTCTGCTCGGAGGACGCGCCGCCGGGCTGGCGCACGGTCTGGTACAGCAGGTCCTCGAAGCTGGCGCGGTCGCGCTTGAAGCCGGTGGTGTTGGTGTTGGCGAGGTTGTTGGAGATCACCGCCATGCGCGTCTGCTGCGCGTCTAGGCCGGTCTTGGCGATCCAGAGTGCCTGGGTCATGGGGAAATCCTCCGGGAAATCAGGGGTGGAACGGCTGGGTCAGCCGAGCGGGCAGGTGGAAGGAAAATGGTGAAAATCAGCGTGCGGACAGCAACGAGTTGCTGGCCTTGGCGTTGTCGTCACCGCTCTGCAAGACCCGTACCTGCATCTCGAACTGGCGCGACAGCTGGATCATCGACACCAGCATCGAGGTGCTGTCGACGTTGCTCTGCTCCAGCGCGCCGGAGGTCAGCACCACGCCGGCGGCGGGCGGCAGCGGTTCGGCGCCCGGTGGCAGACGCATCAGGCCGTCTTCGCCACGCTCCAGGTCGAGGGTGCGGGCAGCTGCGATCTGCAGCCGGCCGACCTCGGTCATGGTGTTGGCGGGCTGGCCCAGCGGCACCACCGAGATCGTGCCGTCGTTGCCGATCAGCAGCGATTCGTGCGGCGGGATCGCGATGGGCGCGCCGTTCTGGTCGAGCACGGACAGGCCGGAGGCGGTGGTCAGCAGACCGTTCTGGCTCAGCTTCAGGTCGCCGGCACGGGTATAGGCGACTTCGCCGCCGGGCGTCTGCACGGCCAGCCAGCGGTCCTGGTCCATCGCCACGTCCAGCACGTTGCCGGTGGCGTTGATTGCGCCGGCGGTGTCACTGACGCCGAGCGTGCGGTAGGCCGCCGCGACGCGCGAGCCGTGGCCGTCGCCGTCCACCGGACGGGCGACGGTGCCGGCCAGGGTGGCCTGGAAGCCGACGGTGTTGGCGTTGGCGAGGTTGTGCGACACCGCGCCCTGTGCCCGCAAGGTGGCGCTGGCCCCGGTCATCGCCACGTACATGGCCTTGTCGATCATGGGCTGGTTCCTTCGTCATTCCTGCGCAGGCGCGACGCTGCGGTTCGCGCCCCACGGTCAGCGAATCCCCGCCTGCGTGGGAATGACGTGTGTGGAGTTGACGTCGCGGAGCTGGCGGCGGCGGAGCCGGGACGGATCATCAGCGGATGTTGATCACGGTCTGGGTGATCTGGTCCTGGGTGGAGATCATCTGCGCGTTGGCCTGGAAGTTGCGCTGCGCGGTGATCATGTTGACCAGCTGCTCGGTCAGGTCGACGTTGGACGCTTCCAGTGCGCCGCCCTGGACCATGCCGAACGCCGAGGAGCCGGCGCTGCCCACGCGCGCATCGCCGGACTCGGCGGTCTCCGCCCAGGCATTGTCGCCGAGCGATTGCAGGCCCTGCGGGTTGGCGAAGTTGGTCAGTGCGACCTGGCCCAGCGGGGTCGACACGCCGTTGGTGTAGCGCGCGTTGACGATGCCTTCGGCCGAGACCTCGATGCCGGTCAGGCGGCCGGTGGCGTGGCCGTCCTGCACCAGCGCGGAGACGCCGAACTTGTTGCCGTACTGGGTGGAGTTGCCGAGGTCCAGGGTGATCGCCATCGGCGCGGCGCCGTTGCCAGGGTCGTGGGGCGGCATCGGGAACCGGCCCGGGCTGGGCGACAGCAGCGCGCCGGTATCGGAGTACTGCAGCGTGGTCGGCGCGCCTGTGGCGGTGCCGTCGATGGAGGTGTGGATCTCCCACTCGTTGACGTTGGCGGTCTTCACGAAATGCATCGATTGCGTGTGCGCGGCACCGAGCGAGTCATACACCGTCAGCGACGTGGTGTGGGTATAGGTTTCCGGGTCGTTGGCATCGAACGGCGTGATGGCCGGCGGCTTGGCCTCGGCGGACAGGTTGGTGCCGATGTCGACCTTGCCGGTGGCCCGCGGCGGGGCATCGCCGACCGCCAGCTGCAGGTCGCCGAGCCGGCCGGTATCGAAGCCGGTGCCACTGGCGCTGGGCGGAAACACCTGCAGGCGGTGGCCGGCCGGGTTGACCACGAAGCCGTCGCTGTCGGCACCGAAGTTGCCGGCGCGCGAGTACACGGTGGCGCCGTTGTTGGACATCGTGAAGAAGCCCTGGCCGCTGATCGCCAGGTCCAGCGCCTTGCCGCTGAACTCGACGTTGCCCTGGTCGAACTGCTGCGCGACCTGGGCCAGCTTGACGCCCGCGCCGATGGCGTTGCGCGACAGGCCGTAGGCGGAGACCGGGAACACGTCGGCGAACTCGGCGCGCGACTGCTTGAAGCCGGTGGTGTTGGCGTTGGCGATGTTGTTGGAGGTGACGTTGAGGTCGGACGTGGCCGCGTTCATGCCACTGAGCGAGATGCGGAAACTCATGCGGTGTGCTCCTGGAGGGGCGGTGGAAGGCGGCGGTCAGCCGACACGACGGATCGAGGACAGCGGATGGCTGCCGAGGCCCGAAAGATTGAGGACGAGCCCGGTCGGCTCGATGGAGACGCTGTCCACCTTGGCGGACAGGCGCAGGTCGAGCGTTTCGGCGTCCTTGCCCGTGCCGCTGGTGGCCTTGATGGAGTAGGTGCCGGCGGCGATCGGCTCGCCGTCGTCGTTGCGGCCGTCCCACTGCCAGGGGACGTTGCCGGCCGCGCCGGCCTCGACGCTGGTCTTGCGCACGATCGCGCCGGCGCTGTCGACGATCTCGATCTGGATCGTGCCGGCGGTGGTGGCGACGATCTCGCCATGCGTACCGGCACCGGCCGCCAGGTCGACCTTGTCGGCCGCCACCAGCGCCTCGCGGCCGACCAGACTGGCCGCGCGCAGGGTCTGGTCGGACTCCATCACGCTGGCCATCGAGCCCATCGCGGACTGCATGTTGTCGATGCCCTGCACGGTGGAGAACTGCGCCAGCTGGCCGAGGAACTGGTTGTTGTCCAGCGGCTTCAGCGGGTCCTGGTTCTTGAGCTGCTCGGTCATCAGGCGCAGGAAATCGGCCTGCCCCAGCGAGGTGCTGCGCTGATCGGCTTGCGGAGCCAGGCCGAGCGCCCCGTAGGGGTTGTCGTTGCCGGTGCCGGTGATGCTGGTCATGGGGTCGTCTCGTCAGTGCGGGTTGGGCTACTTGCCCAGGTTCAAGGTCGCCATGGCCAGTTCCCTGGCGGTGTTGAACACCTCCACGTTGGCCTGGTAACTGCGTGAGGCGGAGATCATGTCGACCATCTGCGCAACCGGATCGATGTCGGGCGCGTAGACGTAGCCGCCGTCGTCGGCCAGCGGGTGGCCGGGGTCGTAGCGGCGGATCGGCGCGGCGTCGGACCGGGTGACTTCCTTGACCTGCACGCCGGCCAGCTCGGGCTTTCCGGCCACCGCCTCGGCGGAAAACACCGGGTGCAACGGGCGGTAGACCGCATCCGGATCGCCGGATACCGAGTCGGCGTTGGCAAGGTTGCTGGCCACGGTGCTCAAACGCACCGACTGGGCATTCATCGCCGAACCGGCGACGTCGAAGATCGGGAGGGTCATCGCGATCGCTCCTTATTGCCCGGTGATCGCGGTCAACATGCCGCGCACCTTGGACTCGACGAACGACAGCGAGGCGCGGTATTCCAGCGACGCCTGGGCGAAGGCGGCCTTGGCCCGCTCTCCGTCGACGGTGTTGCCGTCCATGCTGGGCTGCGTGGAGGCGGGTGCGTAGCGGGCGGCCTGTGCGGCCTGCGTGATGTGGTCGCCTACACCGCGGTCGGGTTGCAGCGCGGCGCGCAGGGCGCTGCTGAAGTCCATGTCCTGGGCCTGGAAGCCCGGGGTGTCGGCGTTGGCGATGTTGGATGCGAGCAGTTGCAGGCGCTGCTCTCGCAGGGCCAGCGCGGTGCCGTGGATACCAAGGAAATCGGACATTGCGCCCTCCGGGGTGCGTGTTCACCCGGAGTCAAGCAAGCGGCGTGCCAGAGCCGCTGCAAACAGGCGTCAGTTCGCTTTCTGGAGTGCGCTCATGCGCACGGCAATGCGTTGCGCCAGTTCGTTCTCGGAGTACTTGGGCACGAAATCGTCCGCGCCCACGCGTTCCACCATCGCGTGGTTGAACACGCCCGACAGCGAGGTGTGCAGCAGGACGTACAGACCCCGCAGCATCGGGTCGCGCCGGATTTCCGTCGTCAGGGTGTAGCCGTCCATCGCCGGCATCTCGATATCGGAGATCACCATCGCGTAGCGGTGCTGCGGCGGCTGGCCGCTTTCGGCCAGCTGCTGCAGGTGCTCCAGGGCCTGGCGGCCATCCGACAGCAGGGTCGCCGGCAGGCCGAGCTGCTCCAGCACCGAACGGATCTGGTTGCGCGCGACGCGCGAGTCGTCCACCACCAGTACTTCCTGCGGAATGCCCGCGACCGGTTGCAGCGCAGTGATGCTGCCGGCGTCGCTGGCCCGTGGGGAGGATTCCGCCAGCACGCTTTCCACGTCGATCAGCTGGATCAGCTCGCCGTGGTGGCGGGTCACGCCGGTCAGGTAGTTGCCGTCGCCGCCCAGGTCCGGCGGTGGCTGGATGTCCTCGACCGCGACGTTGACGATGCGGTCCACCCCGGCGACCAGGAAGCCCTGCACGCTGCGGTTGAACTCGGTGACCACCAGGTACTCCGGTGGCGGCGCGCCCTTGGTGTCGTAGCCGATCGCCCGGGCCAGATCGAGCACCGGCACCGTGCGGCCGCGGATATCGGCCGCGCCGCTGAACGCCGACGGCAGCTGCGGCAGGGTGAACAGCGGTGGCCGCGGGATGACTTCCTGCACCTTGAACACGTTGACGCCAAAAAGCTGACGCGGTCCCAGCCGGAACAGCAACAGGGCCAGCCGGTTGTGTCCCGCCAGGCGGGTGCGTTGGTCGATTCGGTCCAGCAGTTGGTGGCTCATGCAGGCGTTGTCGGCGCAGTCCCGCGGTTCTTGAGGCCGATGTGCGGGAAAACGGTCCGGCATGCAACTTGCTTGGATCCAGCGGAGATTCCCTGAAGAGAGTGCCGTGCGCCTGTTTTTGTCCACTGTCCTGTGTGCCTTGGCTTGGTTGACCACCGCCCCGGTGGCTGCAGCCGAAGGCATGACCGATCCGGAGGCGATCCGCGAGGCGGCATTGGCCGCGCTGGGCGTCACCGGTACCGGTTCGGAGGCGATGGTCGATTCGGCCTTGCGTCTGGCGGCCTGCACCACGGCGCTGCAGGCGCGACCGACGGGGCCGCGGACGGTGGAGGTGCGTTGCGGCGATGCGCCCGGCTGGCGTGTCTATGTGCCCGTACGTGTGCGCAAGGAGGCCGATGTGGTGGTGCTGACCCGTCCGGTGCCGGCGGGGTTGCCGATCACGGCGGAGCACGTCGCGATGGGCCGGCGCGACATCGCCGGTGCTGGCGCGGTGTTCGACGATCCGGCGGCGGTGATCGGCATGACCGCGGTCCAGGGGCTGGTACCGGGAAACGCGTTGACCCGTACGGACCTCGCCAACGGCAGCCTGCTCAAGCGCGGCGACCCGGTGGTGCTGGTGTCGCGGGTGGGCGGGGTGGAGGTGCGCATG
>DASTUE010000158.1:0-33661 GCA_035759805.1 Lysobacter sp. | reverse complement strand
CGGGTCGATCCGGCAGGGGCTGCTGAAGCCCGGCGACCGCTTGCTGTCGGTGCGCCAGGCCAGTGCCGCGCGCCGGGTCAGCCCGTCGACGGTGTTCCAGGCGTACTACCTGCTGGAGGCGCGCGGGCTGGTCCATTCGCGGCCCCGCTCGGGCTACTACGTGAGCGCCGCGGCGGTGGCCCGCGCGCCGGAGCCGGAGTTGCCATCGCAGCCCGACGGCGAGTCGCGCTCGGTGGAGGTCAGCGACCTGGTGTTCCAGGTGCTGGAGTCGTCGATGGCGCGCGACGTGGTGCCGCTGGGCTCGGCCTTCGTGGCCCCGGAGCTGTTCCCGCTCCGGCAACTGGGCCGCGCGCTGGCCTCCACCGCCGTCCATCTCGACCCCCGCAGCACCGTCGATGACCTCACGCCGGGCAACGCCGAGCTGCGCCGCCAGATCGCGCTGCGGTACCGGCTCGGCGGCATGCAGGTCGGCAGCGACGAGATCGTCGTCACCAACGGCGCGCTGGAGGCGCTGAACCTGTGCGTCGGCGCGGTGACCGGGCCGGGCGATGCGGTGCTGGTCGAGTCGCCGTGCTTCTACGCGACCTTGCAGATCCTGCAGCGCATGCGCCTGCGCGCGATCGAGGTGCCCACCCACCCGCGCGAGGGGGTCGACCTGGTGGCGATGGAGGCGGCGATCGCGCGGCATGCGCCGAAAGCCTGCTGGCTGATGACGAACTTCCAGAACCCGCTCGGCGCGAGTCTGTCGAGCGAGCGCAAGCGTGCGCTGGTGGAACTGCTGGCGCTCCACCGGATTCCGCTGATCGAGGACGACGTCTACGCCGAGCTGTATTTCGGCCACGAGCGTTCGCTGCCGGCCAAGGCGTTCGACCGCGAGGGGCTGGTCATGCACTGCTCGTCGTTTTCCAAGAGCCTGGCGCCCGGTTACCGGATCGGCTGGGTCGCACCGGGCCGGTTCGCGCAGCAGGTCGCCCGGCGCAAGTTGACCACCACCCTCAACACCAGCGTGCCGACCCAGGCGGCGCTGGCCAAGTACCTCCAGCACAGCGGCTTCGACCGCCACCTGCGGCGGCTGCGCAAGACTCTGGCGACGCAGCAGGCGCAGTACCTGGATGCAGTGGCCCGGCACTTTCCGTCCGGCACCCGGGTGACGCGACCGGCCGGCGGCTACTTCCTGTGGCTGGAGCTGCCGCCGCCCGCCGACGCACTGGCGATCCAGCAGCGCGCCGCACGGCTGGGCATCAGCATCGCGCCGGGGCCGATGTTCTCCGCCGGTCGCAGCTTCGGCCATTGCCTGCGGCTCAACTGCGGCCACCCGTTGGACGCGCGGGCGGAAGCGGCGCTGGCGACGCTGGGGCGACTGGCACGCGAGGTCGCGTAAATCCCTTCTCCACTCCGCACGCCGTTCTCCTGCGGCCGTGTGCAGAGCTGAGGCGATGTCCGGTATGCATGCAGGCCAACCATTACCTGCGTCTTGAGTTGCGACGCGGCATCGCCCGAGCGGATCGGCCCACGTTGCCTGTCAGTGCAGCGCCTTGCGGACGGCGGCAACGAACTCCGGATCGGGCTGGCTGCCGACCTTTTCGGTGCGCGCCAGTATCCGGCCTTCGCTGTCCAGCAGGACCAGCGCACTGGTGTGGTTGAATTCGCCATCGGCGAGCGCGCGGTAGCGGATGCCGAGCACGCCGGCGACCGCACGCACGTCGTTGGCGGGCGGGCTGGCCAGGGTCCAGCGCGACGGGTCCAGCTTGCGCTTGTCGGCCACGGTCTTCAGTGCGGCCGGGGTATCGCGTACCGGGTCCATGCTGATCAGGGTGATGCCCAGGCGCGCGCGTTCGGCGTCGGTCAGTTGCTTCTCGACCGCCTTGCCGCTGTCGATGATCAGCGGGCAGATGTACTGACAGGAGGTGTAGAACATCGACACCAGCTGCGGCGCACCGCGCTTGCTGGCCCAGGCGGCCTGCCGGCCGTTCTGGTCGGTGAGCTGCACCTGCAGCTGGTAGACCGAGTCGCGGGGCAGCGGAGCGGTGGATCGTCCGGCGGGAGGGGCTGCCAGCACGCTGCTGCACAGCAGCGCGGCAGCGAGCAGAAGCATCGGTCGTTTCATGGCGTGTCCTTGACGCACCGGAAACCGAGGTTGCCGGTGGTGGATTCGGCACTGAGCGAGGACAGCATCGCCACCCGCATCAGTACGGCGTAGTTGTCGCGGTCGTTCATCGACAGCGCGCCGGCGCCGCAGAAGCGGGCATTGTCGGGATCGCCCTGGTTGCGGTTGTCGGCATCCATCAGCAACGAGGAGAAGTCCTCGGTCCACTCCCATACCAGGCCGTGCAGGTCCTGCACCCCGTACACGTTGGCCGGCTGCAGGCCGGCGCGCGGCAGGGCGGTGTTGGACGGGCGCGAGTACCAGCGCAGGATGCGTTCACGCCAGACCCGGTCGCGGCGGGCGTCGCGGCGGGTCTCGTCGGCCGCCGCGGCGTATTCCCATTCAGTCCAGGTCGGCAGCCGCGCGCCCTGTGCGGCGCAGTAGGCATCGGCGGCGAACCAGCTCACCTGCACGACCGGCTGGCCGGGCCTGGCGTCCTCGCCCAGTTCCACCGGGCCGGCCCAGTGCGACAGGTAACGCGCCTCGGCCATCACACCGGGGACGCGGTCGCGCCGCCATTGCGGGTGGGCCTTCACGAACGCGAGGAAGTCCGCATTGGTGACCGGCGTGCGCATCATCGAGAAGGCCGCGACCGGCTGCTTGCCGGGCGCGTCCTCGTAGTTGAGCGCGCTGGCGAAGCTGCCGCCGGGTACGGGCAGGTAGTCCGCGCCGCCGGCGAGGGCACCGGCGACGGGGATCGTGACCAGCAACGCGGCGGCGAGCTTGCCGATCACGTCAGTGGCCCGCCGAGGCGTTGGCCGGCCTGGTCTTGCGCATCTCGGCGACCTCGGCCTTGGTCACCTTGCCGCCCGGGTTGTTCCAGCTGTTGAGCACGTAGGTCGAGATGTTGGCGACCTCGTCGTCGGTCAGCTGGTTCATCGGCGGCATGATCGAGTTGTAGTCGGTGCCGTTGACCGTGACCGGGCCTTCCAGGCCGTGCAGGATCACCCGCGGGACGGATTTCGGATCGGCCTTGATGTAGTCCGAGTCGGCGATCGGCGGGAACACGCCGGCCATGCCCTGGCCGTTGGCCTGGTGGCAGGTCGAGCAGGTGCCCATGAACAGCTCCTTGCCGGCCTGGATCTGCTCCTCCACGGTCAGCTCACCGGTCTTCTGCGCGGCGGCAGCCACGGCGACGGCGGCCAGGTTCGGTGCCGCGCGGTCGCCGATGTACATCTCGTCGACTTCCAGGCCCGAGTAGATCTCCTTGTTCTCCGGCCCATCGGCCTTGAGGATCGCCAGCGCACCCTTGTTGAACGCGCGGAAGATGCTGTGGTCGACCAGCACGTAGCTGCCCGGCACTTCCAGGTGGAACTCCATCATCGCCGCGCCGCCCGCCGGGATCAGCGTGGTCTGCACGTTCTCCTGGTACTTGGTGCCGCCTTCGTACCAGACCTTGTCGAAGATCTCGCCGATCACGTGGAAGCTCGACACCAGGTTCGGGCCGCCGTTGCCGACGTACATCCGCACGGTTTCGCCGACCTTCGCGGTCAGCGACTTGTCACCGGTGGTGGAGCCTTCCGAGCCGTTGAACAGCACGTAGGTCGGGTGCTCCTCGATCGCCTTCTCCATGTCGAACGGCTGCAGGCCCTTCTCGCGGTACTTGCCGGTGGTGTAGAAGTCGCCCTGCATCACGTAGTACTCCTTGTCCACCGCCGGCAGGCCTTCCGGCGGCTCGACCAGGATCATTCCGTACATGCCGTTGGCGATGTGCATGCCGACCGGTGCGGTGGCGCAGTGGTAGACATACAGGCCGGCGTTGAGCGCCTTGAAGGTGAACTGGGTGCGGTGGCCGGGCGCGGTGAAGCTCGAGGCCGCGCCGCCGCCGGGGCCGGTCACGCCGTGCAGGTCGATGTTGTGGGGCATCTTGCTGTCGGGCATGTTGCGCAGGTGGAACTCCACCGTGTCGCCCTGGCGCACGCGGATGAAGCTGCCCGGCACGGTGCCGCCGAAGGTCCAGAACGTGTAGTCCACGCCTTCGGAGATCGGCATGACTTTCTCGATCACGTCCAGTTCGACGATGACCTTGGCCGGGTGGCTGCGGCCGGTGGCCGGCGGCACATGCGGCGGGCTGGTCAGCACGGCCTTGATCGGCTCTCCCTGCGGCGGACCGAAATCGCCCTTGCGGGAACCGCCGGTCTCCTGCGCGGTGGCATCGGCCGCCGGCGTGGTGGAGGGTGTGCCGCTCCGGTCACAGGCCGGCAAGGCCAATGCCAGCGCCGCCAGCAGCGGTATCAGGTAAACGGTTGTGCGTTTCATCTGCGGACTCTCCGGGAGAGGGAAAGGGTGGGTAACGGATGCAGGAACGGCTGGCGGAATTGCGGCCGGCGTGGATTTTCGTGAAGGGTGGCAGGAATGACGCAGCGGATTCTGATCTCGATCAAATTTTCCGGGCCGCCGTATCCGTTGTGGTTACCGCTTGATCCAGATCACGGGCGTCGCGGGCCGTGCGTGGTCTGCTGCAGGCGCAGTGCGGTGGTTGCCTGCGCTTTGCGGTAAAGAGGTCCATACGTCATGAGTGAGTACGAATTCGACGGGTTTCAGTCCCTGCCGTGCTGCGGCCTGGCCGAATGCCTGGACGCGGCCGGAATCGATGGCCGGGTACCGAGGTGGCGTCTTGCCCGGGAGATGCCGCGGATGTCGTCGGCGCCGGTCGTGGAGTCGTGCGGCGAGACCCTCCAGTGAGCATGCGCCCGTGTCGTTGATCCGTCGGCTGTGGACACCGGCGGCGCCTGCCATGGACGACGATGCCGGGCCGTCAATGCACGGGCCGCCAATGGATATGCGGCCTGAAGCCGCGCTCGACTTCCGCGGACTGCCGGCGCCCGGGCCGATGGCGAGTGCGCTGGCGGCCGCCGATGCGTTGCTTCCGGGTGGAGAGGTCGCGGTGCTGACCCCGTTGATGCCGCTCCCGTTGCTGGATCTGTTGGCGGCGCGTGGCCTGCTGACGCAAAGCCGGGCGCTGGCCGATGGCGGCGTGCTGACGCTGATCCGGTGTCCGCATGGACAGGGTGTTGCGGACCCGCCGGAGCAGGGCGAGCCGGTGCAAGCCCGGCAAGCACCGGCCCGACAAAAGCAGGCCCGACAGACACAGGGCGCGGACATTGGCACGACTCGCCCTTGATCGCGCGCCGGCACCGGCGTTGCCGCGCCGGTTCCTGCTCAGCGCACCGCTGTGGGGTGCGTTGGCGGGCGTGCTGTTGCTGGCCAGTGGCGAAGTCGCCGTGGTCGATCGCTGGTCGCCGGTGACGCTGGCGGCCGTGCACATGTTGACCCTGGGAATGCTGGGCAACGTCATGTTCGGCGCACTGCTGCAGTTTCTGCCGGTGGTGGCGGGGGTGCGGATCGCCGGTGGCCCGCGCGCCGCCTACCTGCTGCATGCGCTGCTCAATCTGGGCGCGGCCGGACTGGTAGCGGGATTCCTGGGCCGATGGTGGGACGGTGTGCTGATGGCGGCGGCGGTGCTGGCGTTGGCATTCGGCTGCCTGGCGGTGATGACGTTGCCGGGCCTGTGGCGGGCGGCCGGCCAGGCATTGCTGCGGACCGGTATCGCGATGGCGATCCTGGCGGCGCTGGTGACCGCGGCGCTCGGGATCGGCATGACCGTGGGGCTGTCGGGCCGTGCCGGACTGCCACTGCAGCCCTGGGCGGACATCCACGCCGGCTGGGGCGTGCTGGGCTGGATGCTGGTGCTGCTCGCCAGCGTGGGGCGGGTCACGATGCCGATGTTCCAGGGCACCGGCAGCACGTCGGTGCGCAGCCAGGCGACCTGGGTGCTGGCCGTGCTGATGGTGCTGCTGCCCGGATCGATCCATTGGGTCGTGGACGGCGAGCCGGGCGCGCTGCGGCTGGGTGCGACGCTGCTGGTGACCGCCTTCGCGCTGGCGGGGTTGTGGCTGCAGTGGCGCGCGCCGCGCAAACGCGGCCGGCCGCTGCTGCGCAGCTGGCGCGCAGGCCTGCTCGCCCTGCTGGTCGCGCCGTGGCTGCTGGGCGTGGGTGACGGGAGGCTGGCGGGTGCGCTGGCGATTGCGGTCGGCGTGCCGTTGCTGGTGATCGGCATGCAGATGGAGATCGTGGCCTTCCTGGGCTGGATCGGCCTGCAGCGCGCCTGCCCGCGTGCAGTGATCCCGCATGGCGTGATGGCGCCGAGCGTGCAGCAACTGCTGCCCGATGCCGACAAGGGTCGCGTGCTGGCCTGGCACGTGGCGGCGTGTGCATTGCTGATCGCCGCCGTGGCGTGGCCGCACGACGGGCTGGCGCGGCTGGCCGGGCTGGCGTTGCTTCTGGCGTATGGCGCGCTGTGGTGCGCGCTGCGCCGGGTCGGACGGCGCAGCGATGACTTCCTGTCGTCGCATCCTTTCCACCCACCAGCGAGCGCGCCGGACCGCCATTCCGCCGCGCAGCCCGTCAACCGGGACGACCGCCATGCAGCAGATCAAACCCATGCCACCAACGACGCCTGACCCGATGGCGCTGGCCTGGGTGCGCCGGGCGATCGACGGTGTCGACGACGCGATGCTGCTGCTGCTGGCCGGTCGCGGCGGGCTGGCGCGCCACGCCGCGCGGATCAAGCAGCGCGCCGGCGTACCCGGTCGCGATGCGGGCCGCGAGGCGCGGGTGCATGCACGCGCGCAGTCGCTGGCATCGCGGATCGGCCTGCCGGCGGCGACCGCGCGGGCGATGACCTGCCTGGCGATCGACCACGCCTGCCGCCAGCAAGGGCTCGCAACTGATCTGGATCAAGGCCGGCAACCTGCCATCCACCGCATGATCGTTCCCGCCATGCACAACACCTCCGCACACGACGCTCCCTCCCCTCGCCAGTCGGCGCTGCTGCGGCTGATTCCGCCGCCGTCGCGACTGGCACCGTTGTTGCGCGTGGTGCCCCTGACCGCCCAGCGGCGCCTGCTGGAGCGTGCGATGCAGCGCGTGCTGGCGGCGCCGCTGGCGGACGGCACTCTGGACTTCATGCAGGGCCGCCGGCTCGGCATCGAAGTCACCGACCTGGGCCTGCGCTGGGTGATCGAACAGCACGGCACCCGGTTGACGGTCACCGACGAGGCGCCCGAGGCCAGCGTGCGCGGTACCGCCACCGACCTGCTGCTGCTCGCCAGCCGGCTGGAGGATGCGGACACGCTGTTCTTCCAGCGCCGGCTGGTGCTGACCGGCGATACCGAACTGGGCCTGACCGCGCGCAACCTGCTGGAGCGGCTGCCGTGGGAATCGGTGCCGCTGGGCCTGCGCATCGGCCTCAACCGCGGCGCGCGCCTCGCCCGCGCGGCCCGCACGGCGCATGCGGCCGGTCGCCAGCGCGCCTGACCCCTTTTCGCCTGATCCCTGTTCCGCGCGATCTCCTTCGCGCCTGTTGCCACGTTCACGACGGATGCCATGAACCACTCCACAGCCCTCGCCACACCGCGCTGGCGGCCCGGACTCGAGCTTGAATACGCGCCGCTGGTGGAAAAGCTCGAACAGTTGATCCCCTGCATGGAGGTGCCGATCCACCTGCCATGGATCGACGCGATCAACACGCTCAAACGGCAGCGCGGCGCGGTGATCATGGCGCACAGCTACCAGTCGCCGGAGATCTTCCACGGCGTGGCCGACATCACCGGCGACTCGCTGGCGCTGGCGCAGGCGGCGGCCGATTGCGATGCCGACCTGATCGTCCTGTGTGGGGTCCACTTCATGGCCGAGAGCGCAAAGATCCTCGCGCCCGACAAGACCGTGCTGCTGCCGGACCTGGAAGCGGGCTGCTCGCTGGCTTCCTCCATCACCGCCGCCGACGTGCGCGCCTTGCGGGAGCGCCACCCCGGTGTGCCGGTGGTCAGTTACGCGAATACCTCCGCCGCGGTGAAAGCCGAATCCGATGCGATCTGCACCTCCGCCAACGCGGTGCAGGTGGTCGAGTCGATGGGTGCGGCCAAGGTGATCTTCCTGCCCGATCAATATCTCGGAAAGTGGGTCGCCGGCCAGACCGACGTCGAGCTGGTGCTCTGGCACGGCACCTGCGAAGTGCACGACCAGTTCACTGCGCAGCAGGTCCGACATACCCGCGAGCAGTTCGACACCCTGGTGGTCGCGCACCCGGAGTGCTCGCCCGAAGTGCTGGCCGAAGCGGACTTTGTCGGCTCCACCAGTGCGATGGGACGGTGGCTGGAAAAGGTCCAGCCCGTGCGGGTGGCGATGGTCACCGAGTGCTCGATGGCCGACAACCTGCGCGACCAGTTTCCGCAGGTCGAGTTCATCAAGCCCTGCAACCTGTGCCCGCACATGAAGCGGATCACCCTGCAGAACATCCATGCCTGCCTGCGCGATCTCCGGCACGAGATCACGATCGCGCCCGAGGTCGTCACGCGCGCCCGCGCCGCGCTCGACCGGATGCTGGCCGTGGGAAGGCGCGAGCGCGTCTGATGGCGTCGGTCGGCCCGGTGGTGGTGGTCGGTGCCGGGGTCGCCGGCCTGTGCGTCGCGCTGGCCGCCGCGCCACGCCCGGTGCTGCTGCTGGGCCGCGGCGCGCGCGCCGAAGACACGGCCAGCACCTTGGCGCAGGGCGGTATCGCCGCCGCGCTCGGCAAGGACGACAGCGTCGAGGCGCACGTCCGCGACACGCTGGCGGCCGGCGCTGCGTGCAACGACCCGGCGCAGGTCCGCACGCTGGCGGCCGGAGCGGCCGACGCGGTGGCCTGGCTGGAGACCCAGGGCGTGGCCTTCGACCGTGATGCCGACGGCCTGTTGCTGGGGCGGGAGGGAGGCCATGGCGCGGCCCGTATCGCGCACGCCGGCGGCGATGCGACCGGTGGGGGCGTGATGGCGGCGCTGTCGGCGGCGGTCCTGCGCGCGCCACACATCCACTGGCGCGGGGGCGTTGATGTGGATGCGTTGCGGCTGCGCGCGGGCCGCGTGGCGGGGGTGCGCTGGCGGCACTGCGGTGGACATGACGGACACGACGGCGAGTGGGTCGACACCGACACCGTGGTGCTGGCGACGGGCGGGATCGGCGCGTTGTTCGAGCGCACCACCAACCCGGCCGGCGCCGACGGCGCGGGACTGGCGTTGGCGCTGGCCGCCGGCGCACAGCCGCGCGACCTGGAGTTCGTCCAGTTCCATCCCACCGCACTGGACGTGCGCGCCGGCTCGCTGCCGCTCATCACCGAAGCGCTGCGCGGCGCGGGTGCGCGTTTGCTGGACGCGGCGGGCCGGCCGCTGATGGAAGGTGTGCACCCGCTGGGCGACCTCGCCCCGCGCGATGTGGTGGCGCGCCGGGTCTGGCAGGCCCAGTGCGATGGCGGACTGGTCAGGCTGGACGCGCGCCGGCTCGGGATCAGCTGGCAGTGCGAATTTCCGACCGTGCTGGCGGTTTGCATCGCCCACGGCATCGACCCGCGGGTCAGCCCGATTCCGGTCACGCCGGCGGCGCATTTCCACATGGGCGGGCTGGCGGTCGACGAGCTTGGCCGCACCAGCCTGCCGGGGCTGCATGCGGTGGGCGAGGTGGCCTGCAGCGGCGTCCACGGGGCCAATCGGCTGGCCAGCAATTCGCTGCTGGAGGGTGTGGTGTTCGGCCGCCGCCTCGGCGCGCATCTGGCTTCGTTCCGCGAAGCAGGGGCGGACGAAGGAGCCGGGGACGGCGAGACCGTGCAGATCGAGCGGGGGCCGGGTCTGGGTGCGGATGCCCTGCGTGAGTTGCGCGCCTTGATGTGGCAAGCGGCCGGCCCGGTGCGCTCGACCGGGCGTCTGCAGGAGGCCATCGCCCGCACCGGTGTGCTCGGCGCGGCGGGCTGGCAGGCGCGGCTGGCCCACGCGATCCTGGTCGCCGCGTTGGATCGCCCGGCCAGCGTCGGCGCGCACTGGCGCACAGACGATGGGGCTTCTCCGGCGGCTGATCAGGGTGCAGGCAGCAACATCGGCAGCCGTGCCCACCAGGCCGCGTGAACCACGCTGGTCCAGCAGTGGAAAGGGTTGTGGCATGCATACGCTTTCGTATGGAAAGCAGCCGTTGATGCGCGTCAATACATTCTTCGCGCCAAACCGGCAAAATCCACCGTTTCCCCTCGTTGCGTGAAAACATGAATCGACCTTCTTCGTTCGACTACGAGCAGTTGCTCGCCTGCGGCCGTGGCGAGATGTTCGGCCCCGGCAACGCGCGCCTGCCTGCTCCGCCGATGCTCATGTTCGACCGCATCACCCAGATCACCACCGACGGCGGCAAGTACGGCAAGGGCTTCGTCCGCGCCGAGATGGATATCCGTCCCGACCTGTGGTTCTTCCCCTGCCACTTCGAAGGCGACCCGGTGATGCCCGGCTGCCTCGGGCTGGATGCGATGTGGCAGCTGTGCGGTTTCTACCTGCCGTGGCTGGGCGCTCCCGGCCGTGGCCGCGCGCTCGGCGTGGGCCAGGTCAAGTTCAGCGGCCAGGTGCTGCCGGACGCGAAGCTGGTGACCTACGAGCTGGACATCCGCCGGGTCATGCGCGGCAAGCTGGAGCTGGTGATCGCCGACGGACGGACGCTGGTCGACGGCCGCGAGATCTACAATGCCTCCGACCTGCGGGTCGGGCTGTTCACCTCGATGGAGGGCTTCTGAGCATGCGTCAAGCAGCAAACCGACGCGTGGTCGTCACCGGAATGGGCGTGGTGTCGTGCCTGGGCAATGACCCGGCCAGCGTCACCGACTCGCTGCGCGAGAGCCGTCCGGGCATCCGTTTCATCCCCGAGTACGCCGAGCTGGGCCTGCGCAGCCAGGTCGCCGGCGAACCGCAGATCGACCTGACCGAACAGATCGACCGCAAGCTCAAGCGCTTCATGGGCGACGCGGCGGGCTTCGCCTACGTCGCGATGCGCGATGCGATCGCCGATGCCGGGTTGAGCGACGAGCAGGTCCGCGACGTGCGCACCGGCCTGATCGCCGGTTCCGGCGGCGGTTCGCCGCAATGGCAGATCGAGACCGGCGACCTGCTGCGCAACAAGGGCGTGCGCAAGATCGGCCCCTACATGGTGCCGCGCACGATGGGCTCGACCGTGTCGGCAACGCTGTCGACCGCGTTCGGCATCCGCGGCCTGAGCTATTCGATCTCCGCCGCCTGCGCGACCTCCGCGCATTGCATCGGCGCGGCGGCCGACCTGATCCGCCACGGCGCGCAGGACGTGATCGTGGCCGGTGGCGGCGAGGAACTGCACTGGGGCATGACCGCCCAGTTCGATGCGATGGGCGCGCTGTCGACCAAGCGCAACGACAGCCCGCTGACCGCCTCGCGCCCGTACGACGTCGACCGCGACGGCTTCGTCATCGCCGGTGGTGGCGGCATGCTGGTGCTGGAGGAGTACGAACACGCCAAGGCACGCGGCGCGAACATCGTCGCCGAACTGGTCGGTTACGGCGTGACCTCCGACGGCGTCGACATGGTGGCCCCGTCCGGCGAAGGCGCGGTGCGCTGCATGCAGATGGCGCTGGCCGGCTTCGGTGACCGTAAGGTTGGCCCGATCGACTACCTCAACACCCACGGCACCTCGACCCCGCTGGGCGATGTGATCGAACTGGAGTCGGTGCGCAACGCGTTCGGCGACAAGGTGCCGCCGCTTTCGTCGACCAAGGCGCTCAGCGGCCACTCGCTCGGGGCGGCCAGCGTGCACGAGGCGATCTACTGCCTGTTGATGATGCGCGAGGGCTTCATTGCCGGCTCCGCCAACATCGACACCCTCGACCCGCGCGTGGAAGGTTTCCCGATCGTGAAGCAGAGCCGCGCCGCGACGCTGGACACGGTGATGTCGAACAGCTTCGGTTTCGGCGGCACCAACGGCAGCCTGGTGTTCGCGCGGGTGTGATCAGGCGCCGCTGCGGCGGCCGCGATTGATGATTGATGCAGACGCGTCGTCCGGAAGGGCGGCGCGTTTTGCTTTGTGGGGTTGGGTTGCATCGAGCCGCTGAAAGCGGAGGCTTCGATGTGGGTACGCGCTGCGGGCGCCGGCCTGCGGGGGATTGCTACTCGGCTCGGTCGGACATCCTGTCCGACTCGCCGCCGCAGGCCATCCATGGCCTGCTCTCCGCAATTCCCCCGCAGTCCGTCGCCCGCGGGTGGGGGCGAGGGAGTGTGGAGCGAAAAGCAGGTTCGGTGTGGCCTGCCATAGACGACGGCGGCTCTCGGCCAGAAGCGGTTATTGGGAAGTGAACTTGACCCCGTTTTGGAAGCCCGGCTTTCGCCGGCTTCCTATTGCGCGTTTGGTCGCGTTCCGGCGGGGATGCAGCAATCAGGCGGGGACTTCTTCTTGTCCGGCAGCAGCGCTTTCCACCTTGGCAGTTTTGGCCCGCAACTTTTGAGCGGCCGCCTTGGCTACCTTCTTCTTTGCTGCGTCAGCTTGGTCACCTTCAAGGACTTCGCGCTTGATGACTTCGTTCACCAGCACGTCCCGAATCTGGTCGGAGTCAATGCGAACGTCCGGCGACATCCTTCGGAGCTCGCGCCGGATCACGTCGACGACGGGGTCGGACTGCAGCATGGCGCCAACGTAGAACCGTGAAAGGGCTTGTTTCTGGGTGTGGTACTCGCCCAGCACCGAGCGCTGCCAGCCTTCCTTGCACCACAGATAGAGGAGTTCCAGATCGCTTTCGAGCCGAGGGTTAAGTGCGCAGAAGTCGATTTCCAGCACCAACTCTTGAGATATCGGTTTGGCGAATATCAGGTGGTACACGCGCCAAGTCACGCCATTGGTCAGCAGCACCCAGTCGACGCCCTGATTGGCCGCGTAGTCGATGGCCTGCTTCACATGCGGGTCTTTGAGATCCAGGCCGATGGCTTTGACCTCAATCAGCGTTGCCAGCTGGCCGTCGATCTTGATGGCCAGATCGCAGTAAGTTCCGCGGATCGCGTGCTCGGAGGTCACGTCCGAATACTTGTCGTACCCGAACACGTCCGCGAGCATGTCTTTGATGATGGTGACCGTATCCGCCTCACCGACGTCTCTGGCCTTTGCTGCGGCCAAGATGGGCTGGTACCGCTTAAGCCCGGCAATCAGTCGTGCCCCAACTTTCTTCGGTACAGCGGCCATGCCTCTCTCCCAGGCTGAAGTCGTCCCGACCATACAAGACACGATCTGCTGACGCACCTGCACTGGGTCGTTACACCCATTCCTCCGCTTACGGTTGGAATTCGGAGCGTCAAGCGTGTTGGCTCCACGACGTCACAGCTAGACGCCGCCCAACTCCGCTGCGGGCCGAAAGCAGTCCAATTGCCGCTTGGAGGTATCTGAATGGGGTTCTCTACCCAGCCGCAACCGCCATATGCTCCGGCCGCATCCCCGGCTCGCCGTGCCAGAACCCATTGCGGGCGCCCATGCGGGGCGGTGGGGTCATCGACTGGCGGGCGAGGTCGAAGTGCTCGACCACTTCGCGACAGCCTTCGGCCTGCGGGTAGATCCGCAGCAGGTCGACGCCGAGGGCGCGCAGGGAGGGTAGCTCGGGGCCGAGGTCGACGGTTTCCTCGCCCTGGATCTGGATGCCGTTGATGCGCAGGAAGGCGTTGCCTTCGCGGGTGGCCAGCGGCATGCCGTCGGGGTAGTCGATGCAGCGGAAGCCGCACTGGTCCTTGGCGACGTCCAGCGCGCGCGCGGTGAAGCAGCGGGCGGAATACGACAGCGGCAGGCGGCCCCAGACGGTGACCTCCAACTCGGGCATCGGCACGCCGTCGGCGAGCAGGGCGTCCTTGAGTTCGCGGATCAGCTGCTCGCCCTGCTCGACGCCGGGTACCCAGCGACGCAGGCCGTCCTCGATCAGCATCGCCAGCGCGCGGTGGTTGTAGACGTTCAGCGACGGCCCGGCGACAAACGGCAGGCCGGCCGACCGGCACATCTGCACCGCGGACAGGTCGTTGGCCTCGACCCAGAATCCGCCGTGGTCGACCAGCCGCGACAGCACGCTGAGTTCGGACTCGGCCTCGATCAGCGCCAGGCTCGACAGCACTATCTGCTTGTCGCTGGCGGCAAGTTCTTCGGCCAGCGCGATCCAGTCGCGAGTGCCCAGTTCACGGCGTTTGCTGCACACCGTCTCGCCCAGGTAGATCACGTCCAGCGGCCAGTCGGCCACTTCGCGGTAGAACGCCAGCGTGCGTTCGCGCGGCCAGAAATATTGCAACGGTGCCAGGCTGAGTTTCATGCGTTTCGCCATCCGTGTTGATCTGCCGACGGTGCGTGCAGGGGGAAAGTGAGGTGTCGTCATCCCCGCGCAGGCGGGGATCCATGGACTTCAAGCCGTTGGTTGGCAATGTCCCTGGGCTCCCGCGTACGACCGTAGGAAGTCCAGTCGGGCGCGGGAGTGACGATAGAAAGCGGGTTGTTCAGATCTTCCTAGTGCCAGGCGCGGTGATACGGCCCCAGCGTGGTCTGGTGGCCCTCGGCGTGACCCGACAAAGTGCGCTGCCAGTCGGGCTGCAAGGTCCAGCCTTCGGGATTGGCCCGGTAGCGATCCAGCGCCGCGCGCCAGGTGCGGGTGACCGAGTCGACGTAGGCGACGCCGCGCTGGCGGCCTTCGATCTTCAGCGCCACCACGCCGGCCTGCGCCAGTCGCGGCAACAGCTCCAGGGTGTTGAGGCTGGTCGGTTCTTCCAACGCGTGAAAGGTCTCGCCGCCGACATCGAACCGGCCCTTGCAGACGGTCGGGTAGCCGGCCGGTTCCTCGGGCTGGAAGCGGTCGATCAGCACGTTGTTGAGGCGCGCGGTGCGGCTGCCGTCGTCGAACTCGTCCCAGCGCACGAACTTCGCCGGCGAGCACACGCCGTGCCGGTTCGGCGAGGCGCCGGTGACGTAGCTGGACAGCTGGCAGCGGCCTTCGACCATGATGCACAGGCTGCCGAACGCGAAGACTTCGATCGCCACCGGCGAGCGCTCGCACAGGCGCTCGACCTGCTGTATCGACAGCACCCGCGGCAGCACCGCGCGGGCGATGCCGAAGCGTTCAAAGGCGTAACGCAGCGCCGGTTCGGTGGTGGCCGAGCCCTGCACGGACAGGTGCCGCGCGAGGTCGGGATGGGTGCGCGCGGCGTAGTCCAGCACGCCCATTTCGGCGGCGATGATCGCGTCGCAGCCGAACTCGGCCGCCTTGTCCACCGCCGCGTGCCACTGCGCCAGGCGCACGCTGTCGGGGTAGGTGTTGAGGGCGAGGTAGACCTTCGCACCCTTGGCGTGGGCGTAGCGGATGCCGCAGCGCAACTCCTCGTCGGAGAAGTTCAGGCCGGGGAACGCGCGCGCGTTGGTCTGGTCGCGGAAGCCGGCGTAGACCGCGTTCGCGCCGGCATCGACCGCAGCCTGCAGGGCCGGCAGGTTGCCGGCGGGACACACGAGTTGCATGCGGACCTCGCTTGGATTCGGTGCCGCATCCTCCCGCGGGCGCCGTGGCGCGGCCTTGATCTGGGTCAGGTCGCGCCGGTTCGCATCGGCAGCGGTCTCCCGCGCAGCCTCGATCGCCGATGCGTTGAAGCGCGTCGTACTGGATGGATTTCCACCGCCGTGGAACCGGATTGACAGACGGAGCCGACCAGTTAAAGATAGCGAGCACTCACTATCTTTTAGGTCGTCATGTCCGGAGTCCCCGCCCACCAGTCCCCACGCAACCTGCCGGCCGCCGAGCGTCGTGCCCACGCCGTGGCGACGGTGCTGGAGCTGGCTTCCGAGCAGAACCCCAGCGAGATCACCACCGCTGCGATCGCCGAGCGCATGCGGTTGACCCAGGGGGCGCTGTTTCGTCATTTCCCCAACAAGCAGGCGATCTGGCTGGCGGTGATGGAGTGGGTGTCGGGGCAACTGATGAAGCGGGTCGCCCGCGCCGCGGCGCAGGCGACAGGGTCGCCGCTGGCCGCGCTGGAGGCGGTATTCATGGCGCATGTGGACTTTGTCGCGCGTCATCCGGGCATCCCGCGGATGTTGTTTGGCGAGTTGCAGCATGCGGATTCCACTCCGGCCAAACAGTGTGTCCAGCACATGATCAGCCAGTACCGGGAGCAGATCAGCCTGTTGCTGGAGGCCGGCAAACAGGCCGGCGAGGTGGCTGCCGAGGTGGACGTCCCGGATGCCGCCACGTTGTTCATCGGCACCATCCAGGGACTGGTGATGCAGGCGTTGCTGCGGGGAAGCACCCGGCGCATGCGGTCCGATGCGTCGGGCGCTTTCGCGATCTATCGGCGCGGCATCCGGAGCGGCTCGTGAAATGGCCCCGGCTGGCTCCGCGCACGCTGGCGCTGGCAGCCGTGATCGCGACCCTGCTGGGCCTGCTGGCGTATGTGGCCGTGCGCAGCGGCCCGATGAGTCCGGTAGCGGTGACCGTGGAGGCGGTGCAGCAACGGGCGATCACGCCGGGGCTGGCCGGGATCGGGGCGATCGAGGCGCAGCGCAGTTACCAGGTGGGCCCGACCGCCGCAGGCCGGGTGTTGGAGCTGCAGGTGGAAGTGGGCGACCGGGTGCAGGCCGGCCAGGTGCTGGGACGGATGCAGCCGGTGGACATGGAGCAGCGGTTGCAGGCGCAGTCGGCGGCCGCGCAACGCGCCGGCTCCGGGGTGGCGGCGGCCGAGGCGCAGTTGCGCGACGCGTCGGCAATGCTGGTGCAGGCGCGTGCGCAGTACGAGCGTTACGAAGCCCTCGGGCGCACGCAACTGGTCAGCCGCGAGATGGTCGACAACCGTGCGCTGGACCTGCAGCGCGCGCAGGCGGCACGCCAGACCGCCGAAGCAGGCCTGTCGGCGGCCCGGCAGGAGTTGTCCCGCCTGCACGCCGAGCACGGCGCGGTCGTCCAGCAGCAGGCCAACCTGCAACTGCTGGCGCCCGTGGATGGACTGGTCACGGCGCGCCGTGTGGAGCCCGGTTCGACCGTGCTGCCCGGCCAGCCGGTGCTGGAACTGGTCGATCCGGCCAGCGTGTGGGTCAACGTGCGATTCGACCAGGCCGGCGCCGGTGCGCTGGTCGCGGGCCTGCCCGCCTCGGTGGCGCTGCGTTCGCGGCCCGGTGAGCCGTTGCCGGGTCGCGTGCTGCGGGTCGAGCCTCTGGCCGACGCCGTATCGGAGGAAATCCTCGCCAAGGTTTCGCTGGAGCCGGATGACCGGGGCCTGCCGTCGATCGGCGAGTTGGCCGAGGTCACGGTGATGCCGGCGCCATTTTCGCCGGGGCCGGCGGCGCGCAATGCGAGCCTGCAGCGGGTGGACGGTCGACTGGGCGTGTGGCGCGTGCGCGACCAGCAGCTGGAGTTCGTCCCGGTGCGGGTGGGCCGGAGCGACCGCGACGGCTGGGTGCAGATCCTGTCGGGCGTGGCGGTGGGCGATGCGCTGGTCGTCTACAGCGAAGGTCCGCTGGCTGCCGGTCAGCGGATCTCGGTCCGGCAGCAACTGGCCGTCGCGCGATGATCAGCCTGGCCGGTCGCGACATCCTCCATGCCTGGGGGAAGTTCGTGTTCACCGGGGTCGGGCTGGGCCTGCTGATCGGCGCCACCCTGACCATGGCCGGCGTCTACCACGGGATGGTCGATGACGCGCGCGCCCTGCTCGACAACAGCCATGCCGACCTGTGGGTGGTGCAGCAGGACACGCTCGGGCCGTACGCGGAACCGTCCAGCGTCGCCGATGACGCCTATCGCCGGATCCTCGCGACTCCCGGGGTCGCGCAGGCGGCCAATGTCACCTACCTGACGATGCAGGTCCGCACCGGGGGCGGTGACGTGCGCGCGCTGGTGGTGGGCGTGGTGCCGGACGGACCGGGCCGGCCCGGGCAGCCGCCGCGGCTGGTGGCCGGACGCCACCTGGTGGCGGATCACTACGAAGCGGTGGCGGACGTGTCCAGCGGTCTGCGGCTGGGCGAGTCGGTGCAGATCCGCCGCCATCGCTACACCGTGGTGGGCCTGACCCGACGCATGGTGTCCTCCAGTGGCGATCCGATGCTGTTCATCCCGCTCAGGGACGCCCAGCAGGCGCAGTTCCAGAAAGACAGCGACGCGATCATGCAGCAGCGGCGGCGGACGCTGGCCAATCCGCTGACCAATCCGCCCGGCACGCCCGGCGTGGCATCGGCGGTGCTGGCGTCGCAACAGGACAACCGTTTCGTGAACGCCGTGCTGGTCCGGCTCGCGCCGGGTTTCAGTGCGGATCAGGTCGCCGAACCGATCCGGCGCTGGCAGCGGCTGCAGGTCTACACGCGGCCGCAGATGGAGGCGATCCTGGTCGGCAAGCTGATCGCGACCTCGGCGCGCCAGATCGCGATGTTCATGGTGATCCTGGCGATCGTCAGCGCGGCGATTGTCGCCTTCATCATCTACAGCCTGACGATGGGCAAGATCCGCGAGATCGCCGTGCTGAAGCTGATCGGAACCGCCAACCGCACCATCGCGATGATGATCCTGCAGCAGGCGCTGGCGCTGGGATTGATCGGTTTCGCGGTGGGCAAGGTCGTCGCGACATTCTGGGCGCCACTGTTTCCCAAGCATGTGCTGCTGGAGACCGGTGATGCGGGCCTGGGGCTGGTGGCAGTGCTGGTGATCTGCGCGCTGGCCAGCATCCTGGCCATCCGCGCGGCGCTGAAGGTCGATCCGGCGGAGGCCATCGATGGCTGATCCGCGCATGGGTGGCATCCTGATCGAGCAGTTGCGCAAGCGTTACGGCAGCGGCGATACAGCGGTGGATGCGCTCAAGGGCGTCGACATGCACGTCGCCCCGGGCGAGGTCGTGGGCCTGGTCGGCCCTTCCGGTTCGGGCAAGAGCACGCTGCTGAAGTGCCTGGGCGCGGTGATCGAGCCCAGTGGCGGGCGCATGAGCCTGGGTGGCGAGGTCATCTACGACGACGGCTGGAAGACATCCGACCTGCGCGTGCTGCGCCGTGACCGCATCGGCTTCGTGTTCCAGGCGCCGTACCTGATCCCGTTTCTCGACGTGACCGACAACGTCGCCTTGATGCCGATGCTGGCCGGTCGCAGCAACGACGACGCACGCCGGCGTGCGCGCGAGTTGCTGGACGCGCTCGACGTGGGTCACCGGGCGCAGGCAATGCCCGCGCAGCTGTCGGGCGGCGAGCAGCAACGCGTGGCCATTGCCCGGGCGCTGGTCAACCGGCCGCCGGTGATCCTGGCCGATGAACCCACCGCGCCGCTGGACAGCGAGCGGGCGCTGAGCGTGGTCGCCATCCTCAACCAGATGGCGCGGCAGTACGCCACCGCGATCATCATCGTGACCCACGACGAGAAGATCATTCCCACCTTCAAGCGCATCTACCAGATCCGCGACGGGCGCACCCACGAGCTGACGGTGGAGGCAACGCCTTAAGTCCGGCATAAGCAAGCAAGGGTCTACTGCGGTCCAGGGCATCCCGTCCTGCAACCGGAGCATCCACATGAAAACCCTTGCCACCCTTCCGCTGCTCGCCGTGGCGGCGCTGTATTCCACGGCCTCGTTTGCCGCACCTGCCTGCACCGATGCTCCGCGCGAGCGCTGGATGCCGGAGGCGGCGATGAAGGCGCGCGTCCTCAAGGACGGCTACACGATCGACAAGTTCAAGGTCTCCGGCCAGTGCTACGAGATCTATGGCAAGGACGCACGCGGCAACAATGTGGAGATCTACTTCGATCCGACCGATGGACGCATCGTCAAGCAACGCGGCGACAAGAACTGACTGCCACTTTCCGGAGCGATGCCATGAACGCGGACGTCAAGGTGTGGGACCCGCTGGTGCGGGTGGTTCACTGGTCGCTGGCGGGCTGTTTTTTCGCCGCGTTCCTGGTCGAGGAGGGCGACACCGCGCACCGGTGGCTGGGCTATACCGCCCTGGCGCTGGTGGCGGTGCGGCTGGTCTGGAGCGTGGTCGGCAGCGGCCATGCCCGTTTCTCAAGCTGGGTGCCCAGACCGGGCGATGTGACGGTCTACCTGCGTGAGCGCATGGCCGGGACATCGCGCCGGCGCCTGGGCCACAACCCGGCCGCGGCGGTCATGATGCTGCTGCTGTTGGCGATGATGGTCGCGGTGGGTGCCACCGGCTGGATGCAGACCACCGACCTGTTCTTTGGTGCGGAGTGGCTGGAGGAACTCCACGAACTGCTTGCCTACAGCCTGCTGGCACTGGTGGCGGTGCACGTGCTGGCGGCGATCGTGGAAAGCATCCACTACCGCGAGAACCTGATCGCCTCGATGTTCACCGGCCGCAAGCGCAAGCTCGATCCGGACGATGGCCGGGAACCCGATGGCTGGAGACACGATGGTTGACGGCACGATGGCTGAAGATCGGGATACCGTACCGGCATGCGCATCCTGATTGCCGAAGACGACCCCGCGCTCGGCCCGGCACTGGCCGATGGCCTTCGGCACCTGGGCTATGCGGTGGATCTGGTCACCGATGCCCGGCATGCGGCCGCGGCGTTGGAAAGCATGCGGTATTCGGCGGCGGTGATCGACTGGAACCTGCCACGTGGCAACGGTCCTTCGATCATCGCCGGCTTGCGCCAGCGGGGAGACGACACCCCCGTGCTGCTGCTGACCGCACGCGACGAGCTGGCGGACCGGGTCGCGGGGCTGGATAGCGGCGCCGACGATTACGTGGTCAAGCCGGTGCACCTGGACGAGTTGGCGGCGCGGATGCGCGCGCTGTTGCGGCGGGCCGACGGCCATGTCGACCCCGCTATCGCGGTCGGTCCGCTGGTGCTCAACCCGGCATCGCGCAGCGCGAGGCTGGATACGGTCCCGCTGGACCTGTCGGCGCGTGAGTACGCCCTGCTGGAGATGCTCGCCAGCCGACCGGGGCGCGCCTACTCGCGCGCGCAGCTGGAGGAGGCGGTGTACGGCTGGGGCGAGGAGGTGGCGAGCAACGTGATCGAGGTGCACGTCCACCACCTGCGCCGCAAGCTGGGCCCGGAGTGGATCCGCACCGTGCGCGGCGTCGGTTACGCGCTGTATCCGCCCGCCACCCCGAAACCAACCGGCATGGGGCCAGCCGCCACGGGGCCGACTGGGCCGACTGGTATGGGGCCGACCGATATGGAGTCGACCGGTATGGAGCCGACCGGTATGGAGCCGACATGAAACGACCCGCGCTGAGCCGGCGATTGATGGTGTGGGTCGGCGTGCCGGTGGTGCTGCTGTGGCTGGTTGCAGCTGCCTGGGTGGCGATGGAAACCGCACACGAGACGGACGAGATGTTCGACCAGCAGTTGATGCGCACCGCCAGCAGCGTACTGGCGGTGATGCCCACCAAGTTGCGCGCGCGCTCATCGCGGGTGCCCGGCCAGGAGCTGCCCCGCTCCGGTCGCGAAGAAGACCACCTCGCGATCACCGTGCACGATCGGTACGGCCACCGGATCGTGTACAGCACCGAGCTGCCGACGCTGGTGTTCGACCCCGGCCCCGCGCATTTCCATACCGTTGCCCACCAGGGCCGGCGTTGGCGGGTCTACCAGCGCTGGGACGCGGCGCAGCGCTACTGGATCCAGGTGGCCGCGCCGCTGGACGAACGCGACGAGCTGCTGCAGTCCGTCGCGCGGGCCTTGCTCCTGCCGTTGCTCGCCATCCTGCTGCTGGTGCCGCTGGCCATCTGGCTGGGACTGTGGATGGGACTGCGGCCGTTGCGCGCGCTGTCGCGGTCGGTCAGTGGACCGTTGACCCGGACTCCCCGGCTGACCCGCGACGACCTGCCGGCCGAACTGGTCCCGTTGACCACCGCGCTGGACACCCTGGTGAGCGACCTGCGCGGGACCTTGGAGCGCGAGCGGCGATTCACGGCCGATGCGGCCCACGAGTTGCGCAATCCACTGGCGGTATTGCGCCTGGAACTGGACCTGGCCGGCGTCGCCACCGACGCGACGGCCCGGGCCGATCACCTGCAACGCGCGCGTACCGGCCTGCAACGCATGGAGCGGCTGGTCGCACAACTGCTCACCCTGGCGCGGGTGGAGAACCTGGAGTCGCTCGGCGACGCGGGCCCGTTGCAGCTGGAGTCCGTCGCATCCCAGGTGGTGGGCGAGGCCGGCGAGCGCGCCGTCGCCCGGGGGATTTCCCTGGGGCTGGACGTCCGCGGCGACTCGTGGGTGCAGGGCAGCGATGGCCTGCTCGCCGTCGCGCTGCAGAACCTGGTCGACAACGCGATCCGTCACGCGCGTGACAACGGCGAGATCAGCGTTGGCATTGAACGCCGCGACGCATCCGTCGAACTGGTCGTGGACGATGACGGGCCGGGCTTTCCCGATACTGCACGCCTGGGCGAGCGGTTCCATCGGCCCGAGGGCAGCATCGGCGTCGGCACCGGGCTGGGGCTGTCGATCGTCGAGGCGATCGTCGCGCTGCACCAGGGCCGGATCGAGCTGGACCGCTCCCCCGCCGGCGGCGCGCGGGTGCGGTTGTCGCTGCCGGCCCTCAACCGGTCGCCGTCACCTGCGCCCACAACGCGTCCACGCGTTTCTCCACCGCCGGATCCAGCGTGATCGTCCGGCTCCAGGTGCGGCTGGTCTCGCCCGGCCACTTGTTGGTCGCGTCGATGCCGAGCTTGGAACCGATGCCGGCGACCGGGGTGGCGAAATCGAGGTAGTCGATCGGGGTGTTCTCCACCAGCATCGAATCACGTGCCGGATCGACCCGGGTGGAGACCGCCCAGATCACCTGCGACCAGTCGCGCACGTCGATGTCCTCGTCGGTGATGATCACGAACTTGGTGTAGGTGAACTGCCGCAGGTACGACCACACGCCCATCATGATCCGGCGCGCGTGGCCGGCGTACTGCTTGCGGATGCTGACCACCGCGATGCGGTAGGAGCAGGCCTCCGGTGGCAGGAAAAAGTCGACGATCTCCGGGAACACCTTGCGCAGGATCGGCACGAAGATGTCGTTCAGCGCCAGCGCCAATACCGAAGGTTCGTCATGCGGCGCGCGGCCCATGTAGCTGCCGTGGTAGATCGCGTCGCAGCGTAGGTGCAGGCGCTCGATGGTCAGCACCGGGAAGTGGTCCTGCGCGTTGTAGTAGCCGGTGTGGTCGCCGAACGGGCCTTCCAGCGCGGTGTCGCCGGGGTGGATCACGCCTTCGATTAGCATCTCCGCGCCGGCCGGCGCATCCAGCCCGGTGCGTTCGCTGTGCCAGATGCGGGTGCGCTGGCCGCGCAGCAGGCCGGCGAATTCGTATTCCGACAAGGTGTCCGGCACCGGCGCGACCGCCGCCAGCGTGGTCGCCGGATCGGCGCCGATCGCGACCAGCACCGGGAACGGTTTGTCGGGATGCGTCGCCTTCCAGTCGGCGTAGTCCAGCGCGCCGCCGCGGTGCGGCAGCCAGCGCATGATCACCCGGTTCGGGCCGATCACCTGCATGCGGTAGATCGCCACGTTCTGGCGCGGCTTGCGGGTGCCGCGGGTGATCACCAGGCCGAGCGTGATCAGGCGCGCGGCATCTTCGGGCCAGCAGCGCTGGATCGGCAGGCGAGACAGGTCGATGTCGTCGCCCTGCAGGGTCTCGTGCTCGAACGCCGCCTCGCGCACACGCTGCGGCGCGACGTGGGCCAGCTGCGCCAGTTCGGGCCAGCTCGACAGGGCCTGTTTCAGGTTCGAGGGCCAGCGCGGCTCCTTGATCGCGGCCAGCAGTTCACCCAGCTCACGCAGGCTTGCCAATGGCCGACCGGCCAGCGCCGCCTCGATCCGGTCGCGGTGGCCGAACAGGTTGCCGAGCAGGGCGTGCGGGCTGCCGACCGGATTTTCCATCAGCAGCGCCGGTCCGCCTTCGCGCAGGGCGCGCAGGCACAGCGAGGTGGATTCCAGCTCCGGATCGACCGGCGCGGTCACCCGCTGCAGCTGGCCGGAGCGTTCCAGCCGGGACAGGAAAGAGCGCAGGTCGTGGTCGGCCATGGGGGCACCGCAAGTGGAGGTGGCGACAGCCTCGTCGCTGCGTCAGCGTTGCGCCCTGATGCGGGTCAAGTGGGTGTTGGTGCGCCCTATCGACGACCGCCACTACGTTCGCGCCGGCTCCCATCCAGCAGCCGGGACCCCGTCGCACTCGAGGTCCTGCGCGTTCGCGGCTGAAGCCGCTCCTACTATCGCAGGAAGTCCAGTCGGACAAAAAACAATCGGCGCCGCCGGCCCCCGTAGGAGCGGCTTCAGCCGCGACCTGTACATCGCAACCCGAGCCGTGAGCGATCACTTGCGATGTACAGCCGATGACGAAGCCGCGCGTTATGGCGCTGGCTGTGGGAAGCGCGACCCGCTTCAGGCCACCGGGTGCCAGTCGCCGGTGGTCAGGGTCGCGCGCAATGCGGCTTCCGCGGCGCTCGGGTCCAGCCCGTTGCGGGCCAGCCAGTCGGGGCAGTACAGGGTCTGGTCGTAGCGCTCGCCGGGGTCGCACAGCAGGCTGACGATGCTGCCGTGTTTGCCGGCGGCGCGCATCCGGGTCGCCAGTAGCAGGCAGGCGACCAGGTTGGTGCCCGAGGAGCCGCCGTAGCGCCGGCCGATCTGCTCTTCCAGCAGGGTCATCGCGGCGATCGAGGCGGTGTCGGGCACTTCGACCACGTCATCGACGACTTCGAACAGGAAACCCGGTTCCACCCGCGGCCGGCCGATGCCTTCGATGACGGTCGGCTGGCTGCCGGTGACCGTGCGGTCGCGGCTACGCCAGCCATGCACGAACGCGCTGCCGGCCGGTTCGGCCACGCACAGGCGGGTCGGCAGGGCGCGGTAGCGCAGGTAGCGGCCGATCGTTGCCGAGGTGCCGCCGGTACCGGCGCCGCAGACGATCCAGGCCGGTTCGGGGTGCGGTTCCTGCGCCAGCTGGCCGATGATCGACTCGGCGATGTTGTTGTTGCCGCGCCAGTCGGTCGCGCGCTCGGCGAGGCCGAACTGGTCGAGATGGCAGGCGCCGTTGGCAGCGTGCCAGGCGGCGCGTTCGTAGACCTGCGACGGGTCGTCGACCAGATCGCACTGGCCGCCCAGCGCCTGCACGTCGGCGATCTTGCGCGGCGCGGTGGCGGCCGGCATCACGGCGGTGAAAGGCAGGCCGAGCAGTCGCGCGAACCAGGCCTCGGAGATCGCGGTGCTGCCCGAGGACGCATCCACCACCGGCTGCCCGGGATGCAGGCGACCGTTGCACAGCGCGTACAGGTACAGCGAGCGGGCGAGGCGGTGCTTCAGGCTGCCGGTCGGGTGCGCGGCCTCGTCCTTGAAGTAGAACTCGATCCCGGGAAAGCCGGGGAATTCCAGCCGCAGCAGGTGGGTGTCGGCCGAGCGCGCGGCTTCCTGCCGCAGCCGCGCCAGCGCCTGGCTGGTCCACGCGCGCAGGGTGGCGGTGTCGCAATGCGGGCGGGGCGTACCGGCTGTGGCGTCGCACAGCGGGGACGGGCACCGGGAGTCCGCACTCATGCCGGCATCCCCGCCAGCAATGCGCGGATGCGCCGGCCCAGATGCTCCAGGTACAGGTCGATGTAGCTGATGCCGTTCTCGTGGTCGATCAGGTACGGGTTCATCAGGGTGTGGCGCAGGATGACCAGCCGGTCGTTGTCGGCCGACTCGTGGTCGCCATCGCCAAGCGAGGCCGGATCGATCTGCAGCGCCGACAGGATGCGGTGCATCTCGGTCATGCCGAGTGCCTCGGGCTGCAGGGTGGTCATCGAGCCGAAGAACTGCTTGAGCTGGAGGGGCTGGCCCGGATCGCAGCGCAGCTCGTCGTGCAGCGTGCGCACGAAGGCGTTGGCGCGGGCGATGTCGCGGTTGCCGGCCGGATTGATCGCCACGCAGACCAGGTTGCTGTCGGGTGCGAACGGCACCAGCACGTGGGCGATACCGTCCAGCTCGTCGGCCAGCCGCCGGGTGCGCGCATGGAATGCCTCCGCGGCCAGCACGGTCTGCCGCGGCAGGCGGCCGAAGTGGATGTGGTCCAGCGGCAGCACCTTGTGGGTGACGTACACCGCCGCGGCCGCGGCACCGGACTTGGAGCCTTCCGGCACGAACTGGCCGAGCCGGCGGTAGCGGCTCATGTAATCGGTGGCGCGGGTGTCGTGGAAGACGTAGTCGGCCGCCTCGGCCAGCAGCGCGGTCGCGCGGTGATCGCGGCAGATGAACGCTCCGGCGCCGTAGGGCAGGTAGCCCAGCTTGTGCGGATCGACGGTGACCGAGTCGGTCCGGCCCAGCGCGGCGAACGCGGCATGCACTTCCGGTTGCGGGAAGTGGGCAAAGCCGGCCCCCACTTCGGCCCGGCTGCGCAGGCTGCCGTCGGGGTTGCGGAACAGGGTCGCCAGATAGCCGCCCCAGGCGGCATCGACATGCACGCTGAAACCCAGCCCGCGGGCCTGCGCCCGGTCGCGCGCGTCGACCACGGCGTCGACCGGATCGACCGTGCCGTATTCGGTGGTGCCGAGCACGGCGACGGCCATCAGCACCGGTTGGCGTTCGCGCCCGCAGCGCTGCAGTGCGTCTTCCAGCGCGTCCGCGTCGAGCCGCATGCCGCGCTCGGGCAGCAGTTGCAGCTGCTCGCGACCCAGGCCGAGCAGCTTCAGGCCCTTGCTCCACGAGTAGTGCGTGGTGATCGGGGCCAGCACCACCGGCACGCGCAGGTCGCGGTGGCGATGGAAGAACTCGACCAGTCCGAGGTGCTCCAGCCGCTGCGCCTGCACTGCATCGCGCCAGTGGCGGCGCTCGCCGGCGGGCTGTGCGGCCAGCCAGGCCTGCCAGTGCTTGAGCAGTTCGATACCTGCGGCCGGGCCGAGGTTGAAGGCGTCCCAGTCGTCGGCCGGCAACGTCAGATCCGGCACGCCGGCGGCCAGCAGGGCGACCGGGAATGCCTTCAACGCGAGCGCCAGCCGCAGCGCCTGGTAGTTGGCGACGGTGCCGCCGGAGGTGAGGTGGCCGAACGCGCAATCCGCGCGTGTGATGTCGTCCGGATAACCCAGCATGCGCGCCAGTTGCAGGCCGACCTTGACCTCCAGGTCGATGGTGACCGGCGCGGCGTCCTCGCTGACGTTGTTCGGGTTGTACGGCAGCGTCAGGATCTGCGCGGCCAGCCCGGGCAGCAGCAGGTCGGAGGCCATGTGGCCGATGTAGCGCGGGCTGTGGAACGGCACCGAGCGTTTCAGCGACGCCGACAGCTGGTGCAGCTCGCGCCGCAGGCGCGCCTCGAACGCCTGGTACTCCGGGTGCTGCGCGGCGTGGGTCGGGATCGCCGGCGGGTCCTCGGGATGGAAGTTGCGTCGCCAGTACACGTGGTCGCGCAGGAACTCGACCACGAGCTTTTCCAGCAGGCCGTCGTTCTCGCCGTAGGGGCCTAGGAACAACGCGTCCAGCAGCGGCCGGTCGGGATCGGCTGCGGTCGTCGCCGGCACGTCCGTCGGCAGGCCGCCAACCAATGGGCGATCCAACGCCACGATGTCAGCCGACCAGACCATGCAGGAACCCCCAGGGACTGTGTGCGCGGGCAATCGAATACACCATCGCGAACGTCAGCAGCGCGGCGACATAGAACCCGGCCTTGGCCAGCCGGGTGCGCCCGCGCTTGATCGCGAACACGCCCAGCACGATGTACACCACCAGCAGCAGGAGCTTCGCGGTCAGCCAGCCATTGGCGAACATCGCCCCCGGCAGGATCGTCAGCAGCATCAGCGCGGCGGTCAGCAGGGCGGTGTCGATGGTGTAGCTGGTCCAGCGCACCGCCAGCCAGTGTGGCCAGCGCATCCCGGCCAGCACCCCGGCGCCGCGCAGCGCGAAGATCGCGCCGCTGGCCAGCGCAAAGCCGATGTGGACCTGCTTGATCTGCGGGTAGAACTCGATCATTGAAGCGTCCTCAAATACATCGTTGCCGATCGTCGCGTCGTTTTGTCGGGGGTCAACCCGGCTTTCCGTCGGCGCGCGGCACCAGATAGATGCGACCGATCCGCGCCACCCACGGCGCGAACGCGACCAGCCAGCCCACCGCCGCCAGCGCCTGCCAGGCGCCCGCGTCGGGCAGGGCCTCGGCCGCCACCCGCATCGCCGCGACGACCTGGATCGCGATGAACGCGAACCACGCCACGCCCGGCATCACCAGTGCGCGGCCGGCGTGGCCCATGGTGACCCGGGTCACCATCGCCACCAGCACGCTGCCGAAGAAGCCGATGAACAGCGCGTGCGCCGGACCGCGGCCGAGCCAGTAGATGCCGGTCATCGCGTAGCTGACGCTCTGCGCCGAATACAGCGCGAACGCCAGCGGCAGCCACGCCATGCCGATGAACAGCACCGACAGCAGTCCGGGCTTGTCGCCGCGCGGCCACCAGCGCCACAGCATCGTCGCGGTCAGCGCCAGCAAGGGCAGATCGACCAGCCACAGCCAGCTGTAGAGGTGGAACAGTTCCAGCACCAGATGCACCAGGCCCAGTGGCCAGAACACGGCGAGCAGCCACATCGGTCGCCACGGCTGGTAGCCCGGCACGACCCGGCTGGCGAAGAACGGGAACATCCGGTGGGCGACGGTCAGGTACACCGGCAGCAGCAGCCCGAAGCTGCCGATCTTGATGCTGGCGAACACCCACATCGGCGAGGCGCCCAGCACGAACGCGCCCCACGCCAGCACGCCGATGAAGCCCAGCACCAGCGCCGCGAAGCACGAGCGCGCATGCCAGGTGGTGCCGGGCTCGCGCCACAGCAGCGGCCCGAGGGTCAGCAACCCGGCCAGCCAGCCGGCGGCGGTCATCCACAGGCCCACGACGATGCCGGCCTCCCAGCCCAACGCGCCAAGCAGGGTCGCGATCTGGCCACCGAAGATGCCCAGCCCGACCGGCACATAGCGCCAGCGGTCGATCTCCGGCAGGCCGAGCCATTTCGGGAAGGTGGTCAGCAGGAAGCCGAAGAAGAAACTCGGCAGCACCTGGTACTGCATCACGAACGCATGCACCCAGCCCGCGTACGGCTGCGACTGCGGCATCGCCCAACCCGGCCAGCGCGCCGCCAGCAGCCACGCCGCCCACCACGCCATTGCCAGCAACAGATTGGTCGCGCCGATGAAGAACATCAGCCGGTGCGGCGCGACGGCGAGCAGACCGGGCGACAGCGGCGAGCCGGAATGGGAGTCGGTTCGGGTAGTCATGGCCGCAGTCTGGGCGAATCCCTGTGGACGGGCATTGATCTGGGTCAGATGGCTGGCCGCGGCGAGTGGCGGTTCGACAGGTAGCGATGCAGTTCGCGGCTGAAGCCGTTCCGACACAACATGAAAAGGTTCTTCTCCCATCCAAGGGAAAGCGCGACATCTGCGGGGTGGCCGGGGTGCCGGGAGCGAATGCCCTTGGGTGTGAATGTCCTCCGGCATCGATGAAGCCGGTGCCTCCTCCTTTATTTCACACCCAAAGGCATTCGCACCTGTCGTTGCAGCGTGGCGGGGGTTCAGAGAGGGCAGGGTGCCGGGCGCGAATGCCCTTGTGTGCGAATGTCCCCCGGCACCGATGAAGCCGGTGCCTCCTCCTTTATTTCACACCCAAGGGCATTCGCACCCGTCGTTCCAACTTCGCAGTGGTTCCAGAAGCGCAGGCCCGGCTGCAGGTCGCGCCCCGGCCCGTCTTCCCGACTTCCCCGGAGTCGGGAGAGATGAACCCATAAAAAGGGGCGACCGAAGTCGCCCCTTTGGGTTACCCGTTGCCGCGATGGAGTTGCCGCGATGGATCAGCGGCCGGGTTCCGTCTTCAGCCTTGCCGTGACGGGCTGGTTGACCGGGCGCGGGCCCAGCCACAGCGACATCACGAACAGTGCGATCAGGAACGCACCCACCGCGAACACGGTGTCGCCCGGTACCCGCAGCCACACCAGCAGGTCGATGATCGGACGGTTCATGAACTCCGCCGAGCGTGCATACCAGTAGCCGCGCTCCAGGTTGGCTTCCAGTTGCAGCACGCCCATCGGCAGCAGGGTCAGGATGGTCATCAGCGACAGGCCGATGTTCAGTGCCCAGAACCCGCCGCGGATCAGGCCTTCCTTCCAGACCTTGTCGGGCATCAGGCCGCGCAGGCAATACAGCATCAGGCCGATGCCGAGCATGCCGTACACGCCGAACAGCGCGGTATGCCCGTGGGCGGCGGTCAGGTTGGTGCCCTGCATGTAGAACAGCGCCAGCGGGGTGTTGATCAGGAAGCCCAGCAGGCCGGCACCGATGAGGTTCCAGAAGCTGACCGCGAGGAAGAACATGATCGGCCACTTGTAGCGCTCCATCCATGGCGTGGCGCGGCTGCTCTTCCAGGTTTCATGGGCCTCCAGCCCGATCAGCGCCAGCGGCACCACTTCCAGCGCCGAGATGCTCGCGCCCAGTGCGATGACCCCGGTGGTGACGCCCGCGAAGTACAGGTGGTGGAACATGCCCAGCACGCCGCCGGCCATGAACACGATGGTCGCGAACAGCACGTTGATCGTTGCCGAGCGGCCACGCACCAGCCCCAGCTTGACGAAGATGAAGCTGATCACCGCGACCGCGAACACCTCGAAGAAGCCTTCCACCCACAGGTGCACGATCCAGAAGCGCCAGTAGGTGACGATCGAGATGTGGGTGTCTTCCTTCCACATCAGGCCGGCCGCGTACAGCAGGCCGATGGCGACGGTGGACAGGAACAGCAGGCCCGCGATCGAGGAGGTCTGGTCCTTGCGCCGCATCGCCGGCCACAGTGCCCGGCCCACCAGCGTCAGCCACAGCATCAGGCCGATGAACAGGTAGATCTGCCAGAAGCGGCCGATGTCGACGTATTCCCAGCCCTGGTGGCCGAACCAGAAGTTGTTCGCCAGGCCCAGCTTCTGCATCACCGCGAACCACTGGCCGGCGAACGAGCCGACCACGATCAGGATCAGGCTGATGAACAGGAAGTTGACCCCGAACTTCTGGTACCTGGGTTCATGCCCCGAGATCGCCGGGCCGAGGTACAGGCCGGTGGCCAGCCACGCGGTGGCGATCCACAGAATTGCGAGCTGCGTGTGCCAGCTGCGGGTCACCGCATACGGCAGGTAGTCGGCCAGCGCGAAACCGTAGGCCTCCTGGCCCTCGATCTGGTAGTGCGCGGTGGTTGCGCCCATCAGGATCTGCACCAGGAACAATCCCATCACGAGCCAGAAATACTTCGCGGTGGCGCGCATCGACGGTGTCACCACGATGGCCCGCGCCGGGTCCTGCACGGGCGGCGTCAGCGGCTTTTCCTTGCCGTGGTAGACCGCGTAATGCCAGGCCAGCAGACCGATGCCGGCGATCATGAACAGGATCGAGAACATCGACCACATGAAGCTGCTGGCGGTCGGCTTGTTGCCGACCAGCGGCTCATGCGGGAAGTTGTTGGTGTACGACTTCACGTCGCCCGGGCGGTTGGTCACCGTCGCCCACGACGCCCAGAAGAAGAACCCGGTCATCAGGCGGCGGTGCTCTTCGTCGGGCACCGGGTTTTCGCGCAGCGCGTAGGCCTCGCGCAACTCGGCGGTGGCCGGGTCGTTGGAGAACACGCTCATGTAGTGCGCGGCCACCTGCGAAATCGCCTGCGCGCGTTCGTCGGAGACGACGATCGCGCCGGTTTCGGGGTCCCAGGTGTTGAGGCGGATTTCCGGCTGGATCTCGGCCTGCAGCTTCGCCTGCTCACTGTGGTTGAGCGATTCGTACGGCATGCCGAATTCCGCGCGTGCGCGCAGATCCAGCCATGCCACCACCTCCTTGTGCAGCCATTCGGCCGACCAGTCCGGGGCGATCAGCGCACCGTGGCCCCAGATCGAACCGTTCTGCTGCCCGCCGATGCTTTGCCACACGACACGGCCGGCCTGGATGTCATCGCGGGTGTAGACCACCTGCCCGCTTTCGGTCACGACCTGCTCCGGCATCGGCGGCGCGGTCTGGTAGATGTCCTTTCCGATCCACAACATGATGCCGAAGCTGACGATCAGCAGGGCCCCCAGGCCCAGCCATAGCCGCCTGGTGATTTGCACACTTTTTGGTTCCATAGCGATTGCTCTCCCGGACAGATGGGCGCCATCTTCACCAGTTGTCGGCTTGGGCACGTTGATTTGAATCAAGCCCGCGGCCGTCATTCCCTCGGCGCAGGTCGGTTATACCTGTGCGCGGGCCGGTTCGCCGAATGTGCCCGTGCACGGCGAGGCCGCATCCGGTGACGCGGTGGTCGGTCCAGGGAGGGGTTTTGTCGCCGGATGCGGGCAGGTGCACGGCATCCCGTGCCGGGAGCGCCACCGCGCCGGATGCCGGGGCCGGCCTCGATGGGTCGTCAGTGATGGTCAGCGCCGCAGGGTCGGCGTCGCGGAACCGCTGCCGGAAATCAGCGGTGCAGGATCAGCGGTGCAGGATGGGGTCGGCGAGCGCGGCCAGCTGGTCGCGATCGAGTAGTTCCAGTTCGCGCCGGTCGACCAGCAGCAGGCCGTCCTTCTGGAACCGGCGCAGCACCCGGCTCACCGTTTCCGGTGCCAGGCGCAGGTAGTTGGCGATGTCGGTGCGCGCCATCGTCAGCTGGAAACGGTGGGCGGAAAACCCGCGCGCGGCCAGTCGCCGCGACAGGCCGATCAGGAACGCCGCCATGCGCTGGTCGGCCGACCAGTCGCCGGCCAGCAGCGCCGCGCGGCCGATGTCGCGGCTCAGCAGCCGGAACAGGTGCCGTTGCAGGCCGGGCAGCCTGGTCGCCAGCACCGCGATCTTCGGGAACGAGAACCGGCACAGCATCGCCGTGTCCAGCGCGACGGCGTTGCACGGGTAGGTCTCGCCGTCGATCGCGTCCAGGCCGATGACCTCGCCGGGCAGGTGGAAGCCCAGCACGTGTTCGCGGCCGTCGCGGTCGATCATGTAGGTCTTGACCGTGCCCGCGCGTACCGCGGCGATCGCCTCGAACGGGTCGCCCTCACGGAAGATGTGTTCGCCGGCGTGGTACGGGCCGACGTGTTCGACCAGCACGTGCAGGTCCATCAGCGACCGCTTGTCCATGCCCTCGGCCAGGCAGGCCTGGGAGAACGCGCAGGTCGAGCAGAACGTCAGCTCGTCGCCGTCGTCCGCCAGCGTGGTCGCGTCCTGCCGTGGGAATGCGGTCGGGCTCACACGCACCACCCTGCCGCGCTCAGATGGCGCGGGAGAAGCGGGGCGAGGCGGTGGGCCGGGTCAGGTAATGGTCGAAGCACATCGCTATGTTACGCAGCAAAAGCCGGCCGCGCGAGGTGGCCAGGATGCGTCCGGGCTCCACTTTCACCAGGCCGTCGGCCACCAGCGGCTGCAGCTGTTCGATCGCATCGGCGAAATAGTCGTGGAAGTCGATCAGGTAGCGCCGTTCCAGCGCGTCGATCGGGATCTCGCCCTGGCACATCAGGCGCTGGATCACGTCGGCGCGCAACTGGTCGTCCTCGTTCAGGCGCATGCCGCGGAACACCGGCAGCCGGCCTTCGTCCAGCGCGATCTGCCAACTCGGCAGGTCGCGCGGATTCTGGCTGAAACTGTCGCCGATGTGGCTGATCGCACTGACGCCCAGGCCGATCAGGTCGGTGTCGGAGTGGGTGGTGTAGCCCATGAAGTTGCGGTGCAGGCCGCCGCGGTCCTGCGCGGTGGCGAGGTCGTCGTCGGGCAGGGCGAAGTGGT
>DASTUE010000157.1:0-18059 GCA_035759805.1 Lysobacter sp. | reverse complement strand
CTACGCGGAGTCCGACGGTCATTGCAAACAGGAGAAGTGGAAGGTGTTCTGGTTCGGACTGGACGGATTCGACGAGATCGCGCGTTGCGTCGCCCACTGCGCCGGGCGCGCGCCCACCCTGCTTGATCCGGAGGCATCGGCATGAACAGCGATGGCGTGGGCGAAGCACCAATCACGGTCGGTCTGGTCGGCGCGCGGGGACATACCGGCACCGAGCTGATCAAGCTGGTGAGCGACCATCCGCGCTTCACACTGGCGTTCGTGTCCTCGCGCGAACTCGACGGCGAGCGCGTCGCGGCCCACAGCGATGCCTACATCGGGGAGCTGCGCTACAGCGCACCCAGCCCCGAACGGCTGCCCGGCCTCGGCGTCGATGCGGTGGTGCTGGCGATGCCCAACGGCAGGGCGGCGGGGTACGTGGAGGCCTTCGATGCGGCCGGCCTCGACCCGGTCATCATCGACCTGTCGGCGGACTACCGTTTCGACGACCGCTGGTATTACGGTTTGCCAGAGCTCACCCGGCAGGAATACGCCGGCCAGCGCCGGATCAGCAATCCCGGCTGCTACGCCACCGCGATGCAGTTGGCGCTGGCACCGATGTTGGACGTGCTTGACGGCCCGGCCCAGTGTTTTGGCGTCTCCGGATACTCCGGCGCGGGCACCACGCCATCGGATCGCAACGACCCCGACAAGCTGCGCGACAACCTGATGCCCTACGCCCTTGCCGGACATATCCACGAGCGCGAGGTAAGCCACCGGCTCGGCCATCCGGTGGAGTTCATGCCGCACGTCGCCCCGCATTTCCGCGGCATCACGATCACCGCGAACCTGCATCTGCAACGAGCTTTCACGCCCGAGGAAGTGCGGGCGCGGTATCGCGCCAGCTACGCCGATGAGCTGCTGGTGCGCGTGCACGACGACGCCCCGTGGGTCAGCGCGATCGCCGGCGAACACCATGTGGACCTCGGCGGATTCACCCTGTCCGACGACGGCCGCCGGCTGGTGGTGGTCGCCACCGAGGACAACCTGCTCAAGGGCGCCGCGACCCAGGCCATGCAGAACCTCAACCGGGCGTTTGGCCTGGAAGAGCTGGCCGGTATCCCCATCGCGACTGACGTCGCTCCTACAAAAGCAACAGTCCCACACCAATCCCCACCGTAGGAGCGGCTTCAGCCGCGACCTGTACATCGTCACCACCATCCGTAATCTCGCGAACGAGCCGCCAGCCATCCGCAGCCTCGCGGCTGAAGCCGCTCCTACGACCGAAGGAAGTCCGGTGGGACAAAAATACCAACCGGCACCAATCTCCACCGTAGGAGCGACGTCAGTCGCGACCTGGACATAGCCGCCAATATTCGCAGTTTCGCGACTCACGTCGCTCCTACAACCGCTACCCAGCCACTGCATCCACAGGAACCCCACGATGACCCGACTCCTCTGGCAGAAACCCGGCGTGCAGGTGGATGAGCGCATCCAGCATTTCTGCGCCGGCGACGACGTAATCCTGGATCGCGAGTTCTTCCTGTTCGACATCCAGGCCAGCCGCGCGCATGCGCAAGGGCTGGAGCTCATCGGCATCCTGGGCGCCGACGAACTGGCCGGCATCGAGCGCGAATTGACCGCGCTGGCAGCCGACTTCAGTGCCGGCAGCTTCGTGCTCGACGGGACCTTCGAAGACGGCCATTCGGCGATTGAAGCCCGTCTGATCGCGCGTCTGGGCGATACCGGCCGCAGGATCCACACCGGCCGCAGCCGCAACGACCAGGTGCTGGTGGCGACCCGCCTGTGGCTGAAGGATCGGCTGAGCCGACTGATAGCGCTGTGCCGCGAGAGCGCCGGGGTCGCGCTGGCCCGCGCCGAGGTCGAGGCGAACCTGCCACTGCCCGGCTACACCCACCTGCAGCGTGCGGTGGTGTCCTCGGCCGGCATGTGGTGGTCGGCGTGGGCGGAGGGCTTCATCGACAACGCCGTCCGCGCCCGCGACACCCTGGCCTGGGTCGATGCCAATCCGCTGGGCAGTGCCGCCGGCTACGGCGTCAACCTGCCGCTGGCGCGCGGGCATACCACCGCGGCGCTCGGCTTCGGCCGCATGCAGGTGTCGGCGACCTACGCCCAGCTGTCGCGCGGCAAGTTCGAGATGGCCGCGATCGAGGCGCTGTCCAGCGCGATGCTCGACCTGCGCCGGCTGGCCTGGGACCTGAGCCTGTTCACCAGCGCCGAGTTCGGCTTCGTCGCGCTGCCGGCGCAGTACACCACCGGCAGTTCGATCATGCCGAACAAGCGCAATCCCGACGTCATCGAGCTGATGCGCGCCAGCTACGCCAGCGTCGCCGCCGGCCGCACCGAGGTCGAGCAGTTGCTGTCGCTGCCGTCCGGCTACCACCGCGACCTGCAGTTCACCAAGGGCGCGATCTTCCACGCCTTCGGCCGCGGACTGGGCGCGCTGGAACTGCTGCCCGACCTGTTGCGCAACCTGGAGTGGAAGCCCGACGCCATGCGCGCCGCGCTGGATTCCTCGATGTATGCGACCGACCTGGCCGTCGACCTGGCGCGCGATGGCGTGCCGTTCCGCGATGCTTACCGGCAGGCGGCCGATCCGGCCCGCTGGGAGCAGGGCGATCCCGACGCCAGCCTCGCAGCGCGGGTGTCGCCGGGTGCGGCGGGGGATCTGCGGCTGGATCAGTTGCGGCGACGCCTGGATGGGGCGGCCTGAGCGTCCAGACGTGCGCTTTCCTGACTGCCTGCGCCGGTACCTGACGCGGGCAGTCAGGACGTTTCCAGTGATCCTGGATCCTTTCTTCCCCCTCTCCATGTCAGAACTGTGACAGTTGGCACGATATATGCGTGACTGGCGTCATATGGGGCGGGCGCGGATGCCTGCCGGGGGAATGGGGAATGATCAAGATCACGCGTGCCCGGGTTGCGCTCGTCGCCGTCCTGGGACTGGCCCTTTTCGTTTTCGGGGTCTGGGTGCTGCTGCATCCGGCAAGCATCTGGGTGCAACCATGGCGGGCGACCGTCTCGGAGGTGCGCAACGACGTCATCTTCGGGCCGTACCCGACCGAGGACGACTTCCAGGTACTCAAGGAGCGTGGCGTGACGACCATCGTCAGCCTGCTCAATCCCGCCGTTCCGTACGAGAAGGTGCTGCTGGCCCAGGAGCGCGAGCGGGCGGCGCGTTTCGGGATGGACATCCAGAACTTCCCGATGGGCAGCATCCTCGGGCAGAAGTTCGGCGACGACTACCACGCCAACTCGCGGGCGGCGGCGGAGGCGGCGCTGTCCGCCCGCGGCACCGCGTACATCCACTGCTACCTGGGCATCAACCGGGCGAAGAACGTCCAGAAGTACCTCGACACCCTGGCCACGTCGGCCAACTACGCCGGCGTGGAGGGCTCGCTGGAGGACGTCGACGCGCATGGGCGCGCGCGCCGGGCGTACAAGGAACGCCGCAGCGAGGATGTCGTCCGCGAGGTCGCCGGCATGCAGGCACCCAGCGTGCAGGCGTTGCGGATGGCGGCCTGGTCGCACTTCCGGATGGGACAGGTCCTGGAGGCGCGAGCGCGCTTCGGGCAGTTGCTTGCCCAGGTCCCGGACGACAACGACGCTGCCACCGGCCTGGGTTACTGCGCGCTGCGCGAGGGCGAGCTGGCCGGGGCCGAAGCCCACTTCGCCACGGTCCTGGCGCGGACCAGCGACGACATCGCGGCCATCGAGGGAATGGGATACGCGCGGATGCGTCAGGGCGACCGGGAGCAGGCGAGGGCACTGTTCCAGCAGGCGCTGGCGGCCAATCCGGACAATCCGGAAACGCGTGCGGTGCTCGCCCAGCTGGATGCCGATGGCGAGACGGTCGCGGAGGCGCTGTGAACATCCCCGCCGCCACTGACCCGATGGTCGTATTCGCACTCTGGCTTGGCGTGACCGTGGTCGTGGTCACGCTGTTCATGCTGGGATTGATCATCGTGATGCGGCAGGTGGTGACGCGCCGCGAGCGCGTCTACCGGCGCGCCTACGCACGCTGGAGCGGTCTGCTGTCCGGCGGCGCGCCCGATCGCCTGCCGGCGTTGCCGCGCGGGGAGGTGGAGGGGCTCGTCTCCGCCTGGGTCGACCAGGCCCGGCGGCCGGACGCACGGCTGGCGCACCTTCGCCACTGCGGGCGGGAGCTGGGGCTGGAGCGCGAGCTCTTCGCACTGCTGCAGCGCCCCGACTTCAACGGCAAGATCGCCGCGATCACCGGGCTGGGCTACCTGGGCGAGTCCTCGAATTTCGACACGCTCGCCTCGTTCCTGGATGACCGCAGCCCGATCCTGTCGCTGTGCGCGGCGGCCTCGATGATGCGCCTGGACCCGGCGCGCGCAGTGGCCCTGTTCGTGCCCCAGATCCTCAGGCGCGAGGACTGGTCCCAGGGCCAGGTCGCGGCGATCCTGGGGGACGTGCACGACCCCGGCGTGGCCCGCGCGCTGACCCACGCCACGCTGCGCGCCAACGCCGCGCTGGCGCCACGGCTGGTGCGCTTCCTGGCCGGCGTCAGTCCGCAGGATGCGTCCCCGGTGATCCGCAGCATCCTCGCCTCCGATGCCGACGACCACCTGTTCTCGACCTGCCTGCAGGTGATGAGCAACCCGGACGACCTGGACCTGGTACGGCCGCTGTTGGCCCACGAGCGCTGGCATGTGCGCATGCACGCCGCCTCGGCGGTCGGGCGCCTCGGTGGGCCGGGGGACGAGGCCGGGCTCATCGGGCTGCTGTCCGATGAGCAGTGGTGGGTGCGCTACCGCGCTGCCCAGGCGCTGACCCGGATGCCGGCCCAGAGCCGGCGCCGTCTCGACGAGATCGGCAAGTGCCTTGCCGACCGCTTTGCGATCGACATCCTCGGCCAGGTAATGGCCGAGCAGAAGCTGGGGATGCCGGCATGAACTTCGACCTGACATTGCCGCAGGGCCTGGTCACCGTCCTGGTCTGGGTCCAGTGGCTCTTCTTCGGCTACTTCGTGGTGCTCAACCTGGTCTACCTGGCGCTGAACCATGTGTCCGCGTTCAGCATCCACCGCTACATGCGCGACCACCATTCGCGCTTACTGCCCGAGGCCTTCGACGCCTACCAGCCGCCGGTCAGCATCCTCGTACCCGCCTACAACGAGGAGAAGTCGATCGTCGCCACGGTCTCCTCGCTGCTCAAGCTGGACTATCCGGGGCTGGAGATCGTCGTGGTCAACGACGGCTCCACCGACGGCACCCTCGATGCACTGATCAACGCCTTTTCGCTCGTCCCGTTCCCGGAGGCCTACCGCCGGCGCATCGAGACCGAGGCGGTGAACGGCCTCTATGCCTCGACCACCCACCCTTGCATCCGCATGGTGGACAAGATCAATGGTGGCAAGGCGGATGCGCTCAACGCCGGGATCAACTGCGCCCGCTACCCGTTGTTCTGCGTGGTCGATGCCGACTGCATCCTGCAGCACGACAGCCTGGCGCGCGTGGTGCAGCCGTTCCTGGAGGACGCCACCACGGTGGCCTCCGGCGGCGTCATCCGGGTGGTGAATGGCTGCACGGTGAAGGGCGGCTTCCTGGGCGAGGTGGAACTGCCGCGCGGGTTCCTGCCGATGGTGCAGCTGGTCGAGTACCTGCGCGCCTTCCTGTTCGGGCGGCTGGGCTGGTCGCCGCTCAATGCGCTGCTGATCATTTCCGGAGCCTTCGGCCTGTTCCACAAGGAGCGGGTGATCGCGGTCGGCGGCTACAAGCGCGATGCGCTCGGCGAGGACATGGAGCTGGTCGTGCGCCTCCACCGCGTGCTGCGCAAGGAAGGCCGCCCGTACCGGATCACCTTCGTGCCCGACCCGATCTGCTGGACCGAGGCACCCGAGGACCTGCGCTCGCTGCGCAACCAGCGCATGCGCTGGCAACAGGGCCTCGCGGAAAGCCTGGCCAGCAACTGGCGGCTGATGTTCAGCCGCAAGGGCGGGGTGGTGGGCTGGGTCGCCTACCCGTTCATGCTGTTGTTCGAATGCATCGGGCCGTTGGTGGAAGTGCTGGGCTATGCCGCGATGATCCTGATGTGGCTGGCCGGACTGCTGTCGCTCCAGGCTTTCCTGGCCTTCCTGTTCGCCGCGATGGGGCTGGGCGTGCTGCTGTCGACCAACGCGTTGTTCCTGGAGGAGCTGTCGTTCCATCGCTATCCGCGGGCACGGCAGCAGTTGCGCCTTTTCCTGGCGGCGGTGCTGGAGAACTTCGGCTACCGGCAGCTGAACTCGCTGTGGCGGGTGATCGCCATGGTGCGCTGGGCGCTGGGAATCCGGCGCGTACACCACTGGGGCGAGATGCGCCGGCATGCCTCCTGGAAGCACGACGACCACCCCGACAGACCCGATCCGGCGATGGCAGCGGTGACCGCCGCGGCCCTCGTGGCGGGCACGCAACCGGGGCTGGGCAAGTGAGCCGCCTGTCCCTGACCCGCCGCCGGAGCGGCCTGACGATGAAGCCCGTCGCCTTGTTCATCCTGGTGGCGCTTGCCGCCCCCCTGGCGGTCGCCGCGCAGGAGCGGTCGGCTGTCGACCAGCCCGCCGCGCCACCTGACGGCGGACTGCTCACCCCGCTGGACCAGGCACGCAGGATTGCCGTTTCCGGTGATCGTGCCGAGGCCATCCGGCTCTATGGCGCGCTGCTGGAGAAGAACCCCGGTGACGTGGACGCCCGCCTCGGGCGTGGCCGCACCCTGGCCTGGATGGGCCAGTGGGACGCGGCCGGGGCCGACCTTGTGCAGGTCACCCGCGACTCGCCGGGGTATGGCGATGCGTGGTCGGCGCTCGGCGACATGTACCTGTGGAGCGACCGGCCCGCGCTGGCGGTGGAGGCGTACTCCCAATGGGTGCAGCTGCAGCCCGACCGTCCCGCGCCGCTGCTCGCGCGCAGCCGCGCCCATCGCGCCGCGGGCGAGCCGGCCCTGGCGACCGTGGACCTGGACGCCGCCGCCGCGCGTGGCGCCGACCCGGACGTGGTCGAGCGCGCGCGCGTCGCGCTGGTACCGCGCATCAGCAATCCGGAGGCGGTGGCTCCGGCAGGCTTCCGTTGGCAACTGCAGGCCGAGGCGGGACGGACCGCATTTTCCGGCAGTCGCGCCGACTGGGACGACCATGCACTGGTCCTGCGGCACTACATGCCGCGTGCCTCGGTTGCGGTGGAGGCCCTGCAGACCCACCGGTTCGGGAAAAGCGACCAGGCCTGGGCCATCGACGCCTATGTCGATGTCTGGCCGCGCGCCTACGCCAACCTCCGCTACCAGGCCGCGCCGGGCTACGATCTGTTCCCCGGACATTCCTGGCGCGTGGAGCTGTTCCAGGGTGTGGGGAAGGGCTGGGAGCTGTCGGGTGCGGTCGACCAGCTACGCTTCCGCTCCTCCACCGTGGACCTGTACAGCGTCGGCGTGGGCCGCTACGTGGGCAACTTCTACCTGCGCGGGCGGGCCCGCTGGGTGGACGGCTCCGACAGCGTGGGCGTGACCGGACAGGTGCGCTACTACTACGCGGGCAACGGCGACGACTATTTCGAGGTCAGCGCCGGCTCCGGCCGCAGCCGCGAAGAGCGCTTCGGGGCGACGGTCAACGACGTCAACAGTTCGGTCGGCCTGGCCTACGTCCACTACCTGACCCGCAACGTGGGGTTCAAGCTGTCGGCCGGGTACTCCGATGACAGCCCCGACGAGACCCGCGTGTCGGGCACCCTGTACTACCGCTGGTAGGGCCGCCACGAACCGGGTCGGGGCCTGGAAACGGAAAAGCCGGCGCAAGGCCGGCTTTTCCGTTGATCTTTGGTCGGGGAGACAGGATTCGAACCTGCGACTTCTACGTCCCGAACGTAGCGCTCTACCAGGCTGAGCTACACCCCGACAGCAGAGCCGCGAATTGTAGCGACTCCTGTCGGGAGTGCGCAAGGGGTCCGGTGCCTTTTGGGGCGTGAAGGCGGCAGGGCCGCTAAACTGTGGCGATATCTTTCGCGACCGTTGTCACTGGAGCCTTGCTTGATCAAGCCGCGTACGCCGCCCGGGGTCATGGAGCTGTTGCCTCCCGACCAGATTGCCTTCCAGCGCATGCTGGACACGATTCGGCGCAATTTCGAGCGCTTCGGGTTCCTGCCGGTGGAGACGCCGGTGATGGAGTTGTCGGAGGTCCTTCTGACCAAGTCCGGCGGCGAGACCGAGCGGCAGGTGTACTTCGTGCAGTCGACCGGCGCGCTGGAGAAGGCGGCCCAGGGCGGCGAGGGCACGCCGGAGCTGGCGCTGCGCTTCGACCTGACGGTGCCGCTGGCGCGTTACGTGGCCGAGCACGAACACGACCTGGCGTTCCCATTCCGCCGCTACCAGATGCAGCGGGTGTACCGCGGTGAGCGTGCCCAGCGCGGGCGCTTCCGCGAGTTCTACCAGTGCGACATCGACGTGATCGGCAAGGACGCGTTGAGCGTGCGCTTCGACGCCGAGATGCCGGCGGTGATCCACGCGGTGTTCTCGGAGCTGGCGATAGGCAGGTTCACCATCCAGCTCAACAACCGCAAATTGATGCGCGGCTTCTTCGAGGCCCAGGGCGTGGCCGATGGCGAACTGCAGGCGCGGGTGCTGCGCGAGGTCGACAAGCTCGACAAGCGCGGCCCGGACTACGTGCGCGAGACCTTGACCGGTGAGGGCTTTGGCCTGTCGGTGGAGGCGGTCGATACGATCCTGGCATTCGTCGAGGTGCGCTCGACCTCGCATGCCGATGCGCTCGCGCATCTGGACGCACTCGGCGACGGCAACGACTCGCTGCGTGCAGGCGTCAGCGAACTGCGCGAGGTGCTCGAGCTGATCCGCGCCATGGGCGTGCCCGAGTCCGATGTCGCGCTGAACTTCTCGATTGCGCGCGGGCTGGACTACTACACCGGCACCGTCTACGAGACCACGCTGGACGATTACCCGCAGATCGGCTCGATCTGCTCGGGCGGGCGTTACGACGATCTCGCCAGCCAGTACAGCAAGTCGAAGTTGCCCGGCGTCGGCATTTCCATCGGCCTGACCCGGCTGTTCTGGCAATTGCGCGAGGCCGGTCTGGTCGACACCGCCGCCAGCACCGTGCAGGTACTGGTCACCCAGATGGAGGCCGATTCGTTTCCGCATTGCCTGGCGGTCGCCAATGAACTGCGACAGGCCGGGCTCAATACCGAGGTGGTGATGGAAGCTTCCAAACTGGCCAGGCAATTCAAGTACGCCGACCGCGCCGGCATCCGTTTCGTGGTCGTGCTGGGCGGCGACGAGATCGGCAAGGGCACCGCGACGGTCAAGGATCTGCGCCGGGCCGACCAGTTCGAGGTTGCGCGTGCGGAACTGGCCCACGTTCTCCAGGTCGCGTTGGCGCAGCCGGAGGTGCAGGCATGAAGCCGGTACGTCTGGATGGCCGCTCGCTGACCCGCGCGGGTCTGGTCGCGGTGGCGCACGGTGCGCAGGTCGAGCTGGCGGAGGAGCAGTTGCCCGCGGTGGCCCGTGCGGCGGACTTCCTGGCCGAGCAGGTGCGCCGGGAAGAGCCGATCTATGGCGTTTCCACCGGTTTCGGCAGCAACGCCGACCGCCTGCTGGGCGCGCATCGGGTGCGCGAGGCCCTGCCTGGCGAGGAGCCGACCGGCGAGACCCTGCATGCGGAACTGCAGCGCAACCTGATCGTCACCCATGCGGTCTGCGTCGGTGAGCCGTTCGCGCCGGAGGTGGTGCGGGCGATGCTGTGCATCCGCATCAACACCCTGATGCGCGGGCATTCGGGCATCCGCGTACAGACCTTGCAGACGCTGGTGTCGATGCTCAACGCCGGGATCGTGCCGGTGGTGCCGCAGCTGGGTTCGGTCGGCGCTTCGGGTGACCTGGCGCCGCTGTCGCACCTGGCCATCGTGCTGCTGGGTGGCGGCGAGGCGTTCTATCAGGGCGAGCGGATCAGTGGTGCGGAAGCATTGAGGCGCGCCGGCCTGGCACCGGTCACGCTGTCCTACAAGGAAGGACTGGCGCTCAACAACGGCACCGCGCAGATGCTGGCCTGCGGTGTGCTCGCGCTGTCGAAGCTGGAAGACCTGCTGGATACCGCCGATCTCGCCGCGGCGATGACGATCGATGCGTTTGCCGGCCGCCTGGGCGCGTTCGCCGAGGAGGTCCATGCCTTGCGTCCGCATCCGGGGCAGGTCGAGGTCGCGGCCCACCTGCGCCGCCTGCTGGACGGCTCGACCCTGGCCGACATCCCGTACCACCTCGTGCCCCGTTTCAAGCCGTGGTCGCCGCGCAGCTGGGACACGCCGGAGGCGCAGGCGCTGCGTTTCGACATCGGCTGGGACTGGGTGCCGCTGGACCAGCGCCATGGGCGCGAGAAGTTCTACACCCGTTTCCGTCCGTTCCGCGGCGGCAAGAAACACCAGCCGCAGGACAGCTACTCGCTGCGCTGCATCCCGCAGGTGCACGGCGCGGTACGCGATGCGGTGGCGCAGGCGGCGCGGGTGCTGGAGATCGAGCTCAACGCGCTGACCGACAACCCGATCGTGTTCCCGGATGCGAAGGCCGAGCACGTCGAGCAGCAGGTGATTTCCGCCGGCCATTTCCACGGCATGCCGCTGGCGCTGGTGATGAGTTACGTCAAGGCGTCGATCCCGGTGCTGGCCAGCATCTCCGAGCGCCGGCTCAACAAGCTGGTCGATCCGGCCACCAACGACGGCCTGCCGGGATTCCTGATCGGCAACGAGGACTCGACCGAGTCGGGCTTCATGATCGTGCAGTACACCGCCGCGGCGATCGTCAACGACCTCACCAGCCGCGCGATGCCAGCGTCGGTGTACTCGATCCCGACCAGCGCCAACGCCGAGGACCACGTCTCGATGGGGGCCAACGAGGCGCGCCACGTGCTGGCGATGGCCGACGACCTGGGCAAGGTGCTCGGGCTGGAATTGTTCACCGCCGCGCAGGCGCTGGACCTGCGGTTGGGCATGATCAACGCCGCCCGTGAACTGGCCCGGCGCGCCGATGCGAAGGCGCTGGCGGCGAAGGTGGGTGATGGTCCGCGCGATGGTGACGACGGGCATGAGACCTTCATTGCCGAGGTCGATGCGCTGCGCGTCGAACTGGTTGATGCGGGCGGGTTCCGGCCCGGTCATGCGGTAGCGGCGGCGCATGCCGCGATCCGTGCGCGCATCCCGTTCCTGGAGCGTGATCGTGCACTCGATGGCGATGTCGGCGCTGCTGTGCAACTGGTGGCCGACGGCGTCGTGCTGGCGGCCGCACGCACGGCCTGACAGTCGTCGTTCTGGCGGCGCGGGTTACCGTGCCGCCAGCGGCTGGTCGGCGTACCAGCGCACGCAATCCCGGCCGTCGGCCTTGGCCTGGTAAAGCGCTTCGTCGGCATGCCGCAGGGCGGTGGAGACATTTTTGTTGCCATCCAGCTCGAGCTGGTGGACACCGATGCTGGCGGTCAGCGGAATCTGCGTGTCGCCGCTCACGCAGGGTGTGTCGTGCAGGTGCTGGCGCAGGTCTTCGGCAACGAGGATGGCGGCCTGGCGATCCAGGCCGGGCAGGCCGACCACGAATTCCTCGCCCCCGAACCTGGCCAGCAACGCACCATGTGCGCGCAGCGTCTGGCCGATGGTGTGGGCGGCCCATCGCAGGCAGTCGTCACCGACCAGGTGGCCGTGGCGGTCGTTGATCTGCTTGAAGTGGTCCAGGTCGATCATCAGCAGCGACAGCGGCTGGTTCTGGCTGTGCGATTGCACCATCAACTGGGCGAACCGTTCGATGAAATGCGCCCGCGTGTGCAGTCCGGTGAGGCCGTCGCGCTGGCTGCTCTCGCGCAGTCGTGCGTGCGCCTCGCCAAGCTGGCTGAGCGCATTGCGCAACTCGGCCGTGCGTCGTTCGACCGTCTGCTCGAGCTCAAGTTTTGCGACGCGGACGATCTGCTCGTTTTCGCTGCGCAGGGCCGCATAGCGGTAACCCAGCGCGATCGACAACAGCAGCATCTCGCTGGCCGATCCGATCTGCACGCCATATTCGGTGACGAAGTTCTTCGGCAGCAGGCCGAACGCGATGGCGGCGAACATGCCGGTGCCCAGCAGAAGCATGGCCCAGGCCAGCAGGAAGATCTGCGCCGGCTTGTAGCCGCGCAGCATCACCACCACCCCCTCCACCGCGATCCAGCCGATGCTCACGAACACCGAGGCCGACGCGATCGGCGTGGAAATGCGGTACGGCAACCACAGTGAGGCGACGCCCAGCAGGATGAAGAACCCGATCATCGCCAGGCCCACCCGATCACCGAACCGCCAGCGCTGGCGCAACTCCAGGAAACTCCGCGCGAACTGCTGCATGCCCACTTGGGCCAGGCAGATCAACACTGGCACCGACTTGTCGGCCAGCCACGGCGAGTTGGGCCACAGGTATTCGAAACCCAGCCCGTTGAGGGTGAGCAGCACCAGCCCGAATGCGGACAGGTGCAGCAGGTACCAGAAATAGCTCGGATCGCGCAGGCGCAGCCACAGCACCAGGTTGTAGAAGAACAGCGCCACCAGGATGCCGTAATAGATGCCGATGCCGAACTGCGCGTCGCGCGACACTTCGGCAAAGGCCGCCGGCGTGTACAGCCACAGCGGCACCTGCATCGAGCTCTGGCTGCTCACCCGCACCATCAGGTCGACAGGCGCGCCCACCGGCATGCGGACCCAGAAGTTCGGCAGCCGGTAGCGGATGCTGCGCGCGTCGAACGGCAGCGCATCGCCGCCGACGTGGCTTTCCACGCGCCCGTCGACATGGATGGTGTGGACGTCGATATGGTCGCTGAGCGCGTATTTCTGCACCAGCAGCCAGCGTGGTTCGCGCGGATTGCGGTTGATGACCCGCACGTGGAACCAGTACGCCCCCGGCTGGAATCCAAAGGCCGTATTGCCATCCGGCAAGGGCGCGAAACGCCCCGCGCGCAGCATCGCCATCGCTTCCGGAAAATCGTCCCGGCCCGATACATCGTGGTAATAGCCGATGTGCGGGGTCAGCTCCAGGCGGGAGGTCTGGGCATCCAGCTCAAGCGTGGTCGGGTTGGCATCGGCCGGGACGGTGCTCACCGGTACCGGATCGACAGGCGTGGCGCTGGCAGGCAGGGTGTCAACAGGCATGGCTTGAGCGCACTGGCCGGTGAAGGCCAGCCAGAGCAGCAGCGCGCTGCAGATCCTCAAGCGCTTCCATACCATCGTGCGTCCCCGCGAATCCAACGCTGCGACCCAGAACCACGAACCCGACGGGGCCGGAAGATTTTCCGGCCGAGTGTAGCCAATGACGGGGAAGCAGCGAGTGTAGACGGCACTTTCTTTCTGACGGGTTGCGGGCGGTTGCGCGGGGCTGCTTTCCGGCCGTAACCGTCGGGCCCGGCTGCTAGGCTTTCCGGATCGGGTCAGCCGGAAAAACCGCCATGTCTGTGCCACGAACGCTGTTGTTCGCCACACTGCTGTTGTTTGCCATGCCGGCCACAGCGGTCGCGGACGTCTTCGTTACCGGAACCGTGTTTGCCGATGGCAACGGCAACGGCCTTCGCGATCCCGGCGAGGTCGGCATGGCGGGCATCAAGTTGTCCAACGGTCGCGACATCGTGTTGACCCGCGCCGATGGCGGGTATTCGATGCCGGTCAGGCCCGGCGACACGGTGTTTGCGATCAAGCCGGCCGGCCATGCGTTTGCACGGCGTGATGACGGATTGCCGGTGTTCTGGCTGCACTATTTTCCCGGAGGCTCGCCGGCACTGGCCTATGCCGGCATCCCCCGGCAGGCCCGCTTGCAGATGGATGTGGCGCTGCAGGAGACGCATCCGGCGCCCGGCGATCTGGAGGTCCTGGTGCTGGCCGATCCGCAGGTCAAGTCGATGGCCGACGTGGGCTATTACGCCCGCGACATCATTGCCTCGATCCGTGAAAGTACGCCGGGCCGACCCGCGGCGCAGCTCGGCCTGAGCCTGGGCGATATCGTCGACGACGACCTGTCCCTGTACCCGGCAATCAACGCCCGCACCGCCTCGCTCGGCGTGCCGTGGCTGCATGCGGCGGGCAATCACGACATGGATCTAGACGCGGCCCGCGACGAGGATGCGCTGCTGACCTTCCGCCGCAGCTTCGGCCCGGACACATTGGCCTGGGAGGAGCCTGGCGCGACGTTCGTGATGCTCGATGACGTGATCCACCTGCCGGGGCAGAAACCGGCCTACATCGGCGGTGTGCGCGAGGACCAGTTCGCGTTCCTCCAGGCCTACCTGCCGACGGTGGAAAAAGACGGGCTGCTGGTGATCGGTGCGCACATCCCGTTCTTCAATACGTCATCGACGCCCGGTACGGAGACCTTTCGTGCGGCCGATCGCGAGCGCCTGTTCGCCCTGCTGCGGGATTTTCCGAGCGTGCTGATGCTCAGCGGCCACGGCCACGTGCAGCAGCACGTCCATCACGGTCCGGGCGATGGCTGGCATGGCCGTCAGCCGCTGCACGAGTACAACGTCGGTGCCGCCTGCGGCGCGTTCTGGTCCGGCGTGAAGGACGCCGATGGCATCCCCGATGCGACCATGGCCGATGGCACGCCCAACGGCTATGCACGGCTGAAGGTCGGGCAGGGCGGCGGGTTCGCGCTGAGCTGGCATCCGGCCCGACTGGCAGCCGGTGATCCGGCCCGTACCGATGCGATGTTCCTGCATGCGCCCAAGGTGCTGCGTCGCGGCGCGTACCCGGCCTGGGGCGTCCATGCCAACGTGTTCATGGGCATGGACGACAGCCGGGTCGAATACCGCATCGATGAAGCCGACTGGAAGCCGATGCGGCGCGTCGAACAGGCCGATCCGGACCTGCTGGCCGAGAACGTCCGCGATGACGAGGCGACCGTCCTGCGCGGCTTCGACCGATCCCCGGAAGCCAGGCCCAGCCGGCACCTGTGGCGCGGCGCGCTGCCGACCGACCTGGCGACCGGCGAGCATCGGGTCGAAGTCCGCGTTTTCGACCCGTGGCTGGGCGAGCAGCGCGCGGAAACCCGCTACCGGCTGCAGGATGCCGCCGAGTAGCTGGTTGGCGTGCCGAGCACCCCGCCGCATGCCAGGTAGGAGCGACGTCAGTCGCGAATGCACAGGGAATGATGCGCTACGACGCACCGGTTCCGGTGGTCGATCCGGTAACGACGGCGGCTTCCCTCGCGTTGGTGGCGATGTACAGATCGCGGCTGAAGCCGCTCCTGCGGCAACCCGAGTGGCCGTGCCGGTACGGGCGGCGGCGAAGACGTCGGGCCCGGAGCGTCGGCCGCTGCTTCCGCCGCCGGCTCAGGCCGCCGGCATGACGGCGCTGAACGATTCGAGCCGGCGGTGGCCATTGGCCTGTCCGGCATCGCGCGGTTGCGGGTAGTCCTCGATGCGGTCGATCAGCACGGTGTCCATGCCGGCCTCGCGGGCGGCGTCCAGCTCGGCGACGACGTCGGACAGGAACAGGATTTCCGCGGCGGGCAGGCCGATCGAGTCGGCGATCCGGCGGTAGCTGCCGGACTCGCGCTTGCCGCCGATCTCGGTGTCGAACCAGCCCGAGAACAGGCCGGTCAGGTCGCCGGCATCGCTGTGGCCGAAGAACAGCCGCTGCGCCGGCACGCTGCCGGAGGAATAGACGTACAGCGGCAGGCCGGCGGCGTGCCACTGGCGCAGCGCGTCGGCGGCGTCGGGATAGATGTGGGCGGTGAAATCCGCGGACTGGTAGCCGTCGGCCCAGATCATGCCCTGCAGCGCCTTGAGCGCGGTGTGCTTGCGGTCCTCGTCGATCCAGCCCTGCATCACCTCGGCGATCATCGCGTCCTGGCACATGCCGCCCATCTCGGTGGCGACCATGTCCAGCCACTTGCGTATCGCCGGCTCGTGGCCGCGCGCCTTCACGAAACCGGGCAGCGCCCGCCGCGCATACGGAAACAGCACGTCCTTGACGAACGAGATGCTGCTGGAGGTGCCTTCGATATCGGTGAGGATGGCTTTCATCGGAGCGCTCATCGGGCCTCACCGGGTTCATGGCGGGGGAACCGCTGCGCGATATCCGTGCCGGTGAAGTGGCCGATCCAGCCGTCGGGCTGCTTGAAGAAGCGGATCGCGATGAAATCCGGCTCCGCGCCCATGTCGAACCAGTGGGTGGTGCCATCGGGCACCGAGATCAGGTCGCCCTGTTCGCACAGCACCTCGAAGACCCGGTCGCCCACGTGCAGGGTGAACAGGCCGGAGCCGGCGACAAAAAAGCGCACCTCGTCCTCCTTGTGGAAATGCTCGTCAAGGAAGGTCTTGCGGATCTCCGCGCGCTTCGGGTTGTCGGCACCGACGCTGACCACATCGACGCTCTGGAAGCCATGCTGTGCCACCAGCCGGTCGATGTCGGCGCGGTAGGCCTGCAGGATCTTTTCCGGCGGATCGCCGGGGGTGACCGGCTGGTTGGCTTCCCATTGCTCGAAGGCGACGCCGATGGTCGCCAGTTCGCGGGCGATCGCGGCGTGGTCGCTGGTGGACAGCAACGCGGTGGCCGGGTCGGTGTCGGAAAAAATACGCAGGCGGCTCATCGTTGCAGCTTCCTCAATTCAAGTTCGCATCCCAGCAGGAAATCCAGCGCCTCCAGATGACGGCGGGCTTCGGCCATGTCGCGTCCCCAGGCGTACAGACCGTGGCCGTCGATCAGGTAGCCCCACATGCATTGGCGGTCCAGCAGGGCATCCACCTGCGCGGCCAGGGTGTGCATGTCCTGGCTGTTGGGGAGCACGGGCAATTCCAGTGCGGTCTCGTGGGTGGTGTTGCCGCTGAGCGCCTTCAGCATCTCGTAGCCTTCCAGCCGGACGTGGCCGGCGCCGGCGTACAGGCGCGACGCCACCGTCTGGTTCTGCGAGTGGGTATGGAGCACGCAGCCGATATCCGCGAAGCGTTTGTAGAGCTGGGTGTGCAGCAGGGTTTCGGCGGATGGGCGGCGATCGGTCGCGACGGGTTGGCCGTCGAGGTCGACGACCATGATGTCGTTCCCGGTCAGACGTCCCTTGTCGCCGCCCGATACGGTGATCGCGACGTGGTGCTGGTCGATCCGGCGGGAGAAGTTGCTGCTGGTGGCGGGCGTCCAGCCGGCCGCCGCCAGTTCGCGCACGTTGAGGACGATCTCGTCGGCGCAGTGCGCCAGCTGTTGGATGTCGTAGGGCAGGGCAGTAGTCATGCCCGTGAGTTTAGCAACGCGGGAGGCCGCGACCAGCGCTTGGGCCGACTGCCTGTTCGTCAGGTGGCAACGACGGGCTTGGGTCCGAATACCCGGTACAGGATCCAGGCGAACAGGGCGACCACCGATGCGCCCGCCAGCATCTGCATCGACGAGGACGCCAGCAGCAGCGCGCACGCGACCAGCGCGCCCACACCGAGCAGACGGTCGCTGCCGCGTGGCCGTCGCTCGCGGGTGCCCACCACCAGGCTCAGGCCGGCGGCGGCATACGCGAGCACGACCAGCATCACCACCATCTCGATGATGATTTCGAACTGCGACGAGACATCCGGCGACAAGGTGAAGAAGGCGATCGCGCTCATCGAGATGCACACGATCAACAGCCCCCAGCCGGCGGCGCCGTTGCGGTTCATGCGGCCGAAGATACCCGGCAGGAATCCGCGCTGGGCGGCGCGTGCACCGGACTCGCCGGTCACCAGCATCCAGCCGCCCAGGGTGCCAGTGGCCTTCAGCGCGGCAGCGGCGGCAATGGCGATCGCGGCCCAGGGTCCGAAGATCTTGGCGGCGACCAGTGCGAACGGTGCGCTGGATTCGGCAAGATCGGCCGCGGGGACGATGCCCATCACCAGCACCGAGGAGATCAGGTAGACCACGCCGGCGATGGTGATGCCGGCCAGGGTGGCGCGTGGCACGTTGCGTTTGGGATCACGCACCACGCCGGCGACCATCGCGCCCGTTTCCAGGCCGACGAAGGCCCAGAAGATCGGTGCCAGCGCGCCGAACACCACCGAACTGTTGCTTTTGCCGGTGACGTTCCAGCCGGCGTCGTAGATGCCCTGGTCGAAG
>DASTUE010000156.1:0-20400 GCA_035759805.1 Lysobacter sp. | reverse complement strand
CGAGCCGGCAGGCGATGTCGCCGGTGCCGGCCACCGACCGCAGCAGATTGGCCACGGCCTGCAGCACGCGGTCGCCGACGAGGTGGCCGTGCTCGTCGTTGATCCGCTTGAAGCGGTCGCAATCCACCAGCACCAGCCCCAACCCGCTGGTGGCGCCGTTGCGGCGGCGCTCCTCGAGGTGTTGCAACAGTCCGCGGCGGTTGTGCAGGCCCGTCAACTCGTCGAGGCGGGTCAGGGCTTCGGTCTGGTTGAGCCGGTGGGTGGTCACGTGCAGCCGGTCCAGCGTGGCCTGCAGGTCGTGGTTGCGCCGACGCAGCCGGCGGATCAGGTCCTGCTCGTTGAGCACCACCCGCGCGATCGCCCGGCGCAGGAAGCGCGACACCAGCGCGGGGTCGGTATCGACGAGGCGCTGGAATTCCTCGTGGCGTATCTCCAGCAGTTCGCCGCCGACGGTCACGTTGGCATCGGCGCTGCGCGCGTGGTCGCCTATCAGCAGGCCGAGCTCGCCGAAGAACTCCGCCTGCGCCAGGCTCTTGGCGACCAGGTCGTCACCGAACTCCAGCGCCACCCGGCCGCTGACAATGACGTACATGCTGGTGCCCAGATCGCCACGCCGGAACAGCGAGGTACCTGCGTCCATGCTCCGCACCCGGGCGACCGAGGCAAACAGGGCGTATTCGTCGGCGGGAAGCCGGTCGTCCAATTCCGGGGTGCGCACGGCCGCGCGCCCGCTGTCTGCCGGCGGGGAAACCCGATTGTCTGGTTCACAAGCCGGGACCGGCTCCGTGGCTTTCATCCCACTCCCCGATCGGTGGCGATCCGGCAGCATAGCATCCAGTCTGAACAGGCAAGACGCGCTCTGGAAAGCGGATTTCACGCGGCGCAAAGGTGTCGTGTCAGCCCTTCAGCAGATGCAGCGCGCCGGTCTTGTGGGCGGCGATGTGGTCGGTCCTGTCACTCTTGATCTCGTACTGGGGATCGTCCGCACTGGCCCGGTGGGTGTGGCCCTTGTAGTCGAAATCGCGGGTGTGGATCTTGATGATGGTGCCGCTGACGTGGCCGGCCTCCGAGTTCCAGCCGACGCGGTCACCGATCTTGAATCCGGCCATGACAACGCTCCTCCTCGCACGATGGGTATCGGGAGCGCGGCGCTCCCGCCGGATTCAATCTATGCGCCCGTCCGTGGGCGCTGCGTCATGTCCGTGTCTGCCGTTACCTCGCGCTTGCGCGTACGCGATCGCGACGCCCGGCCGTCAGGCAACGGCGCGCTCGCCATGGAACTGCGCTTCCTCGGTGGAGCCCTTCAGCGCGATGGTCGAGGACTGGCCGCCCTGGATCACCTGGGCCACCGCATCGAAGTAGCCGGTACCCACCTCGCGCTGGTGCTTGACCGCGGTGAAGCCGTCACCGGCCGCGGCGAACTCGGCCTGCTGCAGCTCGACGAACGCGCTCATCTGCCGCTGCGCATAGCCGCGCGCCAGGTGGAACATGCCGTAGTTGAGCGCATGGAAACCGGCCAGGGTGATGAACTGGAACTTGTAGCCCATCGCCGCCAGCTCGCTCTGGAAGGTCGCGATCGTGGCGTCGTCCAGGTTCTGCTTCCAGTTGAAGCTCGGCGAGCAGTTGTAGGCCAGCCACTTGCCGGGGTACTTCGCGTGGATCGCGGCGGCGAAGCGGCGGGCGAAGTCGAGGTCGGGCTTGCCGGTCTCGCACCAGACCAGGTCGGCATACGGCGCATAGGCGAGGCCGCGGCTGATCGCCTGGTCGATGCCCTTGCGGGTCTTGTGGAAGCCCTCGACGGTGCGCTCGCCGGTGACGAACGGCGCGTCGTTGGGGTCGATGTCGGAGGTCAGCAGGTCGGCCGCCTCGGCATCGGTGCGCGCGACGATCAGGGTCGGCACGTCCATCACGTCGGCCGCCAGGCGCGCGGCGACCAGTTTCTCGACCGCCTCGCGGGTCGGCACCAGCACCTTGCCGCCCATGTGGCCGCACTTCTTCGCGCTGGCCAGCTGGTCCTCGAAATGCACCCCGGCCGCGCCGGCCTCGATCATGCCTTTCATCAACTCGAAGGCATTCAGTACGCCGCCGAAGCCGGCCTCGGCGTCGGCCACGATCGGCTGCAGGAAATCGATGTCGTCCTTGCCCTCGGCATGCTGGATCTGGTCGGCGCGCAGCAGCGTGTTGTTGATGCGTTTGACCACCGCCGGCACCGAGTCGGCCGGGTACAGCGACTGGTCCGGGTACATCTGGCCGCCCAGATTGGCGTCGGCGGCGACCTGCCAGCCGGACAGGTAGATCGCCTTCAGTCCGGCCTTGACCTGCTGCATGGCCTGGTTGCCGGTCAGCGCGCCGAGCGCGTTGACGAAGGTCTGCGTGTCGAGCGACTGCCACAGCTTGTTCGCACCCAGCGTGGCCAGGCTGTGTTCGACGGCGACGGTGCCGCGCAGGCGCACGACCTCCTCGGCCGAATAGGGGCGCTCGATGCCGGCCCAGCGCGGGTGGATGCTCCAGTCGTGGCGGAGCTGGTCGGCGGTGCGTTGGATGGTCATGGCGTGACTCCTTGGATGGATGCGGTGGGGGGGGCGGAAGAAACGGTTGGATCGATGGAACGGGCGTGCAACGCGCTGCAGGCTTCCGTTGGCGAACCGGCTTTTGTAGGAGCGGCTTCAGCCGCGATCGGCGAGTCGATCACCTGCGCCGGTTCGGGATCGCGGCTGAAGCCGCTCCTACGACCGAAGGAAGTCCAGTCGGACCGGCGGGGTGTGGATGGCGCGTCAGTCGAGGCGCAGGTACGCCGGCACGGTCAGGAAGTCCTCCAGGGTGTCGGCCTGGCAGAGCCGGTCGAGCATCCCGATGGCCTCGTTGATCCGGCTGCCGCCGACCAGTTGGGTGCGGTCGACCAGCCGCGCCGGCAGGGCGATGAATGCGCGCTCCAGCAGGGTGAAGTCGATCGGGGTGCCATCGTCGAGGCGCAGCGGTTCGGCATCAGTGACGCCCTGTGCCCGCGCGTGGTCGCGGCAATGCAGCCACTGCCACAGCTGCGCGCGGGCGATCTCGGCGGTGGCGGCGTCCTCCATCAATCCGTGGATCGGCACGCAGCCGCTGCCGTCCAGCCAAGCGGCGAGGTAGCGCACGCAGATCTCGACGTTGTTGTCGAAACCGGCGCGGGTGACTGTGCCCAGTGGCGGCGCAAGCAGGCGCTCGCGCAGCTGCCGTTCGCTGAACGCCTGTACGTCGCCCCGCAGCACGTGGTGCTGGTGCGGGCTCGGCATGCGCTCATCGAACACCGCGCGCGCGATCGAGATCAACGCCGGGTGCGCGATCCAGGTGCCGTCGTGGCCGGCGATGACTTCGCGCAGCTTGTCGGCGCGCACCTTGGCCATCGCCGCGCGGTTTGCGTTGACGCTCGCGGCGGTATCGCCGCTGATGGGGATCTGCGCCGCCATCCCGCCCATCGCGTGCGCACCGCGGCGGTGGCAGGTGTGGATCAGCAGTTCCGAATACGTACGCAGGAACGGCTGCTCCATCGTCACCTGGCCGCGCTCGGGCAGCACCTTGTCCGGCTGCGCGCGGACGGTCTTGAGGTAGCTGAAGATGTAGTCCCAGCGGCCGCAGTTGAGGCCGGCAATGCGGTGACGCAATGCGTGCAGGATCTCGTCCATCTCGAACACCGCCGGCAGCGTCTCGATCAGCACGGTGACCTTGATCTGTCCGGCCGCCAGCCCGAGCGCCTGCTCGATGTGGCCGAGCACGTCGTCCCACAGCTGCGCCTCCTCCATCGATTCCAGCTTGGGCAGGTAGAAGTACGGGCCGCGATCCTTCGCCGCGAGCGCGTGGGCGTTGTGGAACGCGAACAGGCCCAGATCGAACAGGCTGGCCGAAATCGACCTGTCATCGATCAGCAGGTGCTTCTCGTCCAGATGCCAGCCGCGCGGACGCACCAGCAGCACGGCCTGCCCGGCGAACGGCTTCAGCGTGTAGTGCTTGCCGGGCGCGCCGTCACGGGCCGGCGGCGCGGTGAACTCCAGCGTGCCGGCGACCGCTTCGCGCAACGCCAGCTGGCCGGCGACCAGATTGGTCCAGGTCGGCGAGGTGCTGTCCTCGAAGTCGGCCATGAAGCAGTTGGCGCCCGAATTGAGCGCGTTGATGACCATCTTCGGATCGACCGGGCCGGTGATCTCGACCCGGCGGTCGAGCAGCGCGGCCGGCAAGGGTGCGACCCGCCAGTCGCCTTCGCGGATGGCGCGGGTGTCGTCGCGGAAGTCCGGCAGCCGGCCGGCATCGAAATCGGCCTGGCGGGCGATGCGGCGTGCCAGGCAGGTCTGGCGGACGGGCTCGAACCGGCGCTGCAACTGCGCCAGGAACGCCAGCGCCGCCGGCGTGAGCAGGCGGTCCTGTCCCGCCGCCGACGCCGGTGCGGCGAGGCGCACCCGCCCGGCCGACTCCGGCGGGGCGGGGGTCCGCGAGAGCGGGGAAATCACTGCCGACATGCCGTCACTCCGTTTGAAAGGGGAGTTCGACCGTGCGCCGGCGTACCTGTATTTGACAACACAGTTATTTCAATGCGTTATATAAACTTTCCATATAACTACCTTCAAACACGCATCCCACAAGCATTCCCCGGCGCAGACCTGCCGCATCGAAGGCCGAAAAATGACCAGCGAGCCACCGGCAATCCCCCGCTTTGCCTACAAGGGCGACCGCCTCAAGCCGTTGCGCGCGTTCTGCCAGACCGTGCGCCTGGGCTCGGTGTCGCGCGCGGCGGAGGCGCTTTACCTGAGCCAGCCGGCGGTCAGCCTGCAGTTGCAGGCGCTGGAGCGCGACATGGGCGTGCGGCTGCTGGAGCGCAGCGGGCGGCGGCTGGTGATGACCCGCGAAGGCGAGGCGCTGTACGAGCTGGCCCGGCCGCTGGTGGAAGGCATCGATGCGTTGTCCGGCGCGTTCCACGAACGGCTGCGCGGACTGGATGCGGGCGAGCTCCATGTCGCCGCCGGCAGTTCCACCATCCTCTACCTGTTGCCGGACATCGTCGCGGCGTTCCGCGCCGCCCACCCCGGCGTGCGCCTGAACCTGCACAACGTCACCGGCGCCGGCGGCATGGACCTGCTGCGCTCCGATGCGGTCGACCTCGCGGTCGGCTCGATGCTGGACGTGCCCGGCGACCTCGACTACGCCCCGGTGGCGCGCTTCGAGCCGATGCTGATCACCCCGCTGGACCATCCGCTGGCGCAAGCGAAGCACCTCGACCTGCGCGACCTCTCGCCCTATGGACTGATCCTGCCGCCGCAGCGGCTCACCACCTACCGGATGGTCGACCTGGTGTTCCAGCGCCACCGGGTGCCGTACACGGTGGCGCTGGAAGTCGGCGGCTGGGAGGTGATCAAGCAGTACGTCGCGATGGGGCTGGGCATCAGCATCGTCACAGCGATCTGCCTGACCGAAGCCGACCGGTCGCGGTTGGCGGCGCGCTCGCTGGCGGCGTGGTTTCCCGACCGCAGCTACGGGGTGGTGGTGCGCAAGGGCAAATACCTGAGCCCGCAGGCGCGCGCGTTCACGGAACTGATCAGGCCGGACCTGTTCGTGCGCCGCGATTACGACGCCACCGGCCAGTCGGAACGCTGAGCCGCGCTGTCAGAGCGCGTCGGGCATCACGAGCGGGAGGGACGTCCGCGCCGGCCGGGCATGGCGTCCAGCTCGCGCCGGGCGTACCAGCCGAACTCCCGGCGCATCCACAACCGGACCGCAAACCCCGCCATCGCCAACGGCTGCAGCAGGATCAGCGCGTAACGCAGCGGCATTGCCAGCAGCCCGCGGCCCAGCGCCGACGCGCGCTGCTGCGCCGGTGAACACATGTCCACGATCAGCAGGGTCATCGCCACTTCCAGCCCGACCAGCACCGCCAGCACGGCCCACTGGCCGGTCAGCAGCAGCATCAGCAACACGATCGGATAGACCGCCTGCTCCAGCGCGATCAGCAGCAGGGCGGTGCCGATCGGCCGCCCGTGCTCGCGGGTCATGCGCTCACCGAACGGCTGCCGGTAGGCCTCGCGCACGCGCCGCAGGTCGTGCGCCGGGCGGCGTTCGCGGGCCAGCTCCAACCGCGTATCCGGGGCGGCAAACCGGCGCGCGAACCGCCGCAACCGGTTGTCGGCCACCCGCAACGGACTGCGCAGCAGGGTGTCGAAATAATGACCGCCCAGCAGCAGCGCGGTCGTCCAGCGCCACACGTCCCGCGGCAGGTGCCGCAGGCCCGGATAGCGGGTGCGCGCGACCACATCGATGCGGATATTGCGGTAGCCCTCGCTGGCCAGCGCCAGCGCGATGAAGTGGTCTTCCACCGGCGTCAGGTCATCGCCACGGATCGGCTCGTAACGGTTGAACAGGTCCCTCAGGTAGCGGCGCCGGTAGGCGATCGCACCGCCGCAGGTGGCCGCGACCCCGCCATAGCGACGCATCAAGCCACCATCGACGAAGCCCTGCTGGACCAGCGCCAGGTGCGTCCGGTACGCGTCACTGAACCCCTCCGCCAGGCGTTGCCACCAACCTCCACCCGCCACGCCATCGCGGTACTCGTCCCCGCCCAGCCAGCGCCGGAACGCCGGCGCCGCCACCAGCCGGCGGCGGTCGGACGCGCGCAAAGGCAGCACCATTCCGCAGGCGCTGGCGATGCCGGCGCCCTGGTACAGCTCGCGCACGCACCGCTCGATGTAGTCGGGCGACTCCAGCACGGTGTCGGCATCCAGCACGAACAGCACGTCGCCATCGAATTCGCGGGCCTGGCGCTTCAATGTCACCGCGCGGCCGATCGACCCGCCCCGGCTGACCATCTCCAGCTGGACGCCGTTCGCACGGGCGAACTCGCGGGCGAACTGCAGGCTGTGGTCGCGCTCGACCCCGCCATCGTCGACCAGCATCACCCGCCGCGGCAGCCGGGTCTGGCCGAGCAGCGAGGTCAGGCAATGGATGACCGTGTGCTGGTCGCCGTGCACCGGAATCACCACGTCCACGACGGCGCGACGCCAATCCTCGACCGGGCTGGGCACGGTCGGGTCCGGTGCGCGCCAGTGGCCGACGGCGGCCAGCAGCGAGCCGGGACCGGTCACGAACCAGGGGGCGACCGGCATGTCGCTAGCCCCGGCGGGCCGCCGGGCCCGGTACGGCAATGGTGGCGGCGTGATGCACGGCAAGCCCCTGTGGCCACTCGGCCCGCGGTATCGGGTCGCACGACGCGCCCCGAGCCTACAAAGTCGACGCAAATAGCGTGCCAATCCGACCGTGCCCGGAGGAAAGCCCGGTTCGCCGGTGCCGGTCAGGGGTGCTCGCGAGGAGAAGCTGGTTCAGACGGGTCGACGAGCTTGCGGAAAAGCGACAGCCCCGATGTAGGAGCGACGACAGTCGCGAATGCACGGCGAAATCGGGCGTCAGTGCGTTCGCGACTGACGTCGCTCCTACCGAAGGAAGCCCCGTCGGACGCACCGGAGGGAGTCCCATGGGAGACGGGGACCAGAAGCTGCAGGCCCGGCGCAAGCCCCTCAGGCGTCGCGCAGCTTGCCCTTCGCTACCGTCCGGTACCAGTCGCGGAGGCGGTCGATGTCGGCGACCATGTCGTCGCTCAACTCGACCGGCGGGGCGACCACCATCACCTTGTCGGGGTAGTGGAAATACAGCGGCAACACCGGCACGCCGGCGCTGTGGGCAATCTTCCAGAAGCCGGTGCGCCAGTGCGCGACCGGCTTGCGCGTCCCTTCCGGGGCCAGCCCGAACCAGCAGCGCTCGGCCGCCTGCAACATGCTCGCCACCTGGCCGACCACCCCGTTCGGGGCGCTGCGGTCGACCGGAATCACCCCGAGGCCGTGCAATACCCGGCCCATCACCGGCACCCGGAACAGCGAGTCCTTGCCCAGGATCCGGATATCCAGTCCGAGCGCCAATTTGGCCGAGAATGCCCATATTCCGTCCCAGTTGGACGAATGGGGCGCACCGATCAGCACCAGCTTCGGCAGGTCCGGGAACTCGCCGATCAACCGCCAGCCGCCCAGCCGCAGCAGGCTGCGACCGAGCCAGCGCGCCAAGCGGTTGGGCCGCACTCGGGGCGCATTGGGCGGCAACGCCGGCACGATGTCGTCGGTCGGTGCATGCATCGAACTGGTATCCCCCTGATGTTGGCCGTTCACCGGTGGACGTGCCCCTGCACGAGAATGCGTTGCGCAGGCTGCCGGCTCAATCCCAGTCCTGGCGGGAACGGCCCTGCTTGATCGTACTGCGTTCGCGCTTGCCCGCCAGCCGGCGCTCCTTCGAGCCTCTGGTCGGCTTGGTCGCGACCCGCGCCCGCGGAACGTGCAGGCCGTGTTCGACAAAGCCCGCCAGGCGCTCGCGGGCGTCCTCGCGGTTGCGGTCCTGGGTGCGGAAACGTTGCGCGCTGATGACCAGCACGCCGTCGGCGGTGATCCGGCGGTCGCGCCGCGCCAGCAGGCGTTCGCGCACCGGCTCGGGCAGCGACGGCGAGCGGGCGATGTCGAACCGCAGCTCGACGGCGGTCGCGACCTTGTTGACGTTCTGCCCGCCGGGTCCGGCCGAGCGCACGAAGCGCTCGACCAGCTCGGACTCGGGAATCACGATGTTGCCGATGGCGACCATGGGCCAATTCTATCGGTGGTTCCGGTCGACGGATCGGCCGGGCCGCGCGCCGTCCCGAAGCGCGTCGATGCCGGGCCGGAAGCCGGAGCGACCCATACCCCGGTTTGCAAGGGCTCGATCCGTCGCTACATCAGGCCCCGGTCTGGCCACTGCACGCGACCAGGACGAGGCTGAGGCCCGGGCTGGTGGCAGCGACGAACACGGCCGATCGCCTCATGGCGACTGCGCCTGGAGTTTGCGAAGCGGAGAAGCCCGGGACCACGCCCAGGCGCGATCGGTACCACCTGCCGGCAAACCGTAGCCGCAGCATCGGGCAGCCATGAAAGAAGCGCAGTGGCGCAGGCGGACTGCGGTGCCGCCCGCCCGCTGCAGGCTACGGCGGAGCGGGAACGCCGGACTGCCGCAACCCCGCTTCATCGAACAACGCCAGCGCGCGGGCGAATCCGGCATCGACCGGCGCGACCGCCTCGATCCTTTCACCCGAATGCGGGTGGGCAAACGCCAGCCGTCGCGCATGCAGCAGCATCCGGTGCACGCCGATCATGCGGAATGCGCGGTTGTGCCGGCCGTCGCCGTGGCTGGTGTCGCCGATGAGGTGATGCGACATGTGCTTGAGGTGGCGGCGGATCTGGCGGAAACGGCCGGTCTGCGGCTGCGCCAGCAACAGCGCGTAGCGCGAGGAGTCGAAGCCGCCGGAGGGCCAGTCGCACTGGGTGGTCGCCAGCAGCCCGAAGCGCGTGACCGCGGCCTTCTTGACCGGCTTGCCCGGCCCGCCGTCGAGCGGGTGGTCGACCTCGAAATCGCCTTCCGGCCAGCCGCGGCAGACCGCCCAGTAGTCCTTCTCGACCTCGCCCGCCATCAGCGCCTTGCCCAGCATCGACGCACTGTCGCGGTCGAACGCAAGCAGCAGGCAGCCGCTGGTCGCACGGTCGAGGCGATGGACCAAAAACACCTTGCAGCCGAACTGCCCGCGCAGCCGGTCGGCGGCGAAATCGGTCTCGCCACGCGCCAGCGCGCTGTCGTGGACCATGAGGCCTGCGGGCTTGTTGACGATGGCGAGGGCGTCGTCGCGATACAGCACGTCGAGCGCGAGGGCGGCGGGGTCGATGGTCATGCGCCGTTCCCCATGCGGCCGTGCGCTGGCGCGTCACCGCACGTTCCGCAGGAGCGACGTGAGTCGCGAACCACTGACCGCCCGGCCGCGCGCCGGTCGACGCAATGCGCCGGTTGCCCGACCGCGACACCGCGCTGATCGCATCGGCGAACAGGGGCCGTCGGCTCGCGACTCACGTCGCTCCTACACATCGGCGGTCACGAGGTTCACGGAGATCATGACTACCGCCGCGGCCAGGCGGCCAGCAGCGCCCACAACCCGCCGACACCGGCGATCCACGACGACAACGGCACCGACCACAGCGTCGGCCCGCCCGTTTCCAGCCCGTACAACACCGCTGCGACGATCAACAGGCCGCTGCCCAGGATCGCCGCGACGGTGTGCTTCTGCGCATCGCGGACGCTGCGACCCAGCTCGGCCAGATCCTCCGAGCGCATCCGCAACTCGTGCTTGCCCTCGATCTGCTGGGTCAGCCAGGTGTGCAGCAGCCGGGGCATTTCCGGCGCGTGGGTGACCAGCTCCGGCAGGCGCTTGCGGAACTCGCCAAGCAGGCGCTTCGGGCTGTAGCGGGCGACCAGGATCTTTTGCAGCACCGGCTTGGCCACGCCCCAGATGTCGATCTTCGGGTCCAGCTGCCGGCCGACGCCCTCGATGTTGAGCAGGGTCTTCTGCAGCAGGATCAGTTGCGGCTGCAGGGTCAGCTCGTGCCGCTGCGCGGTGCGGAACAGCTTGACCAGCACCTCGGCCAGCGAGATCTCGCTGAGCGGGCGGGTGAAGTACGGCTCGCACACCGCGCGCACGGCGGCCTCCAGCTCGTCCACGCGGCTGTTGGCGGGCATCCAGCCGGCGCGCAGGTGCAGCTCGGCGATGCGGCGGTAATCGCGGTTGAAGATCGCCATGAAATTCTCGGCGAGGTAGTACTGATCCTCGTCCGAGAGCTGGCCCATGATCCCGAAATCCAGCGCGATGAAACGCGGATTCGCCTTGCGCGCCGGGTCGGTGTCGACCCAGATGTTGCCGGCGTGCGCATCGGCGTGGAAGAAGTTGTCGCGGAACACCTGGGTGTAGAACACCCGCACGCCCTTGGCCGCCAGCGCGGGGCGGTTGATGCCGGCCGCGTCCAGCGCGGCGATGTCGTCGGAGGGAATGCCGTGCACGCGCTCCAGCGTCAGTGCACGGCCGGCGGAGTGGCTCCAGATCACCTCGGGCACGTACAGGTCGTCACTGGGCGTGCCGTCCGGCTTGGTCCAGAACCGCCGAAGCACGCTGGCGTTCGCGCCTTCGCGCTCCAGGTCGAGCTCGGCCGCCAGGGTGTTCTCGATCTCGGCGACGATCTCGCGCGGACGGATCTTGTCGGCGCGCGGATGGGTGCGCTCGACCACGCCGGCGATCGCCTTCAACAACGTGATGTCGGCCGCGATCTGCCGCTCGATGTCCGGCCGCAACACCTTGACCACGACCTCGCGCGCGGGCGCGCCATCGACCGGCGCCAGCGTCGCCGCGTGCACCTGGGCGATCGATGCCGAGGCCAGCGGCACCAGATCGAAACCCGCGAACGCCTCGGCCACGGGGCGGCCCAGCGAAGCCTCCACGATCGCGCGGGCGACCTCGCCGTCGAACGGCGCGACCCGGTCCTGCAGCAGGGCCAGCTCCACCGCGATGTCCGGCGGCACCAGGTCGCGGCGGGTAGACAACACCTGGCCGAACTTGACGAAGATCGGCCCCAGCTCCTGCAGTGCCAGCCGCAGGCGCGCGCCCCGCGACTGGGTGGCAATCTCGGCGGAGGCACGCGGCACGAACGGCCGCGCCAGCCTCAGCCAACGCTCGACCGGGGTGTCGGCCAGCAGCTCGTCGAGGCGATACCGCAACAGCACCCGGCCGATTCCCCAGGCACGGAACACCGGTTTCATGCGCCGGCTCCCGGGCGCGTCTGCAGCCGGGCCACGCGCGCGGCGATCCGCTCCACGTCGTCGCGCAGACCGTCCACGTCGTCGTGGAAGGCATTGAGCTCGGCGCGCGCCACCACGTCGCGGGATTCCTCGGTGACGAACTCGGCCGCGCTGCCGGCGAACCCGCGCGCGACCACCCGCGCCTGGCGCAACCCGGCGGCCAGCGCGTTGGCGATCTGCACCCCGAGCACGTCACCGAACACGCGGGCGAACGGTTGCTGCCAGTCCGGATCGAACCGCTCAGCCAGCCGCTGCAACCGCCGCGCCAGGTCGGCATCGCCCTCGATCCGCAACTTGCCGACCGGCGGGGCGTCATCGTTGCGCAGGAACGGCAATTGCCCGATCAACCCGGCCAGCGTGCTGCGCACCGACAGGTCGTGTTCGATCCCATCGTCGACCGGGCCGACCTGCAGCCGATCCCCGTCGACCCGCACCTGCAGCGCGAGCGGCGGTGAGGCCAGCTTCAATGCGACCCGCCGCCCGTCGAGCGCGCGCAAACCCTCGCGGGTTTCCGGATCCAGCGCCAGCGCGCGGTTGAGCGCCGCCTCCAGCGCACGCCCGGCCATGGGCTTGAGCGCATTCAACGGGGACGGGGCGGAGGAGGAAGAGGGCTCGGTCATGCGCGCATTCTACTGGGCCGGTGCTGGTGTCCGGCGTGGCCGGGTCCGGGTCCGGGTCCGGGTCCGGGTCCGGGTCCGGGTCCGGGGCGGCACGGCGGCGCGGTGGCGCATTTGTCAATGCGCCCTACGTGGGTGGTGGCCCGGTGGCGATGCCGCTGCCCCGCATCGCCGCCCGATGCTGCGCGCGAACCCGTGCCAGGCCCTCGTCGAAGCCGACCGCCGGCCGGTAGCCGAAATCGCGCGTTGCCGGCGTCATGTCGTACCAGTGCGTGGTGGCCAGCTGCTCGGCCAGGAACCGCGTCATCGGCGGCTCGCCCGCCAGCGGCAACGCGCGCCACAGGCCTTCGCACACGACCCCGACCGCGTAGGCGAGGCCGAACGGCAGGGTCTTGTCGACCAGCGGCGCATCGACTGCGGCGAGCAGGCCGTTGATGGTCTCCCGCATCGTCCTGGGCTCGCTGTTGCTGATGAAGTACGCCCGCCCGGCACACGCCGCGCCGGGCGCCAGATGCTCGAACGCATCGAAATGCGCCTGCGCCGCATTGTCGATGTAGGTGGTGTCGACCAGATGGTTGCCGTCGCCGACCAGCCGCAACCGGCCGGCCCTGGCGCGCTCGACCAGCCGCGGCAGCAACTGGTTGTCGCCCACGCCCCAGATCAGCCGCGGTCGCAGCGCGACCGTCGCCAGCGACGCGTCGTTGGCGGCCAGCACGTCCTGCTCGGCGATCATCTTGGTGGTCGCATACGGCGCCTTGAAGCCTTCGCCATAAGGCACCGTGTCCGCCGTGCCGCCTTCCACCGGATGCGTCGCCCGGTGGGTCACGCTCGGCGAGGAGGTGTAGACCAGACGGCCGATGCCGTGCATCCGGCAGGCGTCCAGCACATGCCGGGTGCCGAGCACGTTCGCGCGGTGGTAGTCCGCATACGGTCCCCACGCGCCGGCCTTGGCCGCGTTGTGGAAGATCGCCTCGCAGCCCTGCGCGGCCGCGACGACGGCATCGCGTTCGGCCAGATCGCCCTGCACCTGGGCCACGCCCAGCGCATCAAGCGCGGGGTAATGGCCACGGTTGAAACTGACCACCTCATGCCCGCGTTCGCGCAGCCCCCGGCACAGGGCCTGGCCGAGAAAACCACCACCACCGGTCACCAGGATTTTCATGCGCGCATTCTAGGCCGGGTGGACTCCACTTCGGGATGGATCCAGACGCTGCACTTTGCCCCGACCGCGACGCCCCATCTCCGAACCGGCCGTTTTTCTGTCCCACGGCGACTTCCTCCGGTCGCCCTACGGGATTGCTGCAGGAGCGGCTTCAGCCGCGACCTGTACGTCCGCGCCCGCGTTTGAGCCGCTTCGCACGCAACGGCGGCGACATCGGCACCGCTTTCCGCCTGTCCGGTGGACCCGGCAGGTGCGGCTTTTCTGCGCGTTCGCGGCTTACGCCGCTCCTACGGCCGGAGGAAGTCCCGGCGAGGCAAAAGCGGAAGCTGTTTTGCAGCCCACAGCGCGAGCTTTTCGCGGCCGATCTTGGCGTTGTGGCGGATATCGACCGGGAACCCTGCATGCCGCAGGAAACGGTCGATGGCGGCGGTGTGCGGATGGGCGGTGGCAATCGCACCCAGCTCGCGTTCGATCCGCGACCACTCGCGACGATGCACGCCCTCGGCCAACTCGACGCACAACACCGGCACCTGTGCGCCGGGTTCGCCGACGCCGACCAGCGCGGTGCGCCGCACGTCGGGGTGGGTGTTGAACACCGGCTCGACCTGCTCGGTGTACAGCGGCCCGGCGGCGGTCTCGACCCGGTGCGACTTGCGCCCGCAGAACCACAGCCGGCCCTCCGCATCGAGCCAGCCGACATCGCCCATGCGATGGACGATGCGCTCGGCGGCATCCGTAGCGTCGACCGTGTCCGCAGACGCCGGCAGCAGCTCGCGGATCTTCGCCAGCCGGGTCTGCGCGTCGCGGTTGAAATAGGTGTCGGTGACGGTCGGGCCGGCGACGGTGATCTCGCCGACCTCACCCGCCGGCAGGCACAGGCCGTCCGACCATTCCGGAATCGCCGCGTCGCTGATGCCGATGATCCGCACCTCGTTCGGCGCCACCGGCCAACCGACGCAGGTACCGGCGCCGGCCCCGGTCGCGGTGCGCGTCGCCTCCAGCTCGCGACCTTCGATCATCGCCACCGGCAGGCACTCGGTCGCGCCATACGGCGTCCAGAACCGCGCGTCCGCAGGCAGCAGTCCGCGCAGCGTCGCGACCACATCCGCCGGCACCGGCGCGCCGGCCGACATCACCCGCTGCAGCGTCGGCAGCGGCTTGCCGTACCGCGCCAGCACCGTCATCAGGGCCGGCGAACCGAACAGCTGGTCGATGCCGAAACGCGCGATCACGTCATGCAGCTTGCGCGGATCGGCCTTCGCCGGCCGCGTCGGATCCATGTCGGGAAGGATCGATGTCACCCCGAGCGCCGGGTCGAACAACGCGAACGGCGGAAACGTCGGCAGGTTGACCCCGCCGGGCACGATCTCGAACGCATCGCGCAGCATCGCGGCCTGGGCGACGAAATGGCGGTGCCGGTAGACCACGCCCTTCGGCACGCCGGTGGAGCCACTGGTGAACAGGATCGCGGCGACGTCGTCCGGCGCGGTCGGCGCCAGTTGCGCCGCGGCACCCGCGCCCTCGCGCTCCACCTGCGTCAGCGTCGTCCCGCCCAGCCACGCCCGCGCCCCGGTGGTGACGGTGATCCGCGCCGACCGCGCCCAACCCAGCAGCTTGCGGGCGGCGTGCGCCAACGGGATGCCGATGAACGCCTGCGGCTGCGCCTCGTCCAGGCATTGCCGCAGCGCGCGCCGGTCGATGCCCGGATCCACCAGCACCGGCACCGCACCGGCCTTGAACAGCGCGAACATCAGCAGGAAGAACTCCGGCGACGGTCGCACCATCACCACCGTGCGGGTGCCGCGCACCACTCCGCGCATCGCCAGCCCCGCCGCGATCGCATCGCTGCGTGCATCCAGTTCGGCATAGCTCAGAGTGATGTCGTAACGCGCCAGCCCATCGGCACCACGCGAACCCGGGCAGCGCATCGCGATGCGATCCGGCTGCGTCGCGGCCAAGCGCGGCAAGGCCGCGGCGATGTTGCATGAGTCCGTCATGCGGCGGATTGTAAGCGGCGCCCGGACGACGCAGGCTTCGGCGGCGTAGGCCCCAGGGGTTTGGACGTCCGGATACAGCCGCCTGTCTGGATGGACTGCGATGTCATCAAACATCGGGGCAGCGTGGGTCAGGAAAGCCGGTCAGCCTTTTTCAGAACATCACGGCGATGTCGTGCGGCTCCACCACGGATCGATCAATCAGTCGTGCGGCAACGGATGGCGGTCCAGGAACTGCCGGATCGCCGGCACCAGCACTTCGTGCTTGTCTTCCAGCACGTAATGCCCCGCGTCCTCGAACGCCTGCACCTGGGCGCCCGGCAGCGCGTCGGTGAAGCCCTTCAGGAAGTGCTTGTCGAACACGAAATCGCGCAGGCCCCAGCCGATGAACACCGGTCGATCCGCATAGTCGGGCAACCGCCGGCCGGACTCCTCCACCAGCGCCCAGGCGCGGTCGCCCTCGGCCAGCGGAATGTCCTGCATGAAACGCAACGTGCTGATCGCCTTGGTCCAGCCGTTGTAGGGCGCGATGTAGCCGCGGCGCACCTCCGCGGGCAGCGAGCGCCGCGTGCCCATCCACGCCGCGCCGCGTGCGAACAGGTTGAACGCGCGGATCAGGAAGCCGCCAACCCGCGAATCGCGCCCGAAGCTCAGCCGCCTCGGCATCCGCTTGGCCGCCGGCAACGGGAACGCCGCCGTGTTGAGCACCACCAGCCGCTTGACCTGTGGCATGTGCCGCAAGGCCCAGCCGAAGCCGATCATCCCGCCCCAGTCGTGCACCGCCAGCGTCACCGGCCCGGTGATGCCCAGGTGCCGCAGCAGCGCATCCAGGTCGTCGACCCGCGACTGCAGGGTGTAGTCGTAATGCGGCGAGGCATCAGCGGCATCGTCCGGCCTGTCCGACAGCCCCATGCCGACATGGTCCGGCACGATGCAGCGGTAGCGATCCCGCAGGCCGAGCACCAGGTGCCGCCAGTAGAAGCTCCACGACGGGTTGCCGTGCAGCATCACCACCACCTCGGGATCGGATCCATCCATCGCACCCGGGCCCTCGTCGAGGTAGCTCATCCTGATGCCGGGACGGACGTCGAAATGCTTCGGGGTGAATGGATAGTCGGGAAACGCGGGGTCGGTCATGCGGGACTCGTCAGGGACGGCTGATCCGGGGCGGATTCGCCGTCCGGCAGGAAAGCGGTCATTGTCGCCGCTGCGGCGCGGCGGGGACACCTGACGATCACGCTGCCCTGAACACCAGAGCCCGGGTGGTTGCCAAGCGCCGCTCCACTAGAATGGCCGGATGACTTCGCACACCCAGCCCCCTGAGTCCGACCGGGACTTCGACCGCGTCCGCGCCTACCTCACCGACCTGCAGGACCGCATCTGCGCCGCGGTCGAGCACGCCGATGGCAGCGCCCGGTTTGCCGAGGACCTGTGGAGCCGCGCCGAAGGCGGTGGCGGCCGCACCCGGATCCTGCGCGACGGCGATGTGTTCGAGCAGGCCGGCATCGGCTTCTCCGATGTGTCCGGCAGCAAGCTGCCGCCGTCGGCGAGCGCCAGCCGGCCCGAGCTGGCCGGTGCCTCATGGCGCGCGATCGGGGTGTCGCTGGTGTTCCACCCGCGCAATCCGTACCTGCCGACCACGCATGCCAACGTGCGCCACTTCCGCGCCATGCGCGACGGCGAGACCGTTGCCTCGTGGTTCGGCGGCGGCTTCGACCTGACCCCGTTCTACCCGTTCGACGAGGACGTCCTGCACTGGCACCGCACCGCGCGCGAGCTGTGCGAACCCTTCGGCGGCGAGGCCCGCTACGACGCCCACAAGCAGTGGTGCGACGAGTACTTCCTCGTCAAGCACCGCAATGAAACCCGCGGTGTCGGCGGGCTGTTCTTCGACGACCTGAGCACGGATTTCGAGGACGATTTCGGCTACCTGCGCGCGGTCGGCGACGGCTTCCTCGATGCCTACCTGCCGATCGTGGAACGGCGCAAGGACACGACGTACGGCGAGCGCGAGCGCCAGTTCCAGCTGTATCGTCGCGGCCGCTACGTCGAGTTCAACCTGGTATTGGACCGCGGCACGCTGTTCGGCCTGCAGTCCGGCGGGCGCAGCGAATCGATCCTGATGAGCCTGCCGCCGCTGGTGCGCTGGGAATACGGCTTCAACCCCGAGCCCGACAGCGCCGAGGCACGGCTGGCGGATTACCTGCGGCCGCGCGACTGGCTCTCCGAACTGGGCTGAGACCGGAGCACCGGCACCAGGAGCTGTAAATCGGAATGCGGGGGATCATTTCTCCGCGTCGCGGTAGGTCACGATGGAGATGCGGCCGTTGGTCTCCAGCAATGCCAGCTTGATCTGGTCCAGGTCCATGCAACTGGATTCGCGCATCGCCTTGTCGAAGTCGGCACGGCTGACCAGTTCGCGCCTGAGCACGTCGCGAAAGATGTGGCCATCGCGCGCCAGCTCGACCGGACTGCCTTCCACCAGTTTGCGTACGGCCGGGTAGCGCGCCGACAGCCAGGCCACGGCGTAGTTCAGCACCATCAGGCTGACGACCAGCAGCAGGGCGCCGCCCAGCGAGTTGTCACCGCCGTTCATGCCGTTCTGCACCGCGTTGCCGACCAGGATCAGCAGCACCAGGTCGAACGGCGTGAACTGGCCCACCGCCCGCTTGCCCGACAACCGCACCAGCACCATCACCGCGACATACACCGCCACGGAACGCAGCACGAACTCCCACCAGGGAAACGACAATTCGAACAGACTGGACACGGTCGAGACCCACGATCCGGCATTGCTGCCACCGTTGCGGACGTTACACCAGGGCAATAAAAAGCCCCGCAGGCAGGGGGGGCCGGCGGGGCTGGTGGAGCTAAGCCTGGGGAGGGGCTTTCGCTCCGGGATCACTCCAGGGGAGGGAGAGATCTGCGACAGGCGTTGCACCTGTCGCGAGCATATGACCACTATCCACATGGATGGTTCGTGAAGATGCCTGTCAGCGAACCGAAAAGATTCAGGGGCGATTCATAGCGACAACTTCGGCCAATACGCCGTTAAAACTCCGTTAATCACATTTCCCCGACAGACTTTGCCGAAGTTGCCCGACCGACTCACGGCAAACCGGCCAATCGCCAACGGCGGGCAATTTCCGACCGCGTGGGTCACGTCCGCCGGTCACCACGGGCGGCCACTTCCGGCCGGGCCGTCAGCGCGCGGTCCAGGCGCGACGCGTCAGTGCGCTTCGTCCCAGTTGGCGCCGACTCCGCTGTCCACCACCAGCGGCACGCGCAATTGCGCGGCAGCGACCATCCGCGCGCCGACTTCCGCCAGCAGGGTGTCGACGAAACCGGCATCGACCTCGAACACCAGCTCGTCGTGCACCTGCAGGATCATCAGTGCGCGGTCGGCATGTGGCTCCAGCCAGCCGTGGATGTCGATCATCGCGCGCTTGATGATGTCCGCCGCGGTGCCCTGCATCGGCGCGTTGATCGCGGCGCGCTCGGCGCCCGCGCGCAGGCCCTGGTTGCGCGCATCGATGTTGTCCAGGTACAGGCGGCGGCCGAACACGGTCTCCACGTAGCCGCGCTCGCGCGCCTGCTGGCGGGTGTTGTCCATGAACTCGCGCACGCCGGGGTAGCGGCTGAAATACAGGCCGATGTAGTCCTGCGCCTCGCCGCGCGAGACATCCAGCTGCTTGGCCAGGCCGAACGCGCTCATGCCGTACATCAGGCCGAAGTTGATCGCCTTGGCGGCGCGGCGCTCGTTGCCGCTGACCTCGCCGATCGGCTTGCCGAACACCTCCGCGGCGGTGGCGCGGTGGATGTCGTCACCGGCGGCGAACGCGCGCAGCAGGCCTTCGTCGCCGGAGAGGTGGGCCATGATCCGCAGCTCGATCTGCGAGTAGTCGCAGGCGACGATGCGGCGGCCTGCCGGGGCGATGAAGGCGGTGCGGATGTGGCGGCCGTCGACGGTGCGGATCGGGATGTTCTGCAGGTTCGGATCGCTTGACGCCAGCCGGCCGGTCGCCGCGCCGGCCTGGTGGTAGCTGGTGTGCACGCGGCCGGTGTCGGGGTTGATCATCTGCGGCAGCTTGTCGGTGTAGGTGCTGCGCAGCTTGGCCAGGCCGCGGTAGTCGAGGATCACCCGCGGCAGTTCGTGCAGGTCGGCGATCGCCTCCAGCGCTTCCTCGTTCGCCGAGGGCTGGCCCTTGGGGGTCTTCACCAGCGCCGGAAGCTTGAGTTCCTCGAACAGCAACGCGCAGACCTGTTTCGGCGAGTCCAGGTTGAACGTCCGCCCGGCCAGTCCGGTCGCCTTCTGCTGGGCGGCGAGCATGCGCTTGCCCAGGTCGGCCGATTGCCGGCGCAGCTCGTCGGCATCGACCAGCACGCCGTTGGCCTCGATGCGCTCAAGCACCGGCACCAGCGGGATCTCGATTTCGCGGTAGACCTGCTCCAGCGCCGGCTCGGCCGCCAGCTTCGCCGACAGCACGCGGTGCAGGCGCAAAGTGATGTCGGCGTCCTCGGCGCCGTACTTCACGGCATCATCGACGGCGACCTGGTTGAAGGTGATCTGCTTGGCGCCCTTGCCGGCGACATCGACGTACTTGGTGGTCTGGTAGCCCAGATAGCGCAAGGCCAGCGAGTCCATGTCGTGACGGCTGGCGGTGGCGTTGTGGACGAAGCTTTCCAGCATGGTGTCGTCGGCATAGCCGCGCATCCGCACGCCGTGGCGGCGCAGCACGTGCATCTCGTACTTGCCGTGCTGGCCGATCTTGCGCCTGGCGGGGTCTTCCAGCAGCGGGCGCAGCGCGTCCAGCACCTCCTCGCGCGGCAGCTGCGTCGGCGCACCGGGGTAGTCGTGGCCGACCGGGATGTAGCAGGCGCGGCCGGGTTCGATCGCGAAGCTCAGCCCGACCAGGTTGGCGCGCAT
>DASTUE010000155.1:0-18824 GCA_035759805.1 Lysobacter sp. | reverse complement strand
TGGATGGCGAAGCGGCGGCGCGCGCGTTCCTGGACGGACTGGCGTACTTCACCCTGGCCGAGTCATTGGGCGGCGTGGAAAGCCTGGTCGCGCACCCGGCCACGATGACCCATGCGGCGATGTCGGCCCAGGCGCGGGCGGAGGCGGGCATCGGTGACGGGCTGCTGCGGCTGTCGGTCGGCATCGAACATGTCGACGATCTGGTCGCCGACATCACTGCCGCGCTGGACCGTGTGCATGCGGTGACCGGCGGCATCGCGCGCGTGGCGACATGAATGCCGTGATCGCCGGGCGCGGCGACAGGAGGCACGCCGTCGGCATCGCTCGCCGCATCGCACGCGGCGACAGTGGCCTGCCGACCGCGCGGGTCGCCCTCCTGGGGACCGGCAATGTCGGCCAGGCGGTGCTGGCGCGGCTGGCCGGCTGGTCGGGTACGCGGTTTGGTGAAGTGTTGACGTTGGCACACGTCGGCAATTCACGCGCTGCACTGCAGGACGAGGGGCTGTGTCCGGCCTTTGCGCAGGCGTGCTTTGCCAGTGGCACGGGCGTGAGCGACACAAACGCCCGTACCGCCGGTCGCGGATCGGTGGAACTGCACCGGTTGCCGCGGGTGTTGGAGGGGAACGGCCATCGCATCGTCATCGACGCGACGGCCAGTGACGAGGTGGCCGGGCACCACGCCGCCTGGCTCGCGCAGGGCATCCATGTCGTCACCGCCTGCAAGCTCGGACAGGGCGCGTCACTGGCCCGCTGGCGCGCGATCCACGAGGCGACTGCCCACGGCAGCGCGCAGTACGGCGACAGCGCTACCGTCGGTGCCGGCCTGCCATTGCTGCGCGCGATCCGCGAACTGCAGGCCGGTGGCGACCGCATCCATGCCATCGCCGGGGTGTTGTCGGGATCGTTGGCGTGGCTGTTCAACCACTACGACGGACTGCGCCCGCTCTCGGGTTTCGTCCGCCAGGCGCGCGATGCCGGTTACACCGAGCCCGACCCGCGCGAGGACCTGTCGGGCGAGGACGTGCGGCGCAAGATCCTGATCCTCGCCCGTGCGGCTGGCGTCGAGTTGGAGGCTTGCGAAGTCGAGGTGGAATCGCTGGTGCCAGAAGCGCTGGCCGGTGTGGCCCGCGAGCAGGTCGATGCGGTCCTGCCGGCACTCGACGCCCCGTTGCGCGCCCGCTTCGCAGCGGCCCGCAAGCGTGGCGAGGTCTTGCGTTTCATCGCGCGCCTGGACAACGCCGACAGGGGCCGGGGCAATGCCCGCGTCGGCCTGGAATCCCTGCCAGAGGACCACCCGCTGGCGGGAGGTGCGGGGACCGACAACAAGGTCGCGATCTGGTCGGATCGCTACCAGCAGCAGCCGCTGGTGATCCAGGGCCCCGGCGCGGGTGCCGACGTCACTGCCGCGGGCCTGCTCGATGACGCGTTGCGGATTGCACGGTCAACCCGTGACTGAAGACGGGTCGGGGCGCGACCTGCAGACCTTCGGGGCGAATGTCCCCCGGTCTCCGCCTGCGGCGGATCCCTCCTCCTTCATTTCGCCCCGAAGGTCTGCAGGCCACGCATGCAGGTCACGTCGGTACGGTCGGATCGCAGAGGTACTGGACCGACGGGTGTGAATGCCCTTGGGTGTGAAATAAAGGAGGAGGCACCGGCTCCATCGGTGCCGGGGGACATTCGCACCCGAGGGCATTCGCTCCCGGCGCCCCTGCCACCCCGCAGATGCTGCACTTTCCCCTCAACCCTCAGCACTCGATGACGTTCACCGCGAGCCCTCCGCGCGAGGTCTCCTTGTACTTGTCCTGCATGTCGCGGCCGGTTTCGCGCATGGTCTTGATGACCTTGTCCAGGCTGACCTTGTGTTGGCCGTCGCCGCGCATCGCCAGGCGCGAGGCATTGATCGCCTTCACCGAGCCCATCGCGTTGCGCTCGATGCAGGGGATCTGCACCAGCCCGCCGATCGGGTCGCAGGTCAGGCCGAGGTTGTGCTCCATGCCGATCTCGGCGGCGTTCTCGATCCGGCTCGGGCTGCCGCCCAGCGCGGCGGTCAGACCGGCGGCGGCCATCGAACAGGCCACGCCGACCTCGCCCTGGCAGCCGACTTCAGCGCCGGAGATGCTGGCGTTCTCCTTGTACAGGATGCCCACCGCGGCGGCGGTCAGCAGGAAGGTGCGCACGCCCTCGATGTTGGCGCCGGGGATGAAGCGGTCGTAGTAGTGCAGCACCGCCGGGATTATGCCGGCCGCGCCATTGGTCGGGGCGGTGACCACGCGGCCGCCGGCGGCGTTTTCCTCGTTGACCGCCAGCGCGAACAGGTTGACCCAGTCGAGCATGGTCAGCGGATCGTCGTGGTCGGACGGCGGGCGCGCGGTCAGGTCGGCATGCAGCCGCGGTGCGCGGCGACCCACGCGCAGGCCGCCGGGCAGGGTGCCGGGCGAGCGGATGCCGCGCTCGACGCAGGACTTCATCGCCTCCCACAGCTCGTCCAGGCCGGCGTCGATCTCGGCCGGAGTGCGCCAGACCTGCTCGTTGGCGTACATCATCTGGGCGATGGTCAGGCCGGTTTCTTCCGCCCGCGCCAGCAGCTCGTCGCCGGAGGAGAACGGGTAGGGCACGGCGGTGGTGTCGGCGACGATGCGGTCTTCGGCCGCCTCGTCCTGGTTGACCACGAAACCGCCACCGACCGAGTAGTAATCGCGCGTGGCGATGACCTCGCCGTCCGCGTCATAGGCGGTGAAGCGCATGCCGTTGGTGTGGAACGGCAGCTTCTGCCGCTTGTTCATGATCAGGTCGTGCTTCTCGTCGAAGCCGATCTCGTGGCGGCCGAACAGGCGCAGGCGCTTCTCGCCGCGGATGCGCTCCAGCGCCGGCGGGATGATGTCCGGGTCGATCTCGTTCGGCCAATGGCCTTCCAGGCCCATCATCAGCGCCTTGTCGGTGCCGTGGCCGCGGCCGGTCATCGCCAGCGAGCCGAACACCTCCGCCCGCACGCGCGCGGTACGCTCAAGATCGCCGTTGTCGATGATCCAGCGCTCGATGAAACGCGCGGCCGCGCGCATCGGCCCGACGGTGTGCGAGGAACTCGGCCCGATACCGATCTTGAACAGGTCGAAACTGCTGACAGACATGGCGATCCAATGAGATGGAAATGGTGTGGGGAAGCGGGTGGATGACGCAGCGGCCTATCATAGCCCGCCGCCAATCCTGTTCTTTTGCCGATGAACCCGACGATGCCCGCCGCCCCGGCCCTGACCCTGTTCCAGCGCGATGATTGCCATCTGTGCGACCTCGCCCTGGCGGCTCTGGCAGGGGCCGGCGTGCCCGATTTCGACAGCGTGTTCATCGACGGCGACGACGGGCTCGAAGCCCGCTACGGCGTGCGGGTGCCGGTGCTGCGAAACGAGGCGAGCGGAGTGGAGCTGGACTGGCCGTTCGATGCCGGGCGGTTGACCGGGCTGCTGCAGTCCGGGGCCTGACCGGGATACGGCGCTCAGGGAGCGACTTGCAGGTTTACCCGGGTGCTCACGGCGACCGCGTTGGGGATCATCTTCAGGTCCGACCAGTCGCCGCCGCCGACGCCGAAGTCGAGCCGCTGCACGGTCGCCTTGCCGGCCAGCACCGGCGCGGCACCACCGGTCCAGGAGAATGTCAGGGTCACCGGGTGGCTGACATTGCGCAGGGTCAGGGTGCCGTCGGCGGCGTAGCGGTTGTCGCCCAGGTGACGGAATTTGCTGGCGCTGTAGCGAGCCTGCGGAAACACCGCGCTGCTGAAGAAGTCGCTGCCCTGCAAGGTGCTGTCGCGCTCGGGATTGGCGGTGGTCGCGCTGGCGAGCGGGATCGTCACCTCGAGCCTGGCCTGATCCAGGTGTTGCGGGTCAAAGCTCAGCGTGGTGGTGAAGCGACTGAAGTGGCCGGTGAAGATCTCGCCTTCGAACTGGGAGGCGAACGTCAACGTCGAGCCGGGAGCCTGCACGTAATCGGCGGCCAATGCGGGCCGGGCGGCCATGGCCATCAACAGTGCGCCGACCAGCATTGCGGGGCGAAAAGATGAAGTGTGTTGGTCAGGAATCATGGGGAGTCTCCGCAGGCACAGGCTGGCGTCTCCGCGGCAGCATCCGCCGCAAGGTCGCATCGCCTTCGAAATAATGATGGTAAAGCGCCGCGCCGGCGTGGATCACGACCAGCAGTGCCAGCACCCAGAACAGCCACTCGTGCGCACTGCGGGCGAGTTCGCGGATGCCGGCATTGGGTGCGATCAGCTTGGGCATCTCGACCAGGCCGTACCAGCGCATCGGCCGCAGCCCGCTGGCGGAGTCGAACAGCCAGCCCGACAGCGGTATCGCGACGATCAGCGCGTACAGCAGCCCGTGGGTGATCGTGGCAAGCCGCGCCTGCCAGGTCGGCAAGCCCGGGATCCACTTGGGTGCCCCGGCGTACATGCGCCAGCCCAGTCGCACGACCGCCAGCGCCAATACCGTCAAGCCCGTCGATTTGTGCAGATCGTAGACCCAGAAGTACTTCGGCGACTTCGGCAGGCTGTCCAGCGAGAGGCCGATGACCGCCAGGCACAGCAGCAGCAAAGCGATGAGCCAGTGCAGCAGTTGGCTGACAGGCCCCCAGCGGTCGACGGGATTTTTCAGGTTCATGGCCGGGTTCCAGGTTCGGGATCGGGGCAGGGCTCGTCGGGAGGCGGCACGACCACAGGGGGTTCGACCGCCGGCGGCTCGATCGCAGGTTGCTCAACGGCAGGTTGCTCGACGGCCGGCGGCGGAAGTTCGCCCTCTGTCTGGAAATCCTCCGGTTCCGGCAGTCCATCGGCGGCCGAACGGCTGGCGCGCACCGCTTCGGCCTCGATCCGCAGCGTGACCTGGTCGCCGATCATCGATGGCCAGGCGTCGATGCCGTAGTCGCTGCGGCTAAAGGTGGCGGTGGCGGAGAAGCCGGCGGTGCGGCGGAACGGCGGCAGCGGGTGGCGCTTGATCGCGTTGACGGTGATCTCCAGGCACAGCGGCCGGGTGACCCCGCGCAGGCTCAGTTCGCCGCAGACCCGGGCGTGTCCGGCATCCGGCCCGGTGGCGCTGGTGGACACGAACTGCGCAGCGGGATGGTGTTTGACGTCCAGCAGGTTGGCGGCCAGTGCGGCGCGGTTCCAGGCGGCGTCGCCCAGATCCAGGCGATCCAGTGGCACGGTCACCTGCAGTTGCGTACCGCTCCAGTCCTGCGGGTCGAACCGCAACACGCCCTCACTGCCGGACACCGTTCCCAGCGCCTGCGAGAAGCCGGCATGGGAGATCGCGAACAGCACGCGGGTATGCACCGGATCCAACTGCCACGTCGTGCGGTTGTCGACTGCGGTTTCCGGGGTGACTGCCTCCCCGGCACTGGCCATGGCCGGCAACAGCGCCAGTGCGGTGGCCAGCGCGATCGTGCAGCGCCAGTCGCGACGATGCGTCCCGGTGCGGTATGTCCGGCATCGGTACGACAGGGCGAGGGGCGTGAGCGAATGGCAAACAGGCATGGGGCGATTCTAGACACGCGCGCCGCCGGGCGTGCATGCCGGTGCGGGAACACATCGTTCGATGCGGGTCGATCCATGCCTCGGCCTTCGTCGCCCGACCGGGCTTTGCCTCCGCTGTCCACTCGACTTGCCCGCACCGGCTTGATCGCCGACCCTGCGCTGGGGATCGAAAAGAGCAGCGGCGTGCCGGACATTCGTCGCGGCCGGCGTGCAATGGCGGGAATCGCAACCTAGGGAAGGGCCGATGCGACAGACAGCTGCAATGGTGATGCCGGTTTTGACGGGGTTTCTGGCCGTGTTTCTTGCCGCGCTTCTGACCAGCCCGGCCGCGCCGGCCCGGGTGCCGGAAATTCCGAGCCTGCGCCACATCGACGTTGCGGCCGGGCTGCCGTCCAGCAACGTCAACAGCCTCAAGCTGGATGCCGACGGCTACCTGTGGCTGGCCACCACCGACGGTCTGGCCCGTTACGACGGCGTCGGCATGCAGGTCTGGCGGCACGTGCCGGGCGATCCGGCCTCGCTGCCGGTCAACTACCTGACCGTCGTCCACGTCGATCCGCAGAACCGCATCTGGGTCGCCTCTGAGGGGCACGGGCTCAGCGTGCTCGATTCCGACCGGAAGGGGTTCCGCCATTACCGCAAGGCGTCCCACCCGCAGATCGGCAGCGACGACGTCTGGGCGATCGCCAGCCATCAGGGTGCGCTGTGGTTCGGCAGTTTCGGTGGCGGCCTGCACCGGCTGGATGCCGACGGCACGATCACCCGCTACCTGCCGGATCCGGCCGAGCCGCGCAGCCTGCCATCGGACGTGGTGCTGTCGCTGGCGGTGGATGCGGCCGACCGGCTGTGGGTCGGCACCACCCAGGGCGTCGCGCGCTGGACCGGGGTCGATTTCGAGCGGGTCGCGCTGCCGGAGGAAGACCCCGCGCCGATGATCTTCTCGATCAGCCCGGTGGGCGACGACCTCTGGGTGGGCGCCGGCAGCGGGGTGTTCCGCCGTCTGGGCGCGGGCGGTTGGCAGCGGCCGGCGTGGTCGGGGATGTTCGAATATCCCAACGCCGTCTTCAGCGTGCTGGCCGGGCCGGACAACGAGTTGTGGCTGGCCAGCCATCGCCAGCTATGGCGGGTGGCCTCGGGTGGCGTGCCGACGCCGGTGCCGATCCGGGCCAAGGGGCCGGTGATGCCGATCTACGAGATGATCCGCCAGGCCAACGGTGCGATGTGGTTTCCGGTGCCGGGCGTGGGCCTGGGTTACCTGCAGCCGGACTGGCGCCGGATCGCGCAGTTCAGCCGCGAGCGTGACGGCCTGGCTGCCGAGTTGTATCCCGGCGTCGCGCCGGCCCGCGAAGGCGGGGTGTGGCTGGCCGGCGAGCGCGCCGAGCTGGAGCGGCTGGACCGTGATGGCCGCGTGGTGCCGGTGGACGAGGCGGTGCAGGCGCAACTAGAGGGTGCGCGCGCGATGTCGATCCTCGAGGATCAGACTGGCCGGTTGTGGCTCGGCCAGGCCCGCGGCGTGGTGCGGATCGATCGCGACGGCCGCGTGCGGCGCTGGCATCGCGGCTCCGCGGACGATGCCACCCTGGGCGGTCCGCTGGACCTGCTCAGGCTGGCTCCGGACGGCAGCCTGTGGATGTCGTTCGCGGGCGCGGGGGTGCAGCAACGCGATGCCGCCAGCGGTCGCGTGCTGGCCACGATTGCGACCGGGCCGGAGCAGGGGCTTGGCGTCGGCGACAACGAGGCGCTGGATTTCGACGCCGAGGGTCGGTTGTGGATCGGCGGCAGCGAGGGCCTGCGACGCTGGAACCCGGTTGCCGGCAAGCTGGAGCCGGTCGATGGCATCGCCGGCGGCGGGCGCGTGTTCGCGTTCCAGTTCGAGGGTCGCGATGGCTTGTGGCTGCAGCGCCTGTCCGGTCTGGAACACTACCGGCGCGGAGATGGCGGCTGGCAGCGCGTGGCGCAGGTCGGCGTCGGGCAGGGCATTCCCGCCGTCGAAGCCGCCGGCCTGAAGATCGATGGGCAGGGGCGGGTCTGGATGTCCAGCCTGCGCGGGTTGTTCCGCTGGGATCCGCAGGAAAACCACACCCGTCCTTTCGGGCTGTCCGATGGCCTGGGCAGCCAGGAATTCGTCGACCGTACGCTGGTGATGACCCCGCAAGGCGTGCTGGTCTCGGCCCTGGCCGATGGCGGCGTGGTGATGGTCGACACCCTGGCGGCCGATCCCGCCCCGATCCGCCCCGCACTGCATTGGGACCAGGTCGAAGTACGCCGGGACGGGCGATGGGAGTCGCTGGATCGCAGCCAGCCATTGGCGCTGATGCCGCATGACCGCGAGCTGCGCGTACAGCTGCGCCTGCTGGCGTACGACAAACCGCAGGCAAACCGTTACTTCACCTGGCTGGACGGGTACGACCCGGACTGGGTCGACCACGGCGCGCAGGGCGAACGGGTGTTTGCGGGCCTGCCGGCCGGCGATTACACGCTGCGCGCGCGGGCGGTGGACGCCGCCGGCAATGCCGCGCCCGAGCAGACGTTGCGCTTCCAGGTGTTGCCGCCGTGGTGGCACACCGGTTGGGCGCTGGCCGGGTTCCTTGCCGTGGCCGTGCTGTTGCTGTGGCGGGGCATCGACGTTTACCGGGCTCAGCTGCGGCGTCGCCGGCACTGGCAACGTGCCGAACACGAGCGTGAGGTGGCGCGCGCGGCATCGGTCGCCAAGACCCGCTTCCTGGCCACCCTCGGCCACGAAGTGCGTACGCCGATGACCGGTGTGCTCGGCATGAGCGAGCTGCTGCTGGGCACCGTGCTGGATCCGCAGCAACGCAGCTACACCCGGTCGATCCACCGCGCCGGCGAGCACCTGCTGCGACTGGTCAACGATGCGCTGGACCTGGCCCGGATCGAGTCGGGAAAACTCGACCTGGCCGACGAAGCGTTCGACCTGCACGCCTTGATGGACGAGCTGGTGGAAATGGCCGCGCCGCTGGCGCGCGTGCGCGGACTGGCTTTCCTCGCCGAGCGCGACGACAACACCCCTCGCGGCGTGCGCGGCGACCCGGTGCGGGTGCGCCAGATCCTGCTGAACCTGCTGGGCAACGCGATCAAGTTCACCGGGCACGGAACGGTTCGGCTGGGTGTTGCGGGCGGCGATGACGGCGGCGTGGTGTTCCGGGTGGTCGATACCGGGCCCGGCCTCAACGAGGAGCAGATCTCGCGCCTGTTTCTTCGTTTCGAGCAGGCCGATGGCGTGCGCACCGCCGCGCGCTACGGCGGCAGCGGCCTGGGTCTGGCGATCTGCCAGGAACTGGCGGCCGGGATGGGCGGCGTCATCAGCGTCCAGAGCGCGCCGGGCAAGGGGGCACGGTTCGAGGTCAGGCTGCCGCTGGCCGAGGCGGCGCTTCCGGAGCAAGGCGATGCCGCGCCGGCCGCCGCGCGTTCGTCCATGCCTGCCGCGCATGGGCTGTCGCTGCTGCTGGTCGAGGACGATCCGATCGTTGCCGAAGTGCTGGTCGATCTGCTGCGCGCGCAGGGTCACCGCGTCGTGCACGCCAGCCACGGCCTGGCCGCGTTGGCGGAACTGGCGACGGGCCATTTCGATGCCGCCCTGCTGGATCTGGACCTGCCCGGCCTGGACGGCCTCGCGCTCGCGCGCCAGTTGCGCGCGCAGGGTTTCGTGCAGCCGCTGATCGCGATCACCGCCCGCGCCGATACCGACGCCGAAGCGCAGGCGCTGGCCGCCGGCTTCGACCGTTTCGTGCGAAAACCGGTGACCGGCGGGATGCTGCGCGACCTGCTCGTCGCGCAGGAACCGGTGCCGGGGCCGGTGTCAGAAGCTGCGCAGATGCCTTGAACAAACGACGGCGGTCATCGGCTGCCCGCCATCGTCGTTCCGGGTGAGCGCGGAAATCGGCTGCCGGCGTGAATCCCGGCCGGTGCCTTGTCACGGCAAGGGTCGGGATTCAAAGGCCGGGCCATGACTTACCGTGTCATGGTGCCATTGGACACGGGGGCCGCTCAGCGTGCGCTGAGCTCGTGCACCGCGTCGACCATGACCGCGACGTGCTCCGGGTTCATGTCCGGCGACATGCCGTGGCCGAGGTTGAACACGTGGCCCTCGCGCGAGCCGCCGTTGCCGTCGCGGTAGCTGTCCAGCGCGCGGCCGACGTGGGCGCGGATCGCGTCCGGTTCGGCGTACAGGGTGACCGGGTCGAGGTTGCCCTGGATGGCGACCTTGCCACCGGTGCGGCGGACGGCCTCGCCCAGGTCGATCGTCCAGTCCACGCCGACGCCTTCAGCACCGGTGTCGGCCAGATCGGCCACGTAGGCGCCATTGCCCTTGCCGAACAGGATCAGCGGCGTGCGATCGCTGCCTTCACCGCGCGGCAGTTCGGCGGCAATGCGCTGCATGTAGCGCAGCGAGAATTCGCGGTACATCGACGGCGACAGCACGCCGCCCCAGGTGTCGAACAACTGCAATGCCTGCGCGCCGGCCGCGCGCTGCGCCGACAGGTAGGCGATCACCGCGTCGGTGGTCACGTCCAGCAACTGGTGCATGGCCGCCGGATCGTTCATCGCCAGCGCCTTCACCCGGGCGAAGTCCTTGCTGCCGCTGCCTTCGACCATGTAGCAGGCCAGCGTCCACGGGCTGCCGGAGAAGCCGATCAGCGGCACGGCGTTGTCCAGTTCGCGGCGGATCGTGCTGACCGCGTCCATCACGTAGCGCAGGTCGCTGCCCATGTCGGGCACGCCGAGCCTGGCGATGTCGGCGGCGGTGCGCACCGGGCGCTCGAACTTCGGGCCTTCGCCATCGACGAAATACAGGCCCAGGCCCATCGCGTCGGGGATGGTCAGGATGTCGGAGAACAGGATCGCCGCGTCCAGCGGGAACCGGCGCAGCGGCTGCAGGGTGACCTCGCAGGCCAGTTCCGGGTTCTTGGCGAGGTTCATGAAGCTGCCGGCCTGGGCGCGGGTGGCGCGGTATTCGGGCAGGTAACGGCCGGCCTGGCGCATCAGCCAGACGGGCGTGTGGTCGACGGGTTCGCGGCGCAGGGCGCGCAGGAAACGGTCGTTCTTGAGCGGGCTGGACAGGGCGGACTTGGGCAGGACAGGGCTGGACAAGGCAGGGTTCCTCGAAGAAGTCGGCGCCGGATCGCGGCTGCACGGGGATGGTGAAAGGGGCAGGAAGAGGGCTGGACAGCGCAGCGGGTGTCAGCGTGGAGCGTTGGCTCCCTGGCTGAACATCACGTGGAAGCCGCGCTGGAGTTGCTGGTCGCGCGCCTGTTCCAGCGCCGCCAGGGCACTGTCGTGGTCCAGGAACTGCTCGCGGCGCAGCTGGCTGCGCCCGCCGATCTGGCCGGATTCGCGCACCAGTGTCCAGCCGCCCAGCAGGTCGGGCTGCAGCATCAGTTGCACGAAGCGGGGTGCTTCGGGGCCGTCGGGGCGTTGTTGCAGGAGCAGGCGCATGGTCCGATTGTACGGGCTTGCGCAGGGGCCTGGCGGCGGCAGGCCTTTGACGGCGGGCCGTCGCGGCGCCCTTCCCGGTTCACCGTATGGGCCTGAATGCCCGCAGGTTCGCTTGCCGGCGTGCCCGCCGGTCGACTCAGCCTGCCAACACCGCCAGCACGTCGTTGTCGTCCACGCCGGCCACGACCCGCGCCGTGCCCGCGCCATTTGACTGCAGGCCATCCCACAGGATGAAACGGATGCCGGCGGCATCGGCCTTCTTGTCCAGCCGCATCCGGGCCAGCAGGGCGGCCGGCGCGAGGCCGGGGGGCAGCTTGGTGGGCAGTCCCAGGCGGTGCAGCAGGGCGCGCAGGCGCTCGGCATCGGCGGCCGGCGCCAGCCCCAGCGCGGTCGACAGGCGCGCCGCCAGCACCATCCCGACCGCCACCGCCTCGCCGTGGTTGAGCCCGTCGCCGTGCGTGCCGGTGTAGCCCTGTTCGGTCTCGATGGCGTGGCCGAAGGTGTGGCCGAAGTTCAGCAGCGCACGGTCGCCGCGCTCCTGCGGATCGCGCGCGACCACGGTGGCCTTGAACGCGCAGCAGCGTGCGATCGTCTCGACCATTGCCGCGTCGTCGCGCGCCAGCAGTGCATCGGCACGGGCTTCCAGCCAGCCGAGGAAGCCGGCATCGCGGGCGTCCAGCGATGCGGCGATGGCGGCGTACTTGACCACTTCGGCCAGCCCGGCCCGCAGTTCGCGGTCGGGCAAGGTGCGCAACACGGTGGTGTCGGCAATCACCGCGCGCGGCGGGTGGAACGCGCCGACCAGGTTCTTGCCGGCGGGCAGATCCACCGCGGTCTTGCCGCCGACCGAGGAGTCGACCATCGCCAGCAGCGTGGTCGGCAGCTGGATCACGTCGATGCCGCGCATCCAGCAGGCGGCGACGAAGCCCGCCAGGTCGCCCACCACGCCGCCGCCCAGCGCGATCACGGCCGCGTCGCGGGTCGCGCCGAGCGCGGCCAGCGCATCGAGCGCCTGGGCAAACCGGGCGAGGGTCTTTTCCTGCTCGCCGGCGGGAATCACGAAGCGTGACGCCGCCAGTCCTGGCTTTGCCGCGAGCAGGGCGGCCTGCACCCGGTCGGCGTGCAGCGGCGCGACGTTGTCGTCACTGACCAGCAATGCGTGGCGGCCGCGAACGGTGGCACCGAGGCGTACGCCGTCGTCCAGCAGGCCGGGGCCGATCGCGATCGCGTAGGGCTGGTTGCCGGCGACATCGACGGTGCGCACGACGCTCATGCCGGGACTCCGCGTCGCCACCAGTGCAGCCGCAGTTGTGCGGCCAGCAGCGCGGCGGCTTCGGCGGTATCCAGCCCGTCGGTCGCGAAGCGCAGGTCGGCGACCTCGGCGTACAGCGGAGCGCGCTGTCCGGCCAGCTCACGCAGCACCGCGCCGGGGTCATCGCGCTGCAGCAGCGGGCGGGAAGTGTCGCCCGCCAGCCGCGCCAGCTGGGTGGCCGGCTCGGCATGCAGGTGGACGACGAAACCGTGCTCGCGCAACAGGCGACGGTTGCCGGCATCCAGCACCACGCCGCCGCCGGTGGCAAGCAGCAGGCTATCGGCGGGGCCATCGGCCGCCAGCAGGTCGGCCAGCGCCAGATGCTCGCGGCGGCGGAAACCGGCTTCGCCTTCGTGCTCGAAGATCGCGTTGATGCTGGTTCCTGCGCGCCGTTCGATTTCGTGGTCGAGATCGACCAGATGCAAGCCGGCGCGGGTTGCCAGGTGACGGCCGATGCAGGATTTCCCGGCGCCCATCGGGCCGACCAGGATCAGGTTGGGCGCAAGCTTCATGGCGCCGATTGTAGGGGCAAGGGAGACGCCCAACCCGGGGATCGTGCCTGCGGCCTTGCACGGTCTTAACGTTTGCGCATTTACGGTAAGGATTCCGGTCGCCTCGCGCGACATTTGCCCCGCAGGAGAATCGCCATGTCGGTTGCCAAGGTCATCGAAATCAATTCCTCGTCGAAAAAGAGCATGGAAGACGCGGTCCAGAGCGGCATCAAGAAGGCCGCCGAGTCGGTCAAGAACATCAAGGGTGCATGGATCAACGAGATCAAGGTCGTGACCAGCGGTGACGGCAGCATCATCGAATGGCGGACCAACATGAAGATCAACTTCATCGTCGAATAGGGGATGCCTGAAAAACCCGGGCTTTGCTCGTCATTCCCGCGAAGGCGGGAACCCGGTGGCGTTGCTTCAATGATTTGAAGTCACCGGGTCTGGCGCGATCCCCGGCCCGAGTACATAGCGCTTGGGCGTTCGTCCGGACGCGAGCCAGTGGCTCGCAAACATCCCGCCTCACCCCCGCCTTCGCGGGGCGACGGCGGTTGTCCGGACCCTTCCCGGGCGCGGAGGCTGCGCGGTGTCCTTGAAGGATGGGCGCAGTCCGCCGCCGCGCGGTGCACTCCCTTCAACATGAGGCCGCCGTCCGGGCAGGAGGTGCGATGGCCGCGCGACCGGACCACAATAGGCCCATGACCATTCCCGCCCTGTTGTCCGAAGCCCACGCCACGTTTGCCGATCTGTTCGCGCAGGCCGGTATTGCCGGTGAACCCGATCCGACCGCCATGACCGTGGCGACCGCCACCCTCACCGCGCGGCCGTCGGCCCGCATCGTGCTGTTGAAGGCGCACGACGAGCGCGGTTTCGTGTTCTACACGCATCTCGATGGCCGCAAGGGCCGCGAGTTGCAGGCCAATCCGCAGGCGGCGCTGCTGTTCCACTGGCCGCGCGTCAAGGAGGGCGTGCAGATACGCATCGAAGGGCCGGTGGAGATCGTCAACGACCAGGAGGCGGACGCCTATTTCGCCACCCGTCCGCGTGGCAGCCAGATCGGCGCCTGGGCGTCCCTGCAGTCCGAGACGCTCGACGAGGCACGCTTCCACGAGCGCATCGCCCAGCTCGAACAGGAGTTCGAGGGCCGCGACGTGCCGCGTCCGCCACGCTGGACCGGCCTGCGGGTGCGCCCGGTCGCGATCGAGTTCTGGTACGGCGGCCAGTACCGCCTGCACGAGCGCTGCCTGTACGAGAGCGACGCGGCCGGCGAGTGGTCGAAACGGATGCTGTACCCATGACCGCCGTTGCGAAGGCGACGGCCGCGAAAACCTCCGGCCCGCAGCGCATCGTCTGCCTGACCGAGGAGCCGACCGAGACGCTGTACGCGATCGGCGAGCAGGACCGCATCGTCGGCATCAGCGGCTTCACCGTGCGCCCGGCGATCGCGCGCAGGACCAAGCCGAAGGTCAGCGCGTTCACCAGTGCGAAGATCGGCGAAATCCTCAAGCTCCAGCCTGACTTCGTGATCGGGTTTTCCGACATCCAGGCCGACATCGCGGCCGAACTGATCCGGCACGGCGTCGAGGTGTGGATCAGCAACCACCGCAGTGTCGACGGCATCGTCGATTACATCCGACGCCTGGGCGCGCTGGTCGGCGCGGCCGACAAGGCCAACGCCTATGCCGACGGACTGCAGCGTGGACTCGACGGCATTGCCGAGGCCGCCGCACATTTGCCGCGGCGGCCGAAGGTGTACTTCGAGGAGTGGGACGAGCCGTTGATCAGCGGGATCCAGTGGGTCGCCGAACTGGTGCGGATCGCCGGTGGCGACGACATCTTTCCCGAACGCGCGGCCGAGTCGCTGGCGAAGCAGCGCATTCTCGAAGACCCGATGGAAGTGGTGCGGCGCGCGCCCGACATCATCCTGGGCTCGTGGTGCGGCAAGAAGTTCCGCCCCGAAAAAGTCGCCGCGCGCGATGGCTGGCAGGCGATCCCGGCGGTGCGCGACAACGAGCTGCACGAGATCAAGTCGGCGATGATCCTGCAGCCCGGCCCGGCCGCGCTGACCGACGGCGTCGGCGCGATCGCCGCGATCATCCGCGACTGGGCGGTGCGGCACGGCTGAGGCCGCTATTTGCGACCAAACGAAATCCAGACGGACGCCTGCAGGAAGTCTCCGTGAGACAGGGCGCGACAACCGGCGGTTGTCCGACTGGACTCCCTTTGGTCGTAGGAGCGGCTTGGTCGCAGGAGCGGCGTAAGCCGCGAACGCGCAGGATTCGCAGCGTCATTGCGCTCCCCTGTCCCCAGCGTTTCTCACCACGGCCTGGTCACTAGTCGCCTGTCGCCGCTGATCGCCCGGCGGCCCGGGCAGCGATGTACAGGTCGCGGCTGATGTCGCTCCTACCGGGCGGCACGGCTTCAGCCGTCCCGCGCATCGCTGCCGCTATCCGGTCATAGCGGCAGGAATTCGCGATTGAACCGCATCGTCGAATGCGCGCCGTTCTCCAGGGTGATGTCGAGTTCGAACCGCAGGGTGTCGGGCAGGCTCACCGGCACGGTGCCGAGATAATCGAGCAGCTCGCCGCTGTGCAGTTCGCGCAGCTCGATGGCGTGGCGTTGCCCGCGCAGGTCGGTGGCGGTGGCGGTGATCCGTGCCGGTACCGAGGTTTCCTCGCTGGATTCCCCCTGGCGCAGGCCGACCAGCAGCATCACCTGGTTGTCGGCGCGGGCGATGCCGTACTTGTCCGCGACCAGTTCGCCGAGCAGCGCGGTCTGCAGCACCGTGGCGCGCACGGTGGTGTCGCCGATGCGTGCGGTGGCTTCCTGCTGGTTCGCAGAGGGTGTCGGGTTGCCCGCGGGCGGGCTGGAAGGCTCGGCCGAGCAGCCCAGCAGCAGGGTCGCGCCCAGCAGCAGTGTGAGGGTAGTGCGCAAGGTGGTGCTCCTGATGGATGTGGAGGTTGATGCAACGGCCACGATGTCGAATGGATCGTCAGTCATCGTTCGCCGCCGACAGTTCGCGTCCGCGCAACGTTGCGGCGGTCACTGCGCGATCGACCAGTTCGCGCAGCCCGCCCTGCTCGAAGGTCTCGACGGCCGCCTGGGTGGTGCCGCCCGGGGAGGTGACTTTCCGGCGCAGCACGTCGGCCGGCTCATCCAGCTCGGTCAGCATCCGGGCCGCACCCAGCAGGGTCTGGTTGGCGAGCCGGCGCGCAGTGTCTGCCGGCAAACCCTGCTTGATGCCCGCGGCCTGCATCGCCTCGGCCAGCAGGAACACGTAGGCCGGACCGCTGCCGGACACGGCGGTCACCGCGTCCATCTGCGCTTCGTCCTGAATCCACACCGTCGGTCCGACCGCATCCAGCAGGCGCGCGGCCTGCTCGCGCTGGGTGGCGTCCACCTGCGGGTTCGCGAACAGGCCGGTGATGCCGGCCCCAAGCAGCGCCGGGGTATTGGGCATCGCCCGCACCACCGCGATGCCACCGCCGAGCCAGTCCGATAGCTGGCCGGAGGTGATGCCGGCCGCGATCGAGATGGCCACCGGCTGCGCAATCCGGGCGGTGGTGGCGATTTCGGCGCACACCGCGCGCATGACCTGCGGCTTGACCGCGAGCAACCAGACCGTCGCGCCATCAACGGCTTCCGCGGCGGTGGCGAAGCCGCGCACACCGAAATCGGCCTGCAGCGATTCCCGCAGCGCCTGCACCGGCTCGGCAACCCGCACGCGTGCCGGGTCAGCGCCGCGCGCGATCATCCCGCCGATCAGGCTGCGCGCCATGTTGCCGCCGCCGATGAAGGCGACGGTGGGGGACTCGGCCTGGCTGGCTGGAGGTTTCATGTGGGGGCCTTCGATAGGAATCAGCGCCCAGTGTAAGAGTGCGCGCCGCGTGGTGCCTGCGGAGCCTTGTTCGTGGCGAAACCGCTATCCCGGCGAGCGCGCGCCGAACAGCGCCGTGCCGATCCGCACCATCGTCGCGCCCTCGGCGATCGCGATCGCGGCATCGGCGCTCATCCCCATCGACAGGGTGTCGACCTGCGGGTATTCCGCCTGCAGCGACTCGAACAAGGCGCGCGTGCGACGGAAGGTCGGGCGGGCCAGTTCGGGGTCGTCGTGCGGGGTCGGGATCACCATCAATCCGCGCAGGCGGAGGTTCGGTTCGGCGGCGACCAGCGTGGCCAGCGTGTCGATCTGGTCGGGGCGGCAGCCGTGCTTGCTGGCCTCGTCGTCGATGTTGACCTGGATCAGGACGTCCAACGGGCCGCGTGCGGGGTCGCGGTGCCGGGCCAGTGCGCCGACCAGTTTCGGCCGGTCCAGGGTCTGCACCCAATCGAACGCAGCGGCGGCATCGCGCGCCTTGTTCGACTGCAGGTGGCCGATCAGGTGCCATTCCAGTCCGGCCGACAACGGGCCCAGTGTGGCCTGCTTGGCCTGCGCTTCCTGCACGTAGTTCTCGCCGAAGGCCCGCTGGCCACGGCCCGCCAGTTCGGCGATGGCCGTCGCCGGCTGGGTCTTGCTGACCGCAAGCAGGCGCGGCGTTGGCCGGTTGGAGGCGTTGGCTGCGTTCTCAAGCGTTCGGACGGTAGCGTCCAGGGCATGCGTCGGCACGTCGTTGGTCCTGTGATGGAGGGCTGGATTGGCGGCGCGGATCCGGGGCTATACTGCCGCTCAGGGCTCATCCGTACCAACCGCAGGCCGCGCCGGCATCGTCCGGGACGGTTGCACGTTGCCGGATGCCACCATCCACAGTGCAGGGGAGCACGCATGGATATCGCCGAACTATTGGCATTCTCGGTAAAGAACAAGGCGTCCGACCTGCACCTGTCGGCCGGCATGCCGCCGATGATCCGGGTCGACGGGGACGTGCGCCGGATCAACATCCCGGCGCTCGACCACAAGGCCGTGCATGCGCTGGTCTACGACATCATGTCGGACAAGCAGCGGCGCGATTACGAGGAGTTCCTCGAGGTCGACTTCTCGTTCGAGATCCCCGGCCTGGCGCGGTTCCGCGTCAACGCGTTCAACCAGAACCGCGGCGCGGGCGCGGTGTTCCGCACGATTCCGTCCGAGATCCTGTCGCTGGAGGACCTGGGCTGCCCGCGCATCTTCAAGGAGCTGATCGACCAGCCGCAGGGGCTCATCCTGGTGACCGGCCCGACCGGTTCGGGCAAGTCGACCACGCTGGCGGCGATGATCGACCACGTCAACAAGAACGAGTACGCGCACATCCTCTCGGTGGAAGACCCGATCGAGTTCGTGCACACCTCGCAGAAGTGCCTGATCAACCAGCGCGAAGTGCACCGCGACACCCACGGCTTCAACGAGGCGCTGCGCTCGGCGCTGCGTGAGGACCCGGACTACATCCTGGTCGGCGAGTTGCGCGACCTGGAGACGATCCGGCTGGCGCTGACCGCCGCGGAAACCGGGCATCTGGTGTTCGGCACGCTGCATACCAGTTCGGCGGCCAAGACCGTGGACCGCATCATCGACGTGTTCCCCGCCGGCGAGAAGCCGATGGTGCGCTCGATGCTGTCGGAGTCGCTGCGCGCGGTGATCTCGCAGGCGCTGCTGAAGAAGGTCGGCGGCGGCCGCACCGCGGCCTGGGAAATCATGGTCGGCACCCCGGCCATCCGCAACCTGATCCGCGAGGACAAGGTCGCGCAGATGTATTCGGCGATCCAGACCGGCCAGAACGCCGGAATGATGACGCTGGACCAGCATCTGCAGGACCTGGTCAAACGCGGCCTGATCCTGCGTCCGCAGGCCCGCGAATACGCCAAGGACAAACGCCTGTTCGACTGATCGAATGTTTTGCCGGGCGTGCCTCACGGAAGCGCGCCTTACTGAAGCACGCCGTCGGGCATCGGGCCTGGTGGCAAGGGGAATACCGCCATGAGCACCGCAGAAAGCATCGACTTCACCTCGTTCCTCAAGCTGATGTCGCACCAGAAGGCGTCGGACCTGTTCATCACCGCCGGCATGCCGCCGTCGATGAAGGTCAACGGGACCCTGCAGCCGATCACACAGAACCCGCTCACGCCG
>DASTUE010000154.1:0-18453 GCA_035759805.1 Lysobacter sp. | reverse complement strand
TCGCCGGCGTACTGCAGGCCATTGCCGTCGGTGCCGACGCGGTTGAGCCCGGCGACGAAGCACAGGTTCTCGATCGCACGCGCGCGCAGCAGCGTCTTCCATGGATAGGCGCGCGCGGCAGGCCAGTTGGCGACATAGATGAGCAGGTCGTAGTCGAGGCCGCCCTTGCGCTCGACGTCAAAGCGGTTGCGCGAATACACCGGGAAGCGCAGGTCGTAGCAGACCAGCGGGCAGATCCGCCAGCCCTTCCACTCCACCGTGATGCGGTCACGGCCGGCGGCGTAGCGCTTGTGCTCGTCGGCATAGCGGAACAGGTGGCGCTTGTCGTAGTGGTGCAACTCGCCGTCGGGCTTGGCGAACAGCATCCGGTTGACCACCCGGTCGCCGTCGCGGATCTGCACGCTGCCGGTCACCGCGGCATCCAGGCTGGCCGCCTGCCCGCGGAGCCAGGCCACCGTCTCGCCGTCCATCGCCTCGGCATCGGTGATGGCCTCGTTGGAGAAGCCGCTGGTGAAGGTTTCCGGCAGCACCACCAGATCGGTCAGTCCGCGCAGCGAGGACATCAACCCGCCGTAATAGTCACGGTTGCCGGCCGGATCGTGCCAGAGGGTCGCGCCCTGGATCAGGGAAATACGAAGGTTGCTCATGGTTCACCAACAGGTTGGGAGGAATCTCTTTGCAGAACCGGTGCCGGGAAATACCCGGATGGGAGGCCGGGCGTATCGCAACAAAACCGGAAATCGAGGAGTTACAACTTCCGCAGGCGCTCGATGGCGGCGTCGCGGGTCGCCTCGCTCTTGGCGAAACAGAGCCGGACCAGGCGCTGGCCCTTCGGCGGCGTGCCGTAGAACGGCGACAGCGGGATCGCGGCCACGCCGTGTTCCACCGCCAGCCAGCGGCAGAATTCGGCGTCGTCCAGATCGCTGACGGCGGAGTAGTCGACCAGCTGGAAATACCCGCCCGGCACCGGCAGCGGCTTGAAGCGCGTGGTCAGCAACTGCTCGCGGAAGCGGTCGCGCATGGGCTGGTAGAACGCGCCCAGCTCCAGGTAGTGCTCCGGCTCGTCGCGGATCATTTCGGCGAAGGCGTACTGCGCGGGGGCGAAGGTGCAGAAGGTGTTGTACTGGTGCACCTTGCGGAACTCGGCGCTCAGCGCCGGCGGCGCGACGCAGTAGCCGACCTTCCAGCCGGTGCAGTGGTAGGTCTTGCCGAAACTGGAAATCACGAAGGCGCGTTCGCGCAGCTCCGGATAACGCAACACCGACTCGTGACGCGCGCCATCGAACACGATGTGCTCGTACACCTCGTCCGACAGCAGCAGGATGTCGGTACCGCGCAGCAGGGCGGTCAGCTGTGCGATGTCGTCGGCACCGAGCGTCGCGCCGGACGGGTTGTGCGGGCTGTTGATCATCAGCATCCGCGTCTTCGGCGTGATCGCCTGGCGGATCAGGTCCCAGTCCGGCGCGAAGGTCTGCGGGTCCAGCGGCACGTGCACGGCGACACCGCCCGCCAGCTCGATCGCCGGCTCGTAGCAGTCGTAGCACGGGTCGAGCACGATCACTTCCTCGCCCGGTCGTACCACCGCATGCACGGCATCGAAAATCGCCTCGCTGCCACCTGAGGTGACGGTGATCTCCGCATCGACGTCGGGGCGGTAGCCGTAGCAGCGCTCGGTTTTCGCCGCGATCGCCTCGCGCAATGCCGGAATGCCGCTCATCGGCGCGTACTGGTTATGACCGTCGCGCATCGCCTTCGCCAGCGCGTCCACCAGTCGAGCCGGCGCGTCGAAGTCGGGAAAGCCCTGCCCCAGATTGACCGCGCCGTGCTCGGCGGCCAGCTGCGACATCACGGTGAAGATGGTGGTGCCGACCTTCGGCAACTTGGTCTGCAGGGGGATGGGCGATTGCGCGGTGCGGGCGGATGTCATCGGGAGTCGACCGAAAGGTGGGGAATCCGTGAGTCTACGAAATACCGCTCATCAGCGAGCACCATCCGGCGGGACCATCCTCCTGAAACCGCCCTCCAGGTGGTTGAAAAGAAACGCAAAACACGACCAACGGGCTTGCACGCCGCCCCCGTCCGCCAGACACTTCGACACATGCGCGAGCTCACCGTGGTCAACGCCGTCGAACTGGCCGCCGCCTACGCCGCGGCCCGCTACGCCGTGGTGCTGGATGGCGACACCCTGCTGCTGCAGGTCGGCCGGCCGGCGACCGATCTGGAGGCGTACTGGCCGGCCGAACGCTACGTGTTCATCACCGCCTGGAACCCCGCCTCGGAACCGCGTTCGGACACCGCCAACGCGGCCGCCGATGCCCTGCTGCTGGCGCAGATCGACCACTACCGTGCCGCGCGCCTGCCGGCCTGGGCGGAAAGTCCGGACGGACAGTGGCGTGAGCCGGGCTGGCTGCTGGCCGACATAGATGGCGACACCAGCGATCGGCTGGCGATCGAATTCGGCCAGGCCGCGATACTGGCTTGGCGACGGGGCGAACCGGTCCGACTGCGGATGCTGATGGAACCGTCCCCCGACGCAGGCGACGACTTCAAGGCGGCCTGCATCGACTGGATGGGGAGCCGGTGACATCCAGGCTGATGAAGAGGCGCGCCGACGCGTAACATGGGCGTTTCGTGTCCTGTTGGCCCACGCGCCTGCCGATGACTCCTGACCACCGATCCGCCCCGCCACTGCTGGCTGCCCGCAGACTGCACTTCGCACGCAATGACGAGCCGGTGTTCGGCCCGCTCGATTTTTCCGTCGACGCCGGCGAGGCCTTGCTGGTGCAAGGCGGCAATGGTGCGGGCAAGACCACCTTGTTGCGGGTGCTGGCCGGCCTGTTGCGGGCCGATGGCGGCGAGGTCGATATCGATGGCCAACGCGCGCATGCCGCACGACGCGCACGTGCCATGGCCTACATGGGCCACCTGCCCGGCTTCAAGGCCGATCTGGGGGTGCTGGAAAACCTGGATTTCCTGTGCGGCCTGCAGGGCCGGCGACGCAACCAGATCCCGGTCAATGCGCTGGCCATCGTCGGCCTTGCCGGTTACGAGGACGCCCTGGCAAGGCAGCTTTCCGCCGGCCAGAAAAAGCGCCTTTCGCTGGCGCGGTTGTGGCTGTCGCCGGCGCCGCTGTGGCTGCTCGACGAGCCGTACGCGAACCTCGATCTGGAAGGCATCGAGCTGGTCAACCGGATGATCCAGGCCCACCTGCGCAGCGGCGGCGGCGCCCTGATCACCACCCACGGCGCTTACGCGGCCCCGCCGGTGCGGACCCGGACGCTCACTCTGGCGGCTCCGGACATGACCAGTACGGATGGAACGGGTGTGGAGGCGTCGGCATGAGCGTCGCCCTGCCCGGCCTGATCGGTTCGGCCAAGGCCCTGCTGTTACGCGACCTGCGCTTGCTCTGGCGCCGCCGCGGCGATGCGTTGCAGCCGGCCCTGTTCGCGCTGCTGGTCGTGGTGCTGTTCGCGCTGGCGCTGGGCGGCGAGGCCGACACCTTGGCCAAGGTCGCCGCCGCCGTGCTGTGGGTCGCAGTGCTGCTGGCCGGCCTGCTCTCGCTGGACACCCTGTTCCGTGGCGATGCCGAGGACGGCTCGCTGGAGCAGTGGATGCTGGCACCGGTGCCGCTGGGCTGGCTGGTCGGGGTCCGCACGTTCATGCACTGGGCAACCACCGCCCTGCCCCTGCTGATCGCGACGCCGTTCCTGGCCGAGCTGATGCACCTGCCGCGCGGGCAGTTGCCGGTGCTGATGGCCTCGCTGGCACTGGGCACGCCGCTGCTCAGCCTGCTCGGTGCGGTAGTCGCCGCGCTGACCGTGGGGATGCGTCGCTCCGGTATACTTGTCGCGCTGCTCGCGCTGCCCCTGTATGTGCCCGTACTGGTGTTCGGTGCCGGCAGCGTGGCCGCATCGGCCCAGGGACTGGATCCGATCGGCGCGCTGCTGCTGCTGGGTGCCGGGCTGGTCGTTGCGCTGGTATTGGCGCCCTTGGCGGCCGCGGCGGCGATCCGGATTGCTCTGAATTGAGGCGTATGAATCCCATCGTCCTGTGGTTCCACAAACTGGGCTCCCCACCCCATTTCGATCGTTTCGCCGCCCGCTGGGCTCCCTGGGCCTACGTCCTGGGCCTGGCCGTCATGGCCTGGGGCATGTACGGCGCCCTGTTCGTGGTGCCGGCCGACTACCAGCAAGGCGACAGCTTCCGCATCCTGTACATCCACGTGCCCAGCGCCTGGATGAGCCTGGCGGTATTCGGGCTGATGGCGTTCTATGCGGCGATCGCGTTGATCTGGCGGATCAAGCTGTGCGAAATCCTGGCGATGGCCTGCGCGCCGATCGGCGCCGGCTTCACCCTGATCACCCTGCTCACCGGCGCGATCTGGGGCAAGCCGATGTGGGGCACGTGGTGGGACTGGGACCCACGCCTGACCACCGAACTGATCCTGCTGTTCCTCTACCTGGGCGTGATCGGCCTGTACAACGCGATCGACGACCGCCGCGCCGCCGCCCGCGCGGCCGGCCTGCTGGCCATCGTCGGCGTGGTGCTGCTGCCGATCATCCGGTACTCGGTGGTGTGGTGGAACTCGCTGCACCAGGGCCAGACGATCCGCCTGTTCGGCGAATCGACAATGGACGCCAGCATGGTCCAGCCGCTGATCTGGATGCTGGTGGGCACCAAGTTGTGGTTCATCGGCGCGCTGCTGGTGCGCGCCCGCGCCGACAACCTGCGGCGCGAATCGGGCAAGGCCTGGGTCGCGGCCCTTGCGACGGGCAAGGCCGGCGCGCGGAGGGGCTCGCCGTGAGTTACCTCAACTACGTGATCGCCAGCTACGCCATCTTCGTGCTGGTGCTGGGGTGGGAATTCCTCGCCAGCCGCCTGCAGATCGGTCGTGAACTGCGCAACGCCCGTCGTCGTGCCGCCCGCCAATCCGCACGGTCTGGAACCGGAACTCCCGGCGGCCCGACCGCCAATACGCCCGAGGGCACGACTGGGAGCACCACTGAAGCCCAGCCACCCCATTCCAACGAGTTGACCCGATGAATCCGATTCGACGCCGCCGCCTGATCTGGGTACTGGCCCTGGTGGCCGCCGCCGCCATCGCCGCCACCCTCGTTGCAATGGCCCTGCAACGCAACGTGGCCTATCTGTACACCCCCAACGAAGTCCTCAGTGGCGACGCCGGGCCCGACGTGGCCTCCGGACAGGCACGCTTCCGGCTGGGCGGGATGGTCGCGGCCGACTCGCTGCAGCGTACGGAAGGGTCGCTGGAGTCCCGCTTCAGCGTCACCGACGGCGATGCCGTGATGCCCGTGGTCTACACCGGTATCCTTCCCGACCTGTTCCGCGAGAACCAGGCGGTCATCGCGACCGGTCGCATGGACGGCAGCCGCTTCGTCGCCGAGGAAGTGCTGGCCAAGCACGACGAGACCTACATGCCCAAGGAAGTCGCCGACAAGATGGGGGCCGCGCACCAGAAGCACGACGTGGATGAGCGAGCCACCGACGCGACGTCCATGGACGCGCCGGCGGCGGGCCGATAACGATGCTGCCCGAACTCGGCCAGATCGCCCTGATCCTCGCCCTGCTGGTCGCCATGCTGCAGGCGGTCCTGCCGATGGCGGGCGCGCACTGCAACATCGGCGCCTGGATGGCGGTCGCCCGGCCGGCCGCCTACGCCCAACTGGCGCTGGTCGGGTTTGCCTACGTGGTGCTCACCCTGGGCTTCGTCAGCCAGGACTTCTCGTTGCGCTACGTCGCCGAGAACTCCAACTCGCTGCTGCCGGTCGGCTACCGTTATACCGCCGTCTGGGGCGCGCATGAAGGCTCGCTGCTGCTGTGGGCGATGGTGCTGGCGCTGTGGAGCGGCGCGGTCGCGCACTTCTCGCAGCGCCTGCCGATGGCGGTGATCGCGCGCGTGCTGGGGGTCATGGGCATCGTCAGCATCGGCTTCCTGGCGTTCCTGATCTTCACCAGCAACCCGTTCGAGCGCCTGCTGCCGGCGGCCATCGAAGGCCGCGACCTCAACCCGCTGCTGCAGGACCCGGGGATGATCATCCACCCGCCGATGCTGTACATCGGCTACGTGGGTTTCTCGGTGCCGTTCGCGTTCGCCATCGCCGCGTTGCTGGACGGCAAGGTCGACACGCGCTGGCTGCGCTGGACGCGGCCGTGGACCAACATCGCCTGGGCGTTCCTGACCCTTGGCATCGCGCTCGGCAGCTGGTGGGCGTATTACGAGCTGGGCTGGGGCGGCTGGTGGTTCTGGGACCCGGTCGAGAACGCGAGCTTCATGCCGTGGCTGGCGGGCGCGGCGCTGCTGCACTCGCAGGCGGTCACCGAAAAACGCGGCAGCTTCCGTGGCTGGACCCTGCTGCTGGCCATCGCGACCTTCTCGCTGTCGCTGCTGGGCACCTTCCTGGTGCGCTCGGGCGTGCTGACCAGTGTGCACGCGTTCGCCGCCGATCCCGCGCGCGGCCTGTTCATCCTGATCTTCCTGGGCGTCGTGATCGGCGGCTCGCTGGTGCTGTACGCGCTGCGTTCGCCGGGCGAGGCCGATGGCAAGCCCTTCGCCGCCTACTCGCGCGAAACCCTGCTGCTGGCCAACAACCTGCTGCTGTCGACCGCCTGCGCGATGGTCCTGCTGGGCACCCTGTACCCGCTGCTGGCCGATGCGCTGGAGCTGGGCAAGATCTCGGTCGGGCCGCCCTATTTCGCGTTGCTGTTCACCCTGCTGATGGCGCCGCTGGTGCTGCTGCTGCCGCTGGGGCCGCTGACCCGCTGGCAGCGCGACCAGGCCTCGCGGCCGCTGGCGATGCTGCTGCCGTGGGCCGGCGTGGCGCTGGTCGCCGCGGTCATCGCGTTCTTCCTCGCCCCGCAAGGCGCCTGGAAGGTGGCCGCCGGCGTGTTCGGCGCGGTCTGGGTCGGCCTGGGCACCCTGCGTTTCGTGTGGACGCGGTTCAAGGGCACCGGCACCCGCCTCACCGCCGAGATGCTCGGCATGACCCTCGCCCACCTGGGCGTGGCGGTCTTTCTGGTCGGCGCGCTGCTGGTGGAAGGCCTGGAACAGCAGCACGAAGTCGCGGTGAAACCCGGGCAGACGATCGAACTGGGCGACTACTCGTTCCGTTTCGACGGCGTGGCGATGCGCCAGGGCCCGAACTACGACGCCAGCTACGGCACCGTGCAGGTGTTCGCCGACGGCAAGCCGCTGACCGTGCTGCATCCCGAGAAGCGCGCCTACCGCAGCGGTGGCCAGGTCATGACCGAGGCCGCCATCGTCAGCGGGATCACCCGTGACCTGTTCGTCGCCATCGGCGAGCCCCTCGGCGGCGATGCGTGGGCGTTGCGGGTGCAGATCAAGCCGTTCGTGCGCTGGGTCTGGGCCGGCGCGATCCTGATGATGCTCGGGGGGCTGGTGACCGCGACCGACAAGCGTTTCCGTCGCACGCCCGCATCGCCGTCCAGGCCGGAGACCGCCCGATGAGTCCCGCCGCCAAAAACTCGCGAAGCACGCTCGCACGCTGGCTGCCGCTGGTGGGCTTCGGCCTGCTCGCCGCGCTGCTGCTGGCCGGCGTGATGCTGAGCCGCAACCAGGATCGCGAAGCCCTCCCCTCGCCGCTGATCGGCAAACCGGCACCGGCTTTCGAGCTGCCGGTATTGCATGAGCCGGGCCGGTTGGTCTCTTCGCAGGAACTGCTTGGCGAGCCCTACCTGATGAACGTCTGGGGCAGCTGGTGCCCGGAATGCCGCATCGAGCATCCCGTCCTGACCCGGTTCGCCGAGACCAAGCGCGTGCGCGTGATCGGCTACAACCTCAAGGACGAGCATGCCGACGCATTACGCTGGCTGGAGCAGTTCGGCAATTCCTACTGGCTGGTGCTGACCGACTACAGCGGCGACAAGGCGCTGGACTGGGGCATCTACGGCGCGCCGGAAACCTTCCTGGTCGATGGCAAGGGCATCGTGCGCTGGAAGCACGTGGGCGCACTCAGCCAGCAGATCATCGACGATGAAGTGCTGCCGCTGCTGAGCCGGATCGAGGCAGGCCAATGAACGCCGAGCGGACGAACACGGGACGGATCAAGCGCACTCTCTGGCTGCTCCTGCTGGCCGCATCGCTGCTGCCGGGGATCGCGTTCGCGCAGGCGACCCGGGACCCGGCGCCGCTGCAGTTCACCGACCAGGCCGAGGCCGACCGCTTCCACGCGCTCACCGCGGAACTGCGTTGCGTGAAATGCCAGAACCAGTCGCTGGCCGATTCCAACGCCGGCATCGCGCAGGACCTGCGGCACGAAGTGCTCACCCTGATGCGCCAGGACAAGACCGACGCGGAGGTCAAGCATTATCTGGTCGCGCGTTACGGCGAGTTCGTGCTGTACCGCCCGCAGGTCGATCCCAAGACCTGGCTGTTGTGGTTCGGCCCCGGGCTGGTGCTGCTGGTCGGCGGACTGGTGGTCGTCAACATCGTGCGCAAGCGCAGTGCCGGCCAATCGTCCGCTCGCAACGAAAAAAGTACCCCAGACGAAAACACCCCAGACGAAGACCAGGAGTGGTGATGACCGCGTTCGTGATTGCCGGCGTGGTGCTGGCCCTGCTGGCACTGGGCTACGTGCTGCAGCCGATCTGGCGTGTCAGGCCCGTGCTTGGCGCAAGCCTGATCGTCCTGCTCGGTGTCACCTCCGGCCTGCTCTATACCGTGGTCGGCACCCCGCGCGCGCTCGACCCGGCCCAGCGCGCCGTGCCGGAAACCCTGGCCGATGCGATCACCCAGCTGAAGGCCGAGCTGGAGCGCGACCCCAACCAGGTCGAAGGCTGGCGCTTGCTGGCCCGCGCCTACCTCGCGCAGAACAAGCTGGCCGACGCCGGCAACGCCTTCGATCGCGCACTGAAGCTCGCACCCGATGACGCCGACATCCTGGCCGAGGCCGCCGAGGCGCGCGCGCTGACCGCTGAAGGCCGCCGCTTCGACCAGGAAGCCGTGTCGATGCTGCGTCATGCGCTGGCCCAGCAGCCCGACCACCAGCGCGCCCGCTGGTTCCTCGGCATTGCCCAGCGCCAGGCCGGGCAGCCGGCGGAGGCCGTCAAGACCTGGGAGCCGCTGCTGGGCCAGGTCGATCCGGCCACCGCCGCCAGCCTGCGGCCGCAGATCAACGCCGCCCGCGCCGATGCGGGACTGGAACCGTTGCCGGAAGAAATCGCGGCTGTATCCCCGGTCACGATCACCGTCAGCGTGTCGCTCGACCCGGCGCTGGCGATGCAGTACCCCGATGGCGCCAGCGTGTTCGTGATCGCCCGCCAGGCCGACGGCGCGCCGATGCCGGTCGCGGTCGAAAAACTGCAGGCGGTGCGGTTCCCGCTCACCGTCACCCTGGACGACGGCGACAGCCTGATGCCGACCGTGAAGTTGTCGCAGCTCGACCGGATCCAGCTCAGCGCGCGGGTGTCCGCCAGTGGCGATGCCAGCGCACAGCCGGGCGACTTCGAATCCGCGCCGGTGGTCGTCGATGCCGCACCCGAGATCGCTGCCGCGCTGCTGATCGACCGGATCGTCAAGTAGTCGCAGGAGGCCAGCCGGAGCGCTGCCATGACCGAATTCATCCCTCCCGGCACGCGCTGGATCGACCTGCCCTCGCCGTTCCCGATGAAACGCGGCGGCGAGCTGCAGGGCGCGCGCATCGCCTACGAGACCTGGGGCAGCCTCAACGCCGCACGCGACAATGCGGTGCTGGTCGTCCCCGGGCTGTCGCCGAACGCGCACATGGCCGCCAACCCCGCCAATCCGGATGCCGGCTGGTGGGAGCCGATGGTCGGCCCGGGCAAGCCGATCGACACCGACCGCTGGTACGTGGTCTGCGCCAATCCGCTGGGCAGTTGCAAGGGCTCCACCGGCCCGGCCTCGATCGACCCGGCCACCGGCACGCCGTACCGTTTCGGCTTTCCCGAACTGTCCATCGAAGACGGTGCCGACGCCATCGCCCACGTCGTGCGGGAACTGGGCATCGGACAACTCGCCTGCCTGGTCGGCAATTCGATGGGCGGCATGGTCGCGCTGGCGCTGCTGATCCGCCATCCCGGCATCGCGCGCAGCCACATCAACATCTCCGGTGCGGCCCGCGCGCTGCCGTGGTCGATCGCGATCCGCTCGCTGCAGCGCGAGGCGATCCGGCTCGATCCGAACTTCAACGGCGGCGATTACAGCGATGAGCACTACCCCGAATCGGGCATGCGGATGGCGCGCAAGCTCGGTGTGATCACCTATCGCTCCGCGCTGGAATGGGACGGCCGCTTCGGCCGCGTCCGGCTGGATTCCGACCGCAACGACGACGAACCGTTCGGCCTCGAATTCCAGGTCGAAAGCTACCTGGAAGCCCACGCCCGCCGCTTCGTCCGCCAGTACGACCCCAACTGCTACCTCTACCTCAGTCGCTCGATGGACTGGTTCGACCTCGGCGACCACTGCGCACAGCGCGGCGCCGACGGCCGTGCGCACACCCGCGCCGGCCTGGCCGCGATCCACATCGAACGCGCGCTGGCGATCGGCGCCGAGACCGACATCCTGTTCCCGCTGCAGCAGCAACAGGAAATCGCCGACGGCCTGCGCGAAGGCGGCGCCGACACGCAATGCCTGCCGATGCCGTCGCCGCAGGGACACGACGCCTTCCTGGTCGACTTCGACCGCTACGGCCCGGCCGTACGGGGCTTCCTCGATACCCTGTAACTGCAGGCACCGTAACCGCGGCGCCCTGCCGGCCTCCCACCAAAGCGCTAGACTCGTGCGATGACTATCCAAGCCTTGCCCGATATGGTTTTCCCCGGCCGCGACAAGCTCGTCGGCGCCCTCGACACGGCGGTGGCCCTCGGCGATGAGCACGAAATCACCGCCGCACTGCGCAACAGCCTCTGCCGGATGATCCGCGACCGCGACATCCAGCTGCCCGACTGCGTGTTCGAACCGCTCGACGACCACTACGCCCGCCGCGAGATCTACCGCAGCCCCGAGCACGGCTACAGCGTCGTCGCCATGACCTGGGGCCCCGGCCAGGGCACCCCGATCCACGACCACTGCGGCCTGTGGTGCGTGGAAGGCGTCTGGGACGGCGGACTGGAAATCACCCAGTACGAGTTGCTGGAGCAGGATGGCGAGCGCTTCCGGTTCCGCGGCACCGGCGGCATGATCGCCGGCCCCGGCAGCGCCGGCAGCCTGATCCCCCCGCACGAGTACCACGCCATCCGCAACAGCAGCCGCGACGAAATCGCCGTCTCGGTGCACATCTACAAGGCGGCGATGGAAGCGTGCTCCATGTTCCTGCCCGACCACGGCGAATGGTTCCTGCGTGCCGACAAGGCATTGAAAATCGACGAGGCCAGCTAGAGCTACGGCCTGGATTTCCCGCATCAGCAGCGCATGAGCTTCTGCGGAAACGCGACACCGGCCGGTTCGTCTGACCTGGATCAACGGCCCGGCCGGCGGTTCATGGACTAATACGTCCATCCCGCCATCGCCCGGGCAACCCGGGCCGTTGAACCGCCATGAATGAAGCGCATCACCCGGGCCCTGAGCCCGGGCCCAGCTCCGAGCCCCGGCAAGACTGGGCCCCCCGATCCACGACCGTACTCGACGACCAGATCGCCGCCTACGACGGCATGCGCCGACACTGCCCGGTGGCCCGCAGCGAATACCTGCACTGGTCGCTGTTCCGCCACGCAGACGTATCGCGCGCGCTGCATGACCATGCGACCTTCAGCAATGCGGTGTCCAGCCACCTCTCCGTCCCCAACGGCATGGATCCGCCGCAGCACACCGGCTACCGGAAACTGATCGAACCCTGTTTCGATGCCCGACGGATCGCCGCGTTCGAACCGGCCTGTCGCGCCATCGCCATCAATCTGGTTGCCGGACTGCCGGTCGACGGGGAGGTCGACCTGGCCGAAGGGTTCACCCAGGATTACGCCCTGCAGATCCAGTGCGCCTTCCTCGGCTGGCCTGCCACGACGCACGAGCCCCTGCGGGCCTGGATCCGCAGGAACCATGCGGCAACCCTGGCCGGCGACCGGCCCGCGATGGCACTCATCGCGCTGGAGTTCGACCACGTCATCCGCCAGTTGCTGGCCGTGCGCCGCGACGCCGGCGATGGCGCGCCCGACGACCTCACGACCCGCCTGCTGCGCGAGCAGATCGACGGCCAAGCATTGAGCGACGAGGTCATCGTCAGCATCCTGCGCAACTGGACCGTGGGCGAACTGGGCACGATCGCCGCCAGCGTGGGAATCCTGGCCCATTACCTGGCCGACCGGCCGGAGCTCCAGCAGCGGTTGCGCGAACAACCGGAACAGCTGCCCGCTGCGATCGATGAAATCCTGCGGATCCACGCACCGCTGATTTCCGCCCGCCGCATCACCACCCGGCCGGTGGAAATCGGCGGGCGCCAGCTCGACGCCGGCGCACGCATCACCCTGATGTGGGCGTCGGCCAACCGCGACGAGGCCATTTTTGGCGACCCCGACGAGTTCCGCCTTGATCGCGATCCCTCCTTGAACCTGCTCTACGGTGCTGGCATCCACGTCTGCCCGGGCGCTGCCCTCGCACGCCTGGAGCTGCGGGTCATGATGGAAGAACTGCTTCGACAGCGCCGGATTGCCCTGGTTCCCGGCACGCAACCGCGCAGGGCGGTCTATCCGGCCAGCGGCTTTTCATCGTTGCCGTTGCAGGTCGGAAAAATCACGTTCTGAGCTGTCGAGTCGATCCAGGAAAACACTGGAGCGCAGCGCCCCGGCTCGGCTATACTTCCGCGCTGGCCGAAGTGGCGGAATCGGTAGACGCAGCGGATTCAAAATCCGCCGCCCTTAAAAGCGTGTGGGTTCGAGTCCCACCTTCGGCACCATCAGCAACGACTTGCCCGGCTCCGGCCGGGTTTGTTGTTTCTGGCAGCTTCACTTCCGGCAGGGGCTAGGATTGGCCCATGTGCCTGATCGCCTTCGCCCTGGACTGCCACCCGCGCTACCGACTGGCATTGATCGCCAATCGCGATGAGCGCCATGCACGGCCGGCCGCCCCAGCCGGGGCGGATCCCGACTTTCCCGATGTGTACGGCGGCCGCGACCTGCAGCTCGGCGGCGGCTGGCTGATGGTTTCGCGACGTGGCCGAGTGGCCGCGGTGACCAACGTGCGGGTCGGTCTGGGCGGCCAGCCGATGCCCCGCTCGCGCGGTGAACTGGTCAGGGATTTCAGCCGCAAAGCGGCCACGACAGCCGACTGGCTGCAGGCACTGGAACCGGACGCCGCCGGGTACGCACCCTTCAACCTGGTGCTGTGGGACGGATCGTCTGCGTGGTTTGCGGGCAACCACCCCCGCTTTTCCGCCCACGCCATCAGTCCGGGTCTGCATGCCATGTCCAACGGCGCCTTCGATGCGCCGTGGCCGAAAAGCACGCAGGCAACCCAGGCCCTGGCGCACTGGCTGCGCTCCGAAGCCGAGGGCGATACCGGGATGGCGGATGTGTCGGCACTGCTCAGCGCACTCGCCGACGACACCCCGGCGCCGGATGCGTCGCTGCCCGATACCGGCATCGGTCTCGAACTGGAGCGGCGGCTGTCACCGCCCTTCGTGCGCGACGCGTTCTACGGAACGCGCTGCAGCAGCGTGGTGCTGGTCGACGATGAGGGAATCCGGTTTGTCGAACGGCGCTTCGACGCCGACGGAACCGCGACCGGCGACACCGACACCTGGTTGCAACGCACGACGGCCTGACATCGACGTGCGGCCTTCCGCTGCGGCCCATAAGCGGCCCACTTCAGTGCGTCGCACGCCACGGCCACCAACCTTCGCCACTCATCGCGTAGCGATCCGCCGCGCGCTCGAAACGGTTGCGCACGCTCACCCCGCCACACAGCAGATACAACGGCAGGAACAGCGGCCCGAGCGCCATGTACTGGTAAACGTGGGCGCGTTCGTGATCGCCCAGGCGCACCGGCGGATCGACACACCGGCCAGCGCGATGGGCGTAGGTCAGGCAGTGGACATCCAGGTCCTCGCCGGTGTGGATGATCACGTTGCCCAGGGTCAGCGCGCCGCCGGGGCCCCAGGGCCAGCCATGAAAGACCACGGCGGGATACTCGCGCCGCCAATGTACGTGCGCGCCGAATGGCAGGCCGGCCATGCCGGCCAGCAAGCCGATGAGCGTGTTGGGCAAGGTCCATGCCGCGCCGATCAGCAATCCCGCGGGAGAACCCAGGGACACGAGGCTCAGGTGTTTTCTTCCGGCATCAGCAGCCACAGGATCAGGTAGACCACGATGCCGGGAAAGGCCGCTGAAGCGATGGAGACCAGGACGAACAGCACCCGCAGCAGGGTCGAACTCCAGCCGAACCGTTGCGCGATGCCGCCCAGGACGCCGGCAATGATGCGGTCGCTGCGTGATCGGGTGAACGGGCGCGGTGCAGGGTCCATGCGGTTGGTATCGATGTATGCGTGAACGGGGGGCAACGCCCGCGAGTCTAGCGCGCGGCCGTGACAGCAACGCGTGATGGCCGGCCTAGCGGGAACGCTGCGCCAGCCAGTCGTGGATCGCCTGCGGCACCTCGCGTTGCGCGCGGCTGGAGACGTAGATGCCGATGTGGCCGCCGCGGAACGACAACTCACTGTAATCGTCGCTGCCGACCAGCCCGCCCAGCGCTTTCGACGAAGCCGGCGGCACCAGATGGTCGTGCTCGGCGAACACGTTCAACACCGGCATGTCGACCTGGCCCAGGTCGATGTTGCGGTCGCCGATGCGGATGCTGCCGTTGAGGAATCCGTTGGCCTGATAGAACTGCTTGGCGAACTGGCGGAATGCTTCGCCGGCCTGGTCGGGCGAGTCGAAGATCCAGTTCTCCATGCGCAGGAAATCCTCCAGCGCCTGCCGGTCATCGAGGATGTCGACCAGGCCCACGTACTTCTGCACGAACAGCCGCCACGGCTTCAGTGTCAGGTAGGTAAAATTCATCATGTCGGCCGGGATGTTGCCGAGCGCATCGACCACCGCATCCACATCGATCCCGCGCACCCAGTTGGCCAGCATGTTGTCGTCGGTATGGAAGTCGACCGGCGTGACCATGGTCACCAGGTTGCGCACCTTGCCGGGATTGAGCGCGGCGTAGCACAGCGAGAACGCGCCGCCCTGGCAGATGCCGAGCAGGTTGATCGCGTCCAGATGATGGGCCTTGCGGATGTGGTCGACCGCGCCACCGAGGTAGCGCTGGATGTAGTCCTCCAGTTCGAGGAAGCGGTCGGAGCGGTCCGGATAGCCCCAATCGAGGATGTACACGTCCTCGCCGCGCGCCAGCAGCCCGCGCACGATGGATTTGTCCGGCTGCAGGTCGACCATGTAGGGCCGGTTGACCAGCGCGTAGGCGATCAGCAGCGGCACCTTGGCCGTCGGCGCGCGGCCGCCTTCCAGCGTGGTCCCGCGGTAGCGGTACAGCACGACCTTGCCGTCGCGCCAGACTTCCTCCTTGGCCGTCGCGCCGTAGTCGATGTTGCCGACCTCGCGCAGGGTATCCAGACCCGCGCGCAGCTTGGCCTGCGCCTGCATGGCCTCCTGCGCCAGCGCCTCGGCGGTGAAATTCAGGGGACCGGTGGCGAACATCGGGGGCTTGTCCATGTCAGCGTGCCTTCGCGGTGGGCTTGGCTACCGCGGAACGTGTTGCTGCCGCGGGTTTTTTCATTGCTGCCGAAGCGCCCGGCTTGTTCGTCGGGGACGCTTTCTTCACAACCGGCTTTGCGGCTCCGCGCTTCGGCGCGTTTTTCGTGGCCTTGCCGGCGGGTGCGGGCTGCTTCGATGCCGGTCGGGATACCGCGCTTGCAGCCGTTTTTGAAGAAGCTTTCGTCGCGGCTTTCGCCACGGGCTTGCCGGTGGCAGCCTTCGTCCGCGGCGCGCGCGCCTGCCCACCGTCACCAGGGCCGGAAGCCGGTTGCGGCTTCGACGCTTCGCCGTCAAGTCGATCGCGCAAGCGCCGCAGCTCGCGTTCCAGTTGCGCGATCTTGCGATGCGCGGCATCGACTTCGGTGCGCGTCGGCACACCCATCGCCTCGCCCGCCTGCTCGACCTCGCGCTGCACCGCCGAGCGCAGGCGCATCTGCGCATTCACCAGCGCGCCGTAGGCATCGCGGAAACGCGGCGACAGTGCGACTTCGGCATACGCCTCCTCGGCTGCATCGATCCACAGGTCGAACAGCGCGCGGCTCGATTCCAGCTGCCTGCCTGGCTCGCTGCAAGCCGCCAGCTTCTCCTCGAAACGCTTGAAGGCGTCCTGCATCGCCTCGGCCAACAACACCTGGTAAGCCTTGTCCTGCTGCTGGTAGTCCTGCAGGGCCGCCGCCAGTTGTTGCCAGCGCTGCTGATGCTCGCGGTTGAAGCCCAGTGCCGGCGTGTCCAGCCAAGACCGGCCCTCACGCTGCATCTGCTCCAGCCACGGCGCGGCCTGCGCGAACCACTGCTCGAAACCGTGCTGCCCCGAGCCCTGCATACCACGCAAGGCTTCGGCGAACGGGTTGCCGCCAGCACCGCCAAAGCCCTGCTTCCAGGCTTTGGCGACATCGGCTGCGCTGGCATCCTGGCCGGCGAACTGCGCCGCCAGTTGCTGCATCTGTGCGTACCAGCCACGCGCCTGCTTGTTGAAGCGCTCAACCGCGGCATCGGCCGGATCACTGCCTCCGCGGGCCAGTTGCGACCACCACGCGACCGCCTCGTTCCAGCCCGGCATCGCGCCGGCGGTTCCGGCCGACGGGCCGGCACCCGCATGACCGGCACCGGAAAATCCGGGGAATCCGCTGCCCGGAAAGCCCGCCGTCGAAAACCCCGGTACGGATGCGGGCGCCGTTTCGCCGCGCATCATCTCGCCCCAGCGGCTCCAGTACTGTCGCGCCAATGACGCGAAGTCGTCGCTGCCGCTACCGAAACCTTCGGGCGGAAAGCCGCCCGTACCGAATCCGTGATTGGCCATTCCACCCTCCAAGCGTGGCGTCGATCATAGCAACGCAAATGCCGCATGCCCCGCCATCGCCGGAGGCCCGACTCAGGGTTTGGGGATGCGCACCGTCTTGCTGATCATCAAGATGCCCGACAACGCGAACATCAACACCAGTGGATGGAATTGCCATGGGCCCAGCTTGACCATGCCGAGCCACAACTGGCTGCCGATCGCGCCCTGCCAGGCCGCGATCCACAGCACGACCACCAACACGAGGCTGGTCGGAATCGGCGTGCCCTCGAAGTATTTGACCTTGCCCTCATCGCCCGACAACTGCTCGGCGGTGACGTTGTAGCGCGCCAGGCGGCTGACCCCGCAGCCGACGAAGAAGCTCAACACCACCCAGTCCCAGCCGCCTTGCAGGCCGCAGGCATAGGCCAGCGCGGCCGGAGCGACGCCGAAGGAAATCACGTCAGCCAGCGAATCCAGCTCACGGCCCAGGGTCGATGCTGACTTGCGCCAGCGCGCAATCCGGCCATCGAGCGCATCGAAGATGAAGGCCAGCGGGATCAAGGCCATGCCGATCATCAGGTCGCGCACGATGCCGTCCTGCAGGAAGCGCATCGCGGCGAAGATCGCGCCGGTGCCGCAAAAGGCATTGCCGAGGGTGAACCAGTCCGCAAGTTGGAATTCACGAAGCATCGTGAAGTGGCGAGGCTGCTGCATGCGATTGCTCCGGTAAGGTTTGCCATCATCGCGCAAACTGCTGCCCAGCCTGCCAAAAACCGGGCGGCAGCGCCAAGTGCGATGCCGGCACCTGTCTATCGGTACGTCCCGAGGGCGATCCGGCGGCCTGCCGCGACCACAATGGCTGTCCACGCCACCGCCAGCACGAAATTCTCCAGAACGTCATGCCCAACCCACCCCGAAAGATCCTGCATGTCGACATGGATGCGTTCTACGCGTCGGTCGAGCAGCGCGACGACCCCGACCTGCGCGGCAAGCCGGTGGTGGTCGCCTGGCGCGGTGCGCGCTCGGTGGTGTGCGCGGCCAGCTACGAGGCGCGGGTGTTCGGCGTGCGCTCGGCGATGCCGGCCGGTCGCGCGGAACGGCTGTGCCCGCAGGCGATCTTCGTGCCGCCGGATTTCGTCCGCTACAAGGCGGTGTCGCAGCAGGTCCGCGAAATCTTCGCCCGCCACACCGACCTCATCGAGCCGCTGTCGCTCGACGAGGCCTACCTGGATGTCACCCGCACCAGGACTGCCCTGCCTTCGGCCACCGCGACGGCGGAAGCGATCCGCGCCGCGATCCGCGGGGAAACCGGACTGACGGCCTCCGCCGGCGTGGCCTCCAACAAATTTCTCGCCAAGATCGCCTCGGACTGGAACAAGCCCGACGGCATCTGCGTGATCCGTCCGCGCCAGGTCGAGGCGTTCCTGACGCCCTTGCCGGTCGGTCGCCTGCCGGGTGTCGGCAAGGTGATGCAGGGCAAACTGGCCGAA
>DASTUE010000153.1:0-3076 GCA_035759805.1 Lysobacter sp. | reverse complement strand
CGGACTGGACGACGACGACAAGGACGAACTGCGCGGGCTGTTGAACGCGCGCTTCGATTAGGAAATATCCGTACAACTCCGTACAACTCGACCTTCTGCTTGTCATTCCCGCGAATGCGGGAACCCAGCGCCTTTTGCTGTCGATGAACTGAAGTCGCTGGGTCCCCGCTTTCGCGGGGACGACGGCAGTTGTTGAGACCTTTCCTGGCGCGCGCGAACGATCAACCGCTTGGCGGCCGTCCCTCCCCGGCCGGGCCTGCGCCGATCAGGCGCGCCACGCTGAATCGCGGCAGCACTATCCGGAAATCCCAAGCGCCGCTGCCATCCACCTGATTGAGGTGCGCACCCGCGGATTCCCTGATCGGGCCACAGCGGTTGGTACAGGCCCAGAACTCGCCTTGCCGGGCGACGATATCCACGGAAAACGGATCCAGGTCGCGCAGGTACGAGCCCATCGGTCGCTGCATCTGCGGTGGCGCGTCGCGGGGCTTCTCCCGCATGGCGTGGACGTTGCCGGCCAGCACGACCAGACGCCCCACCGGCAGCGCCGCGAATGCCGCCCGCAAGGTGTCGGCCATCGCCGCGTCGCGCGCGTGATGGTCCCGCGCATCATCGGGGCCGAGATCGTAACAGCACGGCCACATCGCGGCCACGCTGACGCATCACACGCAACGCGTCGACCAGATCCAGCATGTCGTGGCTGCGGCGACCGTCGTGCTGGTCGTCGGCACGTGACCAGAACGACGTCGATTGCAGTCGCGCACGCGCCGCGACGCCGCCGTCGGAATCCATGTAGGACTTCAGTGCCCCATGCTCGCCATGCGGCACTTCCAGCCCGAGCACCACAGGCGCGCCGTCCGCATAGGCGGCGACGAGCGTCTCCACCAGGACCGGGATCTCCCGCGTGCCGTGTTTCTCTCCCAACAGCAAAAGGCGATGTTCGCCCGCCTGGCTGCGGATCAGCTCCGACGCCGCGGCGATGCCTTCATCCAACCACCTGTCAGCCGCATGCGCCGGCATCGACAGCAGCAGGTAAACGGCAAGCACCGCATTCCAGCAGATCCATGACATGGCAGAACTCCTCAGGGGCGGCATCCGATGTGGGTCGGGCAACCGGCAAAGCAGGTCGCCCCTCACCCCAGCGCACGGAACTCCATCGCCGCCGCCGGCTGCAGGAACGGCAGCAGCCAGTGGTCGACCAGCAGGAACGCGAACAGCGCCATCAGGTACACGATCGAGAAACCGAACACCTTCATCGCGTAGCGCTCATCCGGCGGATCCATCAGCCGCCACGCGTAGTACAGGAACGCCGCGCCGAGCACCAGCGCGCCGCCCAGGTAGAACAGCCCGCTCATGCCGGTCGCCCATGGCAGCACGGTCACCAGCACCAGCAGCACCGTGTAGAACAGGATCTGCCAGCGGGTGTACTCCACCCCGTGGGTGACCGGCAGCATCGGCACCATCGCCTTGCGGTAGTCCTCGCGGCGGAAGATCGCCAACGCCCAGAAATGCGGCGGCGTCCAGATGAAGATGATCAGCACCAGCAACAGTGCGTGCGGGTCGAGCTGGCCGGTAACGGCGGTCCATCCGAGTGCGGGCGGTGCCGCGCCGGCGAGTCCGCCGATCACGATGTTCTGCGGTGTCGCGTGCTTGAGGTACACGGTGTAGATCACCGCGTAGCCGATCATCGAGGCGAACGTCAGCACCGCGGTCAGCACGTTCACCCACACCAGCAGGATCAGCATCGACAGCGCCGCCAGCGCCAGCGCGAACAGCAACGCCTGGCGCGGGGTGACCTGGCCGACCACGATCGGCCGCCACGACGTGCGCGCCATCTTCGCGTCGATGCGCGCATCGAGCAGCTGGTTGATGGTCGCCGCCGACGCCGCTGCCAGCCAGATGCCGAGAAAGCCGAGCACCGACTCCTGCAGCGGCGGCAGGCCCGGCACCGCCAGGAACATGCCGATGGCCGCAGTGAAGATGATCAGTGCGACCACGCGCGGCTTGGTGAGATCCCAGTACTCGCGGCAGGTCTGGCGGAAGGACTGCGACATCACGCCTCCGGCGCGCGAAGCCGCGCAAGCAGGGACACCAGCACGAACAACAACAGGACCGCGCCGGCGTTGTGCAGCACGGCCGTCCACAACGGCAGCGCGAGCTTGACGTTGGCGATGCCCAGGCTGACCTGGGCGATCGTCGCCAAAGCCAGCAGGCTCGCCCAGCCGCGCATGCCCGGCGTGCGCAGCAGGCGCCATGCAAACCACAGCAACCAGGCGAACACCGCCACCGCCATCATCCGGTGCGCCATCTGGATCGCGATCCGGCTGGCGCCGTCCAGCACGCCGCCTTCGTAATCCACGCCGATTCCTCGCCACAGCACGAAGCCTTCGCGGAAGTCGGTCGGCGGCCACCAGCGGCCGACGCAGGTCGGGAAATCGGTGCCGCAGGCCAGCGCGGCATAGTTCGCACTGGTCCAGCCGCCCAGCGCGATCTGCAGCCCGAGCAGCAGCAACCCGACGACCAGCAGCTTGCGCAGCTTCATCGCGTCGGCCAGCCGGATCGGCAGGTTGGTGGAGCGCCACGCCATCCACAGCAGCAGCGAGAACGTCAGCAGGCCGCCCAGCAGATGCCCCATCACAACGATCGGCTTGAGCAGCCAGGTCACCGTCCACATCCCCAGCAGGGCCTGGAAGATGATCACCGCCAGCGTGAATGCCGCCACGCGGGCCAGGTCGAGGTTGCTCCATCGCAACGCCGCGAACAGCAACAGCGCCTCCCCGGCGATGGCCAGGATCGACGCCGCCACATGGCTGCCACGCATGTACAACGGGATCGCGATCGCGACCAGCACCGCGGCCGCAACAATCTGCGCGATGCCGTGCCTGCGCCGGCGTGCCGCGAGCAGCGCCAGAGTCAGGGTCAGCACACCGAGCGCACCGGCGATCATGCGGTGGAACTGCTCGCGCCAGGCCTTGTCGACCTCCACCGGTCGGATCGCCGTGGCCGCGTGCTCGGCACCGTGATGGGCCTGGGTCGGCCAGGCAGCGCGGCCGTAGCAGGTCGGCCAGTCCGGGCA
>DASTUE010000152.1:0-3022 GCA_035759805.1 Lysobacter sp. | reverse complement strand
GTGTGAGGACGATTGACTGCAATGAGCGGCCCGTCAGCGGACCAACACCGGCCGCGAGCCCGGCCCGAACGTGCTCGATTCGAACAGGCTCGATTCAAACCGGCCTGATGCGTACCAGCAACACCTCGCCACCGCCTTCGATCACATGGCGCAGCCGTTGTTCCGAAGCACCCAGGATCGCGGTATCGCCCATCTGCAAGGCCGCCAATCCCGAGTCGTCGGCAAACCGCGCATGGCCGGCGATCACATGCACCGCCCAGCTCTCTCCGGGCCCGGCAAAGATCACCATCGGGCCGACCAGCGGCCGGTGCCACAACTCGGCGGCGATGCGGTCACGACGCCACATCAGGTTGAAGTCGTGGGTCGTACCGTCCACCAGCTCACCACTGACGGCCCGCTCGCCGGCAAAGCGGTGCTTGTCGTGCGGCGGTTGCAACTCCACCGTTTCGCCATCGTCAAAGCGCAGTCGCAGCCCATTGCCCGACAGCAGCACCAGCACGCGCTCGATGCCCGGGAATGTCGAAAACGCCGCATCGCTCTCGATCTCGGCGATCGACAGGCGCCAATCCCAGTCCAGCCCCGCGTCCTCACCCGTACCGCCCGGGCCTGATCTGTAGATCTCGCGGGTCCAGCCCAACTGGTTGCGCCAGCGTTCGCGGCGGTAGTGGCTGGCGGGAATGACGCACGAGACCATGGGCACGGGATCGACAGGCGGGCGCACAGTCTAGCCACGACGCCCGCAAGCGGTCACTTCTCGCCCGGCCCGGCCGTCACAGGCGTCCCCAGACCCTTCAATCGACCCCGCAGCCAAATCCTCCCGGGCCCAATAGTCGCCGCCCGCTGCAGGTCCTTCTGCGGCGGGCGGCACACATCCTTGTCCAGAGGCCCTCCCCTGACAGCGGACGATCCGTGTCCGCAATGGCTACCGGTATCGATTCCGCGACGCCGGCTTGTCACGAGCGATCAGCGTTTCGCGGTGGACTTCGGCGCGGTCGCCGCTGGCTTGGCGGGCGGCCGCGCGGTAGCGGCGCTCTTGGTGCCCGCATTGCTCACCACGATGCGGTCGCGGTTCTTCTCGATCGTCTTCAGGCCGATGCCCTTGACCATCGCCAACTGCTCGACACTGCGGAATGCGCCGTTGGTTTCGCGGTATTCGACGATCGCCTGGGCTTTCGCCGCGCCGATGTTGACCAGCACCCGCTCGATCGCATCGGCATCGGCGGTATTGATGTTGACGGTCTCGGTCGCGTAGGCGGCCCCGGCCAGCAGCAGCGAGAGAACCAGCGTTTTCGCGATGAGGACAAATGACTTCATGACCAGACTCCTGTGGGTGAACGATGTCGGTTTCCATTCCCGCCGGCGGTGGCCGCCGGTGGATGAAGTCTCGATCCCGGCCGGCACCGCCGGCATCGCCGGACGCTTCGCAACGCTGTCGGCGCACGCCAAGCTCCGGGGTAGGAAAAATCCGCCACACAGGCCCGGCGTTACAATTGCCGCCTCTTTACCGTTCAAGGCCCCCACCATGAATTCCAACCCGCTCAATCCGGCACTCGTCGCGCGCTTCGTCGACGGCAAGTGGGACGATGAAATCGTTCCGCAACTCATCGAATACATCCGCATTCCCAACAAGTCGCCGATGTTCGATGCCGACTGGGTCAAGCACGGCTACATGGACCAGGCGGTGGCGCTGATGGAAGGCTGGGCGCGGGCGCAGTCGATCCCGGGCATGCAGATCGAAGTGGTCCGGCTGGAGGGGCGCACGCCGCTGATCTTCATCGAGATCCCGGCCGCCAACGGCGGCAGCGATGAGGACTGCGTGCTGCTGTACGGCCACCTCGACAAGCAGCCGGAGATGACAGGCTGGGACGACGACCTCGGCCCGTGGAAGCCGGTGATCAAGGGCGACCGGCTGTACGGCCGTGGCGGTGCGGACGACGGTTACGCGATCTACGGTTCGCTGACCGCGATCATGGCGCTGCACGAGCAGAAGCTGCCGCACTCGCGCTGCGTGATCCTGATCGAGGCCTGCGAGGAATCCGGCAGCTACGACCTGCCGGCCTATGTCGACCACCTCGCCGGGCGCATCGGCAAGCCGTCGCTGGTGGTGTGCCTGGACTCGGGCTGCGGCAACTACGACCAGCTGTGGTGCACCACCTCGCTGCGCGGTCTGGCCGGCGGCAATTTCACCATCAAGGTGCTCAGCGAAGGCGTGCACTCCGGCGATGCGTCCGGCGTGGTGCCGTCCAGCTTCCGCCTGCTGCGCCAGCTGCTGTCACGGCTGGAGGACGAGACCACCGGCCGCATCATCGTCGAAGGCCTGCACGCCGAGGTTCCCGCCGAACGGCTGGAGCAGGCCCGCCAGGCCGCCGAAGTGCTCGGCACCGCGGTCTACGACAAGTTCCCGCTGCTGGACGGCATGACGCCGATGGACCCGGATCTGGCCGAACTGGTGCTCAACCGCACCTGGCGACCGGCCCTGTCGGTGACCGGCGTGGATGGCATGCCGGCGCTGGACTCGGCCGGCAACGTGCTGCGCCCGCACACCTCGGTCAAGCTCTCGCTGCGCCTGCCCCCGACCCTGGACGGCAAGCACGCCGGCGAACTGCTCAAGCAGGTGCTGCTGGACAACCCGCCCAACGGCGCGCACGTGTCGCTGGATCTGGAGAAGTCCTCGACCGGCTGGAACGCCCCGGCGCAGTCGCCGTGGCTGACCCGGGCGATCGAGGACGCCAGCCAGGCCTGCTTCGGCAAGCCGGCGATGTACATGGGCGAAGGCGGCTCGATCCCGTTCATGGGCATGCTCGGCGAGAAATTCCCCGGCGCGCAGTTCATGATCACCGGCGTGCTCGGCCCGCACTCCAATGCGCACGGCCCGAACGAATTCCTGCACATCCCGATGGGCAAGCGGGTCACCGCCAGCGTCGCCCACGTGATCGCCGCCCACCACCAGGCCAGCCAGCGCGGCGAAACCACCGGCGTGGGCGCGGCGGCCACCACCCAGGAACGCGGCGAGCACGGCTGC
>DASTUE010000151.1:0-45620 GCA_035759805.1 Lysobacter sp. | reverse complement strand
TCGCCGACGGCCCGTGCGTTACCGCGTATCTTCGGGCGGGCGGGTCGGTAATCGGGGCCGGGTCCGGTATTTTTGATCCTCCGCGGCCTTTCCCGTCCAAACCCCGGCTTATCAACTTCCAAGCGATATCAACGGCAGCGCCCGCGCGGCGCTCAAGAGGCTCCCGCGACGCATGCGTCTATCCACGATCAAGCTGTCCGGCTTCAAATCCTTCGTCGATCCGACCACCCTGCACCTGCCGACCAACATGACCGGCGTGGTGGGGCCGAACGGTTGTGGCAAGTCGAACATCATCGACGCGGTGCGCTGGGTGATGGGCGAAAGTTCGGCCAGCCGTTTGCGCGGCGACTCGCTGACCGATGTGATCTTCGCCGGCTCCTCGTCGCGCAAGCCGGTATCGCAGGCCACCGTCGAGCTGATCTTCGACAACTCCGACCACACCATCACCGGCGAGTACGGCGCGTTCGACGAGATCTCGGTCAAGCGCCTGGTCAGCCGCGACGGCGCCAGCCAGTACTATCTCAATGGCGCCAAATGCCGTCGGCGCGACATCACCGACCTGTTCCTGGGTACCGGGCTGGGGCCGCGCAGCTACTCGATCATCGAGCAGGGCATGATCAGCCAGATCATCGAGGCCCGGCCCGAGGACCTGCGCGTGTACCTCGAGGAGGCCGCTGGCATCTCCAAGTACAAGGAACGCCGCAAGGAGACCGAGACCCGCATCCGCCACACCCGCGAGAACCTGGACCGCTTGAGCGACCTGCGCGAGGAGGTCGGCAAGCAACTGGAACACCTGCGCCGGCAGGCCCGCCAGGCCGAGCAGTACCAGGCTATCCAGGCCGAACGGAAGGTCAGGGATGCCGAGTGGAAGGCGCTGGAGCACCGCGCCCTGGACCGCAAGCTGCAGGCCCAGCGCGAGAAGCTGGCCCAGCAGGAAACCCGCCTGCAGCAGTTGATCGCCGAGCAGCGCGAGGCCGAGCGCGAGATCGAGACCGGCCGCGTGCGCCGCGAGGAAGCCGCCGAGGCGCTGAACAAGGCGCAGGCCGAGAGCTACGAGGTCGGCGGCGCGCTGGCCCGGATCGAGCAGCAGATCCAGCACCAGCGCGAATTGTCCTCGCGCCTGCTCAAAGCGCGTGACGAAGCGCAGAGCCAGCTGGCGCAGATCGCCGAGCACATCGGCAGCGACCAGTCGCGGCTGGAGGTGCTCGGCGCGGCGATCGAACACGACGAGCCGCGGCTGGAACAGTTGCGTGAGGAGGACCTCGCCCGCCAGGACGCCCTGCGCGAGGCCGAGGCCGCATTGGCCGCCTGGCAGCAGCGCTGGGACGAGCACGCCCGCGCGCAGTCCGAAGCCACCCGCGCGGCGGACGTCGAGCGCACCCGCATCGAGCATCTCGACCGCCAGGCGCTGGATGCCGACCGCCGCCGCGAGGCCTTGACCGCCGAACGCGCCGGCCTCGACCTGGCCTCGCTGGCCGAGGCCTTTGCGGCGCTGGAGGAGGATCACGAAGCCCGCAAGCTGTCCCTGGACAGCCTCACCGACGCGATGGAAAGCCGGAAAGCCGGCGTCGACCAGTTGCAGGAGCAGCAACGAGCCGCCCAATCCGGGCTGGCCGACGTGCGCAAGCAGGCACAGGCCGCACGCGGCCGATTGTCGTCGCTGGAAACCCTGCAGCACGCCGCGCTGGGCCAGGAGCAGGGCGCAGCGCTGGGCTGGCTGCAGGCGCGCGGGCTGGATTCGGCTGCGCGCGTCGGCGAGATGCTGGTGGTCGAGGAAGGCTGGGAAAACGCGGTGGAAAGCGCGCTGGGCCAGCTGATCGAAGGCGTGCTGGTGGAATCGCCGGAAAGTCTGGTCGATGCGATCGGCGAACTCGGCGAAGGCCGGTTGGCGCTGGTCGCGGCAAAAAACGATGCCGTCGATTTCGCACCGACCTCGCTCGCCTCCCGGGTGCGCGGGCCGATCGCGATCCGCCGGATCCTGTCCCAGTGGCACGGCGCCGAAGATCTGCAGGCCGCGCGTGCGCTGCTGGCGGGCCTTGCCGATGGCGAATCGGTGATCACCCGCAACGGCGAACGTCTCGGTGCCGGCTGGCTGCGCGTGTTGCGCTCGGGCGCGGCCAAGCAGGGTGCGTTGCTGCGCGAGCGCGAGATCCAGTCGCTGCGCGGCGAGATCGAGACCTTGCAGGCACGCGAGCACGAACTCGACGCCAAGCTGACCCAGCTGCGCGATCGCCTGCTGGCGGCCGAGCAGCAGCGCGAGGACGCCCAGCGCACCCTGTACATGGCCCACCGCAGCGTCTCCGAGCTGGCTGGCCAGCTGCAGAGCCAGCAGGGCCGGCTCGATTCGGCACGTGGCCGGATCGAGAAGATCGAGGCGGAACTGGCGCAGCTGTCCGAGTCGCTGGAAGCGGCCCGCGAGCAGGGTCGCGAGGCGCGCAACCGGCAGGAAGAAGCGGTCATGCGCATGACCGAGCTGGAGGACGCCCGCCACGCGCTCGACAACGAACGCCGCACCCTCGGCGAAGCCCGCGACCGCGCCCGCACCATGGCCCGCGAGTCCCGCGACGCCGCCCATGCGCTCGCGCTCACGCTGGAATCCCAGCGCGCCCAGGTCGCCTCGCTGACCCAGGCGCTGGACCGGATGGGCGGCCAGCGCGGCCAGCTCGACTCGCGCCTGGGCGAACTGACCAGCCAGTTGGCCGAGGGCGACAGCCCGGTGCTGCAACTGGAGGAGCAGCGCCAGGTCACGCTGGAACAACGCGTGCAGACCGAGCAGAAACTCGCTGCCGCACGCACCGCGGTGGACGGTATCGACAACGACCTGCGCCGGTTCGAGCAGACCCGCCAGCAGCGCGACGAGCAGGCGCTCGCCCAGCGCGAGGGGATCGGCCAGCGCCGGCTGGAGCAGCAGGCGATCGTGCTCAAGGCCGAGGCACTGGTCGAGGCGGTGGTCGAGGCCGGCTTCGTGCTCGACGACGTCGTCAATACGCTGACCGACGAGATGGAGCCGGCGGCGTGGGAGCGGACCGTCAACGAACTGGACGGCAAACTGCGGCGGCTGGAGCCGGTCAACCTGGCGGCGATCGCCGAACACGCCGAAGCCAGCCAGCGCAAGGAGTATCTGGACGCGCAGGACATCGACCTGACCACCGCGCTGGAAACGCTGGAGGAGGCGATCCGCAAGATCGACCGCGAGACCCGTGGCCGGTTCAAGGACACCTTCGACCGCGTCAATGCCGGCGTGCAGCAGCTGTATCCGCGCCTGTTCGGCGGCGGTCATGCCTATCTGGAACTCACCGGCGAGGACCTGCTGGACACCGGCGTGGCGATCATGGCGCGTCCGCCCGGCAAGCGGGTATCGAACATCTCGCTGCTGTCGGGTGGCGAGAAGGCGATGACCGCGGTGGCGCTGGTGTTCGCGATCTTCCAGCTCAACCCGGCGCCGTTCTGCCTGCTCGACGAGGTCGACGCGCCGCTGGACGAGGCCAACGTCGGCCGGCTCGCGGCGATGGTCAGCGAGATGAGCGAGCAGGTACAGTTCCTGTTTGTCAGCCACAACAAGGCGACGATGGAAGCCGCGCAGCAATTGGCCGGCGTCACCATGCGCGAGCCGGGCGTCAGCCGCCTGGTATCGGTCGACCTGGCCGAGGCCACCCGTCTGGTCGGCGCCGCGTGATGCCCGTCGCCGTGATGTCCATCGCCATGAAGCCTGATTCCATGAAGCCTGTTGCCACGAAGCCCCGCCCGGGCCAGGAGAGCAAAACCGATGTCCGATGAGACCTTGCTGCGGATTGCCATCCTGATCGCCGGCCTGTTCGTGGTCGGCGCGATCGTGTTCTTCGGCCGGCCCCGCAAGCCCGGCCAGGGCCGTCGTCTGCCGCGCGACGGCCAGGGCGAGGATGCCCGCCGCGAGCCGACCCTCGGCGAGCAGATGGAAAGCGGATTGGCCGAGTCCGGAACGCCCGCAGACGATGCGACTACCCAGGCCGAACTGGAACTGTTCGACCGCACCCTCGACGGCTCCGCCGGCGGCGAGCTCGGGCGCCGTGTCAGCGACGAATTCGACAAGATCGTGACCCTGTACCTGGCCGCGCGCGCGGGCGAGAAACTGCACGGGCCGGACATTGTCGTGGCGGCTGAAAAGGCGGGGCTGGTGTACGGCTACATGGGCGTCTTCCACCGCCTGGTCGAACAGCAGTCCGACCGCGGCCCGGTGTTCAGCGTCGCCAACATCATGAAACCGGGCAACTTCGACATGGCGAACATCCAGGAGTTGGAGACGCCCGCGATTGCCTTCTTCCTGACCCTGCCGGCGCCGGTGTCCGCCCTCGACGCCTGGGAAACCATGCTGCCGACCGCCGAACGCATGGCCGAACTGCTCGGCGGCATCGTCCTGGACGAGCAACGCAACAACCTGGGCCGCCAGCGCATCGGCCATATCCGCGAGGAACTGCGGGCCTACGACCGCCAGCGCGAGGCACCGTCACTGACCAGGCCGGCGCGCTGGTAAGCCGCTCCAAAGGCAAGCGTTTTTCCGTCTGCATGAAACCGCCAGACCACAAAAGGACCACGCCGTCATGGACAGGATTCAGGCCGAAGCCATCGTCACGGCCATGCTTGAGCCGGATCTGAAGATCCAGCAGGCGCTGCAGCAAAAACGTGCGCGCGAAGCCCGGCAGCTCATCGTCCAGCGGCGGCATGCAGGCTTCGTCCTGGCCGGTTTCGCGGCGGGCATCGCGATCGGGTATCCGATCGGCGGGTTCAACTCCGCCCACGGCCTGATGGGCGCGATGGCCGGCGTGGCGGTGAGCGCGCTGATCGGATGGACGCGCAAGCGACGGGCGGGCTGAGGCGCTCACGACAACCAGTACAGGACCTCCACGCCTTCGCGGTCACCCTGTGGAGGCTCCCGCGGTATCGGATTGCGCTTCCCGCGGCCTGATGACTCCGATGACCGCACTCCTTGCGATAGACGCCTGATGCCCGCCACCACCGATCCCGCCACCCGCATTGCCGCGCTGCGCCGCCAGCTTGACGACGCCAACTACCGTTATCACGTGCTCGACGACGCCGAGATTCCGGATGCGGAGTACGACCGGCTGTTGCGTGAGCTCGAGCAGTTGGAGGCGGCGCACCCCGGGCTCGCCAGTGCCGATTCGCCGACCCAGCGTGTCGGTGCCGCGCCGTCGGGCGCCTTCGCCACCGTCGTCCACGCGCTGCCGATGCTGTCGCTGGGCAACGCGTTCGCCGAGGACGAGGTCGCCGATTTCGTGCGCCGGATCGAGCAGAACCTGGATCGTGAGGATCCGCTGTTCTCGGTCGAACCCAAGCTCGACGGACTGGCGATCAGCCTGCGCTACGAGCACGGCCGCTTCGTCCAGGGCGCGACCCGCGGCGACGGCGCCAGCGGCGAGGACGTCACCGCAAACCTGCGCACGGTGAAGGCGATCCCGCTGCAACTGCGCGGCACGGGCTGGCCCGAGGTGCTGGAAGTGCGCGGCGAGGTCTACATGCCGCTGGCGGGGTTCAAGCGCTACAACGAGCGGATGCTGGCCGAGGGCGGCAAGGTCCTGGCCAATCCGCGTAACGGCGCGGCCGGCTCGCTGCGCCAGCTCGATCCGCGCATCACCGCACGGCGACCACTGGCGTTCTACGCGTACGCGGTCGGCATGGTCGAGGACGGCGCGTTGCCCGATACCCATTCGGCGACGTTGCGGCAACTGCGCGAATGGGGCCTGCCGGTCAGCGCTGAAAGCGGCGTGGTGGCCGGTGTCCGCGGCCTGCTCGATTACTACCGGCGCATGGGCGAGCGCCGCGATCGATTGCCGTTCGACATCGACGGCGTGGTCTACAAGCTCGACGACTATGCCGGCCAGCGCGAGATGGGCTTCGTCTCGCGTGCGCCGCGCTGGGCGATCGCGCACAAGTTCCCGGCGCAGGAGCAGTCGACCGTGCTGGAGGCGATCGAGGTCCAGATCGGGCGGACCGGCGCGGTGACGCCGGTCGCGCGCCTGCAGCCGGTCCAGGTCGCCGGCGTGGTGGTCACCAACGCGACCCTGCACAACGCCGACCAGATCGCCCGGCTGGACGTGCGCGTCGGCGACACCGTGATCGTGCGCCGTGCCGGTGACGTGATCCCGGAAATCGTCCGCGTCGTGCCGGGCCTGCGCGCACCGGACGCCGTTGCCTGGGCGATGCCGACGCACTGCCCGGTATGCGGCTCGGAAATCCTGCGCGAGGAAGGCGGGGTGGTGTGGCGCTGTTCGGGCGAGCTGACCTGCGCGGCGCAGCGCAAGGAGGCCATCGGCCACTTCGCCTCGCGGCGGGCGATGGATATCGACGGCCTGGGCGAGCGCTACATCGAGGATCTGTCCGACTTCGGCTACGTCACCTCGGTGGCGGATCTGTACCGCTTGACCCTCGAAGATCTGCTGGAAATGAAGCGTCGTGGCGACGAGCGGGCTGGCACCACACCGGAGACGGTGAAGTCGGGCAAGGTCGCGACCCGTTGGGCCGAGAACCTGATCGAGGCGATCGACCGCAGCCGCCGCACGACGCTGGAGCGCTTCCTGTTCGGGCTCGGTATCCAGCATGTCGGCGAGAGCACCGCGAAGGCGCTGGCGCAGTGGTTTGGCGACCTTGCACTGATCCGCCACCTGCCGTGGCCGCTGTTCAAGCGCGTGCCGGATATCGGCGCGGAAGTGGCCCGTTCGATCGGCCATTTCTTCGACCAGCCCGGCAACCAGCAGGTCATCGACCAGCTGCTGGCGCGCGGCGTGACGATCGGCGATGCGCACCCGCCATCGCCGAAGCTGCGCGAAGACCTGACGCTGGCGGCGTTGCTGGTCGATCTGGAAATCCCCAGGCTCACCCGCCTGCGCGCGGAGCAGCTGGCCGCCGTGTTTCCCGACGCAACTGCGTTGCAGGATGCACCGCACCACCATTTCATCAGCGCCGGCCTGCCGGCCGATACGGCGTCCGCACTGGCCGCCTGGCTGGAGGACGCGGACAACGCGGAGCTGCTCGCGCAGTGCGGCGATGCCCTGGCCCGGCTGGACGCACTGGTTCCTGCTGTGGATGCCGTGGCCGTCGGGCCGCTTGAGGGCAAGACCGTGGTGTTGACCGGAACCCTCTCGGCGATGACCCGCGATGAAGCCAAGGCGCGCCTGGAAGCATTGGGCGCGAAGTCCGCCGGCAGCGTGTCGAAGAAGACCAGCTTCGTGGTGGCCGGCGAAGCGGCCGGCTCCAAGCTCGCCAAGGCCGAAGAGCTCCGCGTCGAGGTCTGGGACGAGGCCCGGTTGCTTGCTTTTCTGGCCGAACACGAATGACTGCAGCAGTCCCATGTAGGAGCGACGCAAGTCGCGACCCACTGAACATCCAATTCCTTGCGCATTCGCGACTTACGTCGCTCCTACATCGGTTTTAACTGCAGCAATGACCGCCGACTGGCAACCCACCGCAAGCTTCGACGCCCTGCGCCTGCGCGCTGCCCTCAACGCGCGCATCCGCACGTTCTTCGCCGAGCGCGGTGTCACCGAGGTCGAGACGCCGGTGATGTCGGTCGCCGGCAATACCGAGCCGAACATCGCGTCGTTCTCGCTGCCCTTCAGCGGCCGCACCGACGGCGCGTCGCGTACGCGCTGGCTGCGGACATCGCCGGAGTATCCGCTCAAGCGCCTGCTGGCGGCCGGGTTCGGCGACTGCTACGAGTTGGGCCGCGTGTTCCGCGATGGCGAGGCGGGCGGCCGGCACAACCCCGAGTTCACCATGCTCGAGTGGTACCGGCTGGGCTGGGATCACCGCGCGCTGGTCGGGGAAACCGCGGACGTCATCAATGCGGCGTTGTCCCTGGTGGATCGTCAGGTGCCGCTGGTCCAGGTCCGCTACCGCGACCTCTACCGCGAGCGGCTGGGAGTGGACCCGATGACCGCCACCGACCGCGAATTGCGCGATGCACTGGGCGACGTGGTCATCGATCCGCAAGGCCTGACCCGTGACGACTGGCTGGACCTGCTGATGACCCATCGCCTGCAACCGGACTTCCGTGCCGACCGGATGCTGGCGATCCACGACTACCCCGCCTCGCAATGCGCGCTCGCGCGTCTGCGCGATGACGGCGACGGCCAGCCGCCGGTCGCCGAGCGCTTCGAGCTGTACCTGGGTCCGCTGGAACTGGCCAACGGTTACCACGAGCTGAGCGATGCAGTGGAGCAGGGCGCGCGCTTCGAACGCGACCGCCGGATCCGCGAACACCGCGGCGACGCCGTGCCACCGCGCGATGAGCGCTTCCTCGCAGCGCTGGCGGCGGGCCTGCCGCATTGCGCCGGCGTGGCGCTGGGGGTCGACCGGTTGATGATGGCGATGCTCGGCAGCGACCGCATCGCCGACGTGCTCGCGTTCGATTTCGCCCACGCGTAAATTGCCATCTGCCCATGAATGCCGATGCAACGGGTTCCGAACACTTCAGGCACGTCGCTGCACCAACCTGTCCTGTAGGAGCGGCGTCAGCCGCGAATGCGCAATGCCCCACGTTGCGGCTTTGTTGTTCGGGCCTGGCCAGTAAGTTATGTGCGGGTCGCGGCTGAAGCCGCTCCTACAATGGCCATACCGTCGCGCCAATCCGATCACCTTCCCGGCATCACGTATCGCCCATCGCACCGCAACGCAACGCTTGGAATCCCCCCATGACCGACACCTTCGATTTCGACCGCTACGACCGCATCCGCCCGATCCGCTGGACCGGCGACGCGCTGGAACTGCTCGACCAGCGCAAGCTTCCGTTCCAGGTCGAATACGTGACCTGCCGCACCAGCCAGGCGGTGTACGAGGCGATCCACGCGTTGACCGTCCGCGGTGCGCCGGCGATCGGGATCGCGGCAGCGTGGGGGCTGGTGCTGGCCGCCGCCGACATCGAGGCGGCGGATGGCGGGGAGGCGGCGCGCGAGCTCGATCCGGCCATCGCCTATCTCAACCTGGCGCGGCCGACGGCGGTCAACCTGGCCTGGGCGCTGGCGCGGATGCGTCGCAAGCTCGTCGAGGCCGGTACGGACTGGCGCGAAGTGATGACGCGCGAAGCCGATCTGATCGCCCGCGAGGACCTTGCCGCCAACCGCCATATGGGCGCGCTGGGTGCGGCGTTGATCGCGCCGGGCAGCGGCGTGCTGACCCACTGCAACACAGGCTCGCTGGCGACGGCGGGGTTCGGCACCGCCCTGGGCGTGATCCGCGCCGGGGTGGCGCAAGGCCGCATCGCGCAGGTGTTTGCCGGCGAGACCCGGCCCTGGCTGCAGGGCGCGCGCCTGACCGTGTGGGAGTTGCAGCAGGACGGCATCATGCCCACCCTGATCGCCGACGCCGCTGCCGCCCACCTGATGAAGTCCGGCAAGATCCAATGGGTGGTGGTCGGTGCGGATCGCATCTGCGCCAATGGCGATAGCGCGAACAAGATCGGCACCTACCAGCTCGCGATCGCCGCGCGCCACCATGGGGTGAAATTCATGGTGGCGGCCCCCTCGTCGACGGTGGACATGGGCACGCTTTCGGGCGATGCGATCGAGATCGAGGAGCGCGACCCGCAGGAGCTTTTCGGCATCGGCGGCGTGGCAACGGCGGCCGCAGGGATCCAGGCGTGGAACCCGGTGTTCGACGTCACTCCGCATGAGTTGATCGATGCGATCGTGACCGAGCGCGGCGTTATCGAGCGCCCCGATGCGGTTGCGATGCAGGCAGCATTCGGCAGCTGAGCGCGCGTGATGCCGCGATGACGGGAAATATCCGCTAAGTCCTTGTTTCGCCGGAAATTCGGCGAGGCATGAGGGGGCCGCTTGTGCTATGATTTCCTGTCTTTTTCATCTGCCTGTCGCAGATCGGAAAGCCCTGCAGTAGCGCGTTTCGTTGCTGGTTCCAGTGGCAACTCCCAGTGGCCGCCCAAAGAGGTGGCCGCTGAAAGCGTCAGGGGTGATTTCCGGTTGCTTCAAGCAGTACCGCTCTCGCTAAACACGGAAACCTGATGGCCGATCTTGCCAAGGAAATCATCCCGGTAAACCTCGAAGACGAGATGCGTCGCAGCTACCTCGATTACGCGATGAGCGTGATCGTCGGCCGCGCGCTTCCGGACGTTCGGGACGGACTCAAGCCGGTGCACCGGCGCGTCCTGTACGCGATGAGCGTGCTCGGCGCGCACGCCAACAAGCCGTACTTCAAGTCGGCGCGAATCGTCGGTGACGTGATCGGTAAATACCACCCGCACGGCGACCAGTCGGTTTACGACACGCTGGTGCGCATGGCGCAGCCGTTCTCGCTGCGTTACCTGCTGGTGGACGGACAGGGCAACTTCGGCTCGGTCGATGGCGACTCCGCCGCGGCGATGCGCTACACCGAAGCGCGCATGTCCCGGATCACCCATGAGTTGATGGCGGACATCGAGAAGGAAACCGTCGACTTCCAGCCCAACTACGACGAGAAGGAATTCGAGCCGACGGTCATGCCGACCCGGATCCCGAACCTGCTCATCAACGGTTCGGCCGGCATCGCGGTCGGCATGGCGACCAACATCCCGCCGCACAACCTGTCGGAGATCATCGACGCGACGATCGCGCTGATCGACGACCCCGGGATCGACATCGACGGCCTGATGGTGCACGTGCCCGGTCCGGATTTCCCGACCGCCGGCATCATCAACGGCACCTCCGGGATCATCAACGCGTACCACACCGGCCGCGGCCGCGTGCGCATGCGTGCGAAGGCGGATATCGAGGTCGCCGACAACGGTCGCGAGGCGATCGCGGTCACCGAGATTCCCTACCAGGTCAACAAGGCGCGGCTGATCGAGAAGATCGCCGAACTGGTCAAGGAAAAGAAGCTCGAAGGCATCAGCGAGTTGCGCGACGAGTCCGACAAGGACGGCATGCGCATCTACATCGAGATCAAGCGCGGCGATTCGGCCGAAGTGGTGCTCAACAATCTCTACCAGCAGACCCAGCTGGAGTCGTCGTTCAGCATCAACATGGTGGCGCTGGTGGATGGGCGGCCGCAGCTGCTGAACCTCAAGCAGATCCTGCAGTCGTTCGTGCGCCACCGCCGCGAAGTGGTCACCCGTCGGACCATCTTCGACCTGCGCAAGGCGCGCGCCCGCGCGCACGTGCTGGAAGGCCTGACGGTCGCGCTGGCGAACATCGACGAGATGATCGAGCTGATCAAGACCTCGGCGAACCCGAACGAGGCGCGCGAGCGCATGCTCGCCAAGTCCTGGGAGCCGGGGCTGGTGGGGGCGCTGCTCGGCGCCGCCGGTGCCGAGGCCTCGCGGCCCGAGGACCTGCCCAAGGGCGTCGGCCTGCTGAACGACCGCTACCAGCTCACCGAGACCCAGGCCCAGCAGATCCTGGAGATGCGCCTGCACCGCCTGACCGGGCTGGAGCAGGAAAAGCTGACCGACGAGTACAAGCTGCTGCTGGAGACCATCCGCGGCCTGATCGAGATCCTCGAGGATCCGAACGTGCTGCTCGACGTGATCCGCACCGAGCTGGAGAACGTCAAGGCGGAGTTCGGCGACGAGCGTCGCAGCGAGATCCGCGAGAGCGAGGAAGACCTCGACATCCTCGATCTGATCGCACCCGAGGACGTCGTGGTGACCCTGTCGCATTCGGGTTACGCCAAGCGCCAGCCGGTGAGCACCTACCGGGCGCAGAAGCGTGGCGGCCGTGGGCGCAACGCGGCGGCGACCAAGGACGAGGACTTCATCGACAGCCTGTGGCTGGTCAACACCCACGACACCCTGTTGACCTTCACCAGCGCCGGCCGCGTGTTCTGGCTGCCGGTGTACCAGTTGCCGGATGCGGGCCCGACTGCGCGCGGCCGGCCGATCATCAACTGGATTCCGCTGGAACCCGACGAGCAGGTCCAGGCCGTGGTGCCGGTACGTGACTACGAAGGCGAGCGTTATGTGTTCTTCGCGACCCGCAATGGCGTGGTCAAGAAAACCCCGATCAGCGAATACGCCTACCGGCTGCAGCGCGGCAAGATCGCGATCAACCTGGATGATGGCGATGCGCTGATCGGTGTCGGCCTGTCGGACGGCCACTGCGACATCATGCTGTTCTCCAGCGAGGGCAAGGCGGTCCGGTTTGCCGGCAACACCGTGCGCTCGATGGGCCGTACCGCCCGTGGCGTGCGCGGCATGCGGCTGGGCGAGGGCGGCAAGGTGGTGAGCCTGATCGTGGTCGAAGGCGACGGCGACATCCTGACCGCCAGCGAGCGCGGCTTCGGCAAGCGCACTCCGCTGGCGGAATACCCGTGCAAGGGGCGCGGCACCCAGGGCGTGATCGCGCTGCGGACCTCCGAGCGCAACGGCCAGCTGGTCGGGGCGGTCCAGCTCACCGAGACCCACGAAGTCCTGCTGATTTCGGACGGCGGCACCCTGGTCCGCACGCGCGCCTCGGAGATCTCGCAGGTCAGCCGCAACACCCAGGGCGTGACCCTGATGCGGCTGGCGGACAACGAGACCCTGCAGGCGGTCGAACGGCTGGATGCGTCGCTGGACGACGAGGAACCGGAGGCGAATCCGGTGGATGACTCCGAGGCTGCGGCCGTGGAGATCGATCCGGCGGCGGTGGCGCCGCAGGGCGACGAGCCGTCGACGGACTCGCCGGTCTGACGCCACAGCGATGCCGTGACAACGAAAAACGCCGCCTGCAATGGGCGGCGTTTTTCGTTCGGGGCGTGCGGTTTCCGCTCAGCCGCCGATCCAGCCGTCGAGCATGTCCGACAACTCGTCGGCGTGTTCCTCCTCCTGGGCGAGGATGGATTCCAGGATGCGCTTGGTGGTGGTGTCCTTGTCGCCGATGTAGTTGATCATCCCGCGGTAGCTGTCGATCGCGATGCGTTCGGCGATCAGGTCTTCCTTCACCATGTCGCGCAGGTCGCCGCCAGGTCGCTGACGAAGGGGGAGTCCTTCGCGGACGTTGCTTGCGTGACCATGTCGATCTCCGTGACAGCAGGAAAGATCAGAAAAGCTGTGACAGCATGTGTTCGGCCGAGGACACCCGGTACTCGCCCGGCGCCTCCACGAAAAGCTGCTTGACCACGCCGTTCTCGGCGTACAGCGAGAAGCGCTTGGCGCGGGTTCCCATGCCGTAGGAACTGGCATCCAGCTCCAGCCCCAATGCCCGGGTGAACACGGCATTGCCGTCGGCCAGCATCATCAGGCCTTCGGGCACGTTCTGGCTCTGCCCCCACGCCTGCATCACGAACGGGTCGTTGACCGATACGCAGGCCACGTCGATGCCCTTGTCGCGGAACTGCTGGTAATGCTCGACGAATCCGGGCAGGTGCTTCTCCGAGCAGGTCGGTGTGAATGCGCCCGGGACGGCGAAGATCACCACCTTGCTATCACCGAACAACCGGGCGGTATCCACGGTCTGGACGCCATCGTGGATGCGCTGCAGCGGGACGTCGGGAAGGTGTTCGCCAACCTGGATGCTCATGGAATTCTCCTGTTCAAGAGAGACAGTGTAGGCGCTGGCTTCTAAATTCCGCGTCAACATCGCAATGCAGGCAAAAAGAGCGGAAAAGCATGCCGACAGCGCTTGAACCGGGCCCGCGTCGTGACCATCTGGAAGGGTGGCCGATACACCCCGCGTTCATGCCTGGGGATATCCTGCGTCCACGTCACGCCGAACGCTTCTGGAGCGATTGATGCATTTCAAGGATTATTACGAGACCCTCGGTGTCGAGGCGAGCGCCGGAGATGCCGAGATCAAGACGGCCTATCGGCGGATGGCGCGCAAGTTCCATCCCGACGTCAGCAAGGAGGCCGGCGCGGAGGAGAAGTTCAAGGCGGTCAACGAGGCCTATGAAGCGCTGCGCGATCCGCAGAAGCGTGCGGCCTACGACCAGTTGCGCGCGCGTGGCTACCGTCCGGGAGACGAGGTGCGTCCGCCGCCGGGTGGTTTTGGTGGTCCGGGCGGGGGCGGGGTCGATTTCGAGGAGATCTTTGCCGGCGGCGGTGCCGGTGGCGGTTTCAGCGATTTCTTCGAAAGCCTGTTCGGTCGGGGGCGCGCCGGTGCCGGTGGCGCGGGCGGGAATGGCTTCGGCCAGCGGTCGGCGCACGGGCAGCCGCGGGCGCCGACGGACACCCGGGCCAAATTGTCGGTCCCGCTGGAAACGGTATACGCCGGCGACAGCGTGCGCATCGCCATCAACGGCAAGACCCTGGACGTGCGCGTGCCCAAGGGTATTCGCGAAGGCCAGGCGATCCGGCTGGCCGGGCAAGGCAGTCATGGCGGCGGTTTGCTGCTGGAAATCGAATACGCCGCGCACCCGCAGTTCGAGGTGGACGGGCGCAACGTGATCCACGTCCTGTCGATCGCCCCGTGGGAAGCCGCACTGGGAGCGACGATCAGCGTGCCGACGCTGGGTGGTCCGGTGGACTTGAAGATTCCCGCCAGTTCCGAAGCAGGCCGCAAGCTGCGTTTGCGCGGTCGTGGCCTGCCGGGCGCGTCGGCGAGTGGCGATCAGATCGTCGAGCTGGAGGTGCTGGCGCCCAAGCCGACCACGGACGCGCAGAAGGGTGCGTACGAAGCGATGCGCGATGCCTTCGGGAAGGACTGGCGCCGGGAGTGATTCCCGGCGCCATCGCGCCAGACGACGCGGTACCAGGGCGTCGGGAATGGGCGGTCGGGGCGGAAAAGCCATTGTGCAGCGGGCCGTGCGCCCGTGACCGGGTTCGCCGGATGGCGTCAGGCCTGCAGCAATTGACCGAGAATTTCCGCCAGGTCGGACTCGTTGAACGGCTTGGTGATGTACGCCTTCGCCCCCTGGCGCATGCCCCAGACGCGGTCGGTCTCCTGGTCCTTGGTGGTGACCAGGACAACCGGGATGTGTTTGGTGGCGGGGTCGCGGCAGATCGAGCGGGTGGCCTGGAACCCGTTGAGGTTCGGCATCACCACGTCCATCAACACCAGGTCGGGGAGTTCCCGCCTGGCGGCGTCCACGCCGGCGGCACCGTCTTCGGCCGTCAGTGCTTCGTGGCCGAGTTTTTCGACGATGCGGCGTATGCCCATCAATTGCGACGGCGAATCGTCGACGATCAGAATGCGCGCCATGTGTTTTCCCCAGTAGACCGCTGGATTGTAGCCGCGTAAGGCAGGACCGCCAAACGGTTCAGAGGGTGACCAGTGTCCGTCCCAGCGAGCCGCCGGCGAGCATGGTCGGAAATACCCCGGGCAACTCGGCCAGGGTGACTTCGCGGGTGCAGATGCGTTCCAGGTGGACGGGTTTCCAGTCGCTGGCGAGATGCTGCCAGACCGCTTCGCGGATATCGCGCGCGATCCCGGCCGAGGCCACGCCCAGCAGCGATACGCCGCGGATGATGAAGGGCATGACGGTGGCGTCCAGCGTGGCGGAGGCGGCCAGGCCGGCGCTGGCGACATTCCCGTAAGGCGCGCATTGGGCCAGCAGGCTGGTCAGCATCGGGCCGCCGACGTTGTCGAGACCACCGCCAAAGCGCGCGGATTCCATCGGGCGGGTCGTGGCGAGGGCTTCCCGGCCGAGTATCCGGCTGGCGCCGATGGCCCGCAGGTAGGCGTGCTGATCGGCCTTGCCGCTGATGGCGTGGACCTCGAAACCGGCACGGCTGAAGATGTCGATCGCCAGCGAGCCGACGCCACCGGTCGCGCCGGTGACGGCCAACGGCCCCATGTCCGGGCGTTGCCGGTTTTCGGTCATCCGGAACAGGGCCAGGGCGGCGGTGAAGCCTGCGGTGCCCAGGATCATGCTTTCGCGCAGGCTCAGGCCGGCCGGCAACGGGATCGCCCATTGCGCTTCCAGGCGCACGTACTCGCTGTAACCGCCGTCGCGGGTCTCGCTGAGTCCGCTGCCGGTCGCCAGCACCGCATCGCCTTCCTTGAAGGCCGGGTCGGTGGATGCGACCACGTGTCCGGCAACATCGATCCCGCCGACCAGCGGGAACCGACGCAGGATCTTGCCCTGGCCGGTGCCTGCCAGTGCGTCCTTGAAGTTGATCGAGGAGTGGACGGCCTTGACCACGACTTCGCCGGGCGCGAGGTCGTCCAGCGAGATCGCTTCGATGCCGCTGCGATAGCCGGCCGCGTCGTTGTGGATGCGGAAGGCGTTGAAAGTGGCTGGGGCGGTGTTGGCCATGTCGTCCTCATTCGATCGGTACCGGTGGGTGTCCGGCCGTGGGCTGCAATCTGGATTGGGGCGGTGTGGATGGAATGGATCAGGGCACCGCGTTGCGTCGCTTCTCTTCGAGCCACTTGTCGGCGTTTGCCGGCCGATAGGCCTGCATCCACGACAACATCCCATCGATGTCCTCGCCGTGCCACAGGTCGAGGCGCTGCTCGGCGTTCACGAAGTGCTCGCCGACCATCCGGTCCATCATGGCGATCAGCGGCTCGTAGAATCCATCCACGTCGAGGAAGGCGCAGGGTTTGTTGCCGAGTCCCAACTGTCGCCAGGTCAGCATCTCGAACATCTCGTCCAGGGTACCGAAGCCGCCGGGCAGGGCGATGAAGCCGTCCGACAGTTCGAACATGCGCGCCTTGCGCTCGTGCATGTTGCCCACGACCTCCTGCCGGGTCAGGCCACGGTGGGCGACCTCCCAGGTGACCAGTTGCTCGGGAATCACGCCGATCACCTCGCCGCCTGCGGCCAGCGCGGCATCGGCCATGGTCCCCATCAGACCGACGTTGCCGCCGCCGTAGATGACCGCCAGGCCCTGTTCGGCAAGTTGCTTTCCAAGCTCGGCGGCACGTTCCGCATAGACCGGACGGGAGCCGGAGTGGGAGCCGCAATAGACGCAGACGGATTTCATGGGGCGGATTCCTGCTGGAGTCGATCACCAGGGCGGGCGGCGTTCGACGGGTGACCACTCGGCTGGTGGTCAAAAGAGGTAAATGAAAACGGCGCACCGAGGTGCGCCGTGTGTGGTTCCAGGTCGGTCTGCGCTGCGATCAGTTCGCCCGTCGGGGCGATCAGTTCGCCTTGTGGATCGCGCGCTTGTCGACGGCCATGGCCGCTTCGTGGACCACTTCCGACAGCGCCGGGTGGGCGAAGCAGATGCGGGCCAGGTCGTCGGCAGCGCCCTTGAACTCCATCGTGATCACGCCGCTGTGGACCAGCTCGGACACGTTCGGTCCGCACAGGTGAACGCCCAGCACGCGGTCGGTCTCGGCATGGGCGATGACCTTGACCAGCCCGGCGGGCTCGTTCATCGCCACGGCGCGGCCGTTGGCGGCAAACGGGAAGCTGCCGGTCTTGTACGGAATGCCTTCGCTCTTGCACTGTTCTTCGGTCTTGCCGACCCAGGCGATTTCCGGCTCGGTGTAGATCACCCAGGGCACGGTATCCAGGTTGACGTGGCCGGGCAGGCCGGCGATCAGCTCGGCCACCGCGATGCCTTCCTCGGACGCCTTGTGCGCCAGCATCGGGCCGCGGATGCAGTCACCGACCGCCCACACGCCATCGACGCCGGTGTGGCAATGCTCGTCGACCTCGATCTGGCCGCGCTCGTTGACCTTCACGCCGGTACCGTCGGCCAACAGGCCCTTGGTGGCTGCGCGGCGGCCCACGGCCACCAGCAGCTTGTCGACGACCAGGCTCTGCTCGCCCTTGGCGTCGGTGTAGGTGAGGTGGACGCCGTCCTTCTTGATCTCGGCCTTGCTGACCTTCGCGCCCAGCTTGATGTCCAGGCCCTGCTTCTTGAACTCGCGCGCGGCCACCTTGCTGATGTCCGCATCGGCCGCTGCCAGGAAGCCGGGCAGGGCTTCGAGGATGGTCACTTCCGAACCCAGGCGCTTCCACACGCTGCCCAGCTCCAGGCCGATCACGCCCGCACCGATCACGCCCAGGCGCTTGGGCACCTCGGTGAAGTCCAGCGCGCCGACGTTGTCGACGATTTTGTCGCCGTCGAACTTGGCGAACGGCAGCTCGATGGAGTCCGAACCGGCAGCGATGATCACGTTGGCGGCCTTCAGCTCGATCTCGGAGCCGTCGTGCTGCTTCACCTTGACCACGTTGCCCGCATGCAGGGTGCCGAAGCCGTGGAACGGCGTGACCTTGTTGGCCTTGAACAGCATCGTGATGCCACCGGTGAACTGGTTCACGATCTTGTCCTTGCGGCCCACCATGACGCCGACGTCCATCTTCGGCTTCTCGGCCGAGATGCCGTGGTCGGCGAACATGTGGGTCAGGTTGTGGAACTGGCGCGAGCTGTCGAGCAGCGCCTTGGACGGGATGCAGCCCACGCGCAGGCAGGTGCCGCCCAGCGCCGGCTTGCCGTCCTTGCCCAGTGCGGCGTCGATGCAGGCGGTCTTCAGGCCGAGCTGCGCGGCGCGGATCGCGGCCACGTAGCCGCCGGGACCGGCACCGATCACCACGACATCGAAGTTCTGTTGTTCGCTCATCTCAAAGGATCCTTGGCTTGGTGCGGAAAGCGCCCGGCCAGATGGCCGGGGCTCCGGAGGGACATGGTTCTGGCGGTCAGAGGACTGCCGGAATCACATGCCCAGCAGCATGCGGTGCGGGTTTTCGAGCTGGTTCTTGATGTCCACCAGGAACAGCACCGCGTCCTTGCCGTCGATGATGCGGTGGTCGTAGCTCAGCGCGATATACATCATCGGCGCGGCGATGACCTGGCCGTTCTCGACGATCGCCCGCTCCTTGATCGCATGCATGCCCAGGATGGCGCTCTGCGGCGGGTTGATGATCGGGGTGGAGAACAGCGAGCCGAAGGTGCCGCCGTTGGTGATCGTGAAGGTGCCGCCCTGCAGGTCTTCCAGCTTCAGGCCGCCTTCGCGCGCCGCGATGGCGTAGTCGTTGATGGCCTGCTCGACCTCGGCGAAGCCCATCGACTCGGCGTTGCGCAGCACCGGCGTGACCAGGCCCTTGTCGGTGGAGACGGCAATCGAGATGTCCGAATAGCCGTGGTAGATGATGTCCTTGTCATCGACCGAGGCGTTGACCAGCGGATAGCGCTGCAACGCGTTGGCAGCGGCCTTCACGAAGAAGCTCATGAAGCCCAGCTTGATGCCGTAGGCCTTCTGGAACGCTTCGCCCTGCGACTTGCGCATGGCCATGACGGCCGACATGTTGACCTCGTTGGAGGAGGTCAGCATCGCGGTGGAGTTCTTCGACTCCATCAGGCGCTCGGCGATGCGCTGGCGCATGCGCGTCATCGGTACGCGCTCTTCCGGACGCGCACCACCTGCCTTGCCCACGCCGGCATTTTTGGCGTAGTTCAGCAGATCTTCCTTGGTCACCGCGCCGCGACGGCCGGTGCCTTCGACGTTGGCCGGGTCGATGCCTTCCTTGTTGGCGGTGAAGCGTGCACCGGGCGGCAGGTCGGTCGACTTGGCAGCGGCCGGAGCGGCGGCGGATTTGGCGGCAGCAGGTGCCGGCTTGGCCGCTTCGGCGGGCTTGGCTTCCGTCTTCGCTTCCGCGGCGGGCGCAGCGCCGGCTTCCACGATGGCCAGCAACTGCTCGCTGGTCACGGTCGCGCCGGTGTCGAACTTGATTTCCTTCAGCACGCCGTCGACCGGCGACGGGACTTCCAGCACGACCTTGTCGGTTTCGAGGTCGACCAGGTTCTCATCGCGCCGGACCGCATCGCCGGGCTTCTTGTGCCAGGTCGCGATGGTGGCGTCGGAGACGGATTCGGGCAGAACCGGAACTTTGATCTCGGTGCTCATGGGGAAGGCATCCTGGGTAACTTGTTGAGTGGGACGAATGGCGAGGGGTGGACCGGTTGGGTGGCGGGCAATCCCGCCCGACCGGCAATAAACGGTGTGGCGCAGGCCACTGACTATAAGCCGGCCCGGAATCGACCGGGCCGGCTCATGTCGGACTCATTCCGCGGACGACTCGCCCTGGAGCGGGTTGACCAGCGCATCGGCCACCAGCTGGGCCTGCTCGATCAGATGATCGGACATGTGACCGGCGGCCGGCGACGGCGAGCTGCTGCGGCCGGCGTAATGCAGTGCCTGTTTGGCGGCCACGCAGGCGGTGAGGTGGTGGCGGATCTGGTACCACGCACCCTGGTTCTGCGGCTCTTCCTGGCACCAGACGACGTCCTTGGCCGAGGTGTAGCGCTTGAGCTCGGCGGTCAGCGCCTCGCGCGGGAACGGATACAGCTGTTCCACGCGGATGATGGCCACGTCGTCGGCGTCACGCTTGATCATGTCTTCCACCAGGTCGTAATAGACCTTGCCGCCGCACACCACGACCCGCTTGACCTTCTTCGGGTCGGCCTTGGCATCCGGGATCAGGGTCTGGAAACCGCCGTTGGACAACTCGTCCAGCGACGACACGGCCAGCTTGTGGCGCAACAGCGACTTGGGCGTCATCACCACCAGCGGCTTGCGGGTCTGCATGTGCATCTGGCGACGGATCATGTGGTACGCCTGCGCCGGGGTGGTCGGCGTGCACACCATCATGTTGTCCAGCGCGCACAGCTGCAGGAAGCGCTCAAGGCGTGCCGAGCTGTGCTCCGGGCCCTGGCCTTCGTAACCGTGCGGCAGGAACAGCGCCAGCCCGCACAGCCGGCCCCACTTGGCCTCGCCGGAGGACAGGAACTGGTCGATGACGACCTGCGCGCCGTTGGCGAAGTCGCCGAACTGCGCTTCCCAGATGTCCAGCGTGTTCGGGTCGGCGGTGGCATGGCCGTACTCGAACGCCATCACCGCTTCCTCGCTGAGCAGCGAGTCGATGATCTCCACGTCCATCGGGTCCTGCACCAGCTCGCGCAGCGGCAGGTAGTAGTCGTCGGTGGTCTGCTCGTGCAGGATCGCGTGGCGGTGGAAGAACGTACCGCGACCGCAGTCCTGGCCGACCAGGCGCAGCTTGTAGCCGTCGCTGAGCAGGCTGGCGTAGGCCAGGTTCTCGGCGAAGCCCCAGTCGCCGGGCTGTTCACCGGCCGCCATCTTGCGGCGGTCCTCGTAGATCTTGGCCACGCGCGGGTGCAGCTTGACCTCGGCCGGGATCGAGTTGATCCGCTTGGCCAGCTGCTTGAGGTTGTCGGCGTCGAACGTCGTGTCGACCACGTCCGACAGCTTGCCCTTGAGGAACCTGGTCCAGTCGACGGTGAACTCGTCGGGCTTGACGGCGACCAGTTCGGTGGTGACCTCGCCGGCATCGAGCTTGTCGCGGTAGCTGTCGACCACCGCCTGCGCGTCCGCGGCCGACAGGGTGCCTTCGGCGACCAGCTTCTCGGCGTAGAGCTCGCGCGGGGTCTTGTGCTGGCGGATCACCTGGTACATGACCGGCTGGGTGGCGGCCGGCTCGTCGGCCTCGTTGTGGCCGTGGCGGCGGTAGCAGACCAGGTCGATGACCACGTCCTTGCCGAAGGTGTTGCGGAAGTCCAGCGCCAGTTCGGCGCAGAACGCGACCGCTTCCGGGTCGTCGCCGTTCACGTGCAGGATCGGCGCGCCGACCATCTTGGCCACGTCGGTGCAGTACAGCGTGGAGCGGGCATCCTCGCGGGCGCTGGTGGTGAAGCCGACCTGGTTGTTGACCACGATGTGGACCGTCCCGCCGACCCGGAAACCGCGGGCCTGCGACATCTGGAACAGTTCCATCACCACGCCCTGGCCGGCGAAAGCGGCGTCGCCGTGGATCAGGATCGGCAATACCTGCTTGCGGCTGTCGCCACCGCGGCGGGTCTGGCGCGAGCGCACCGAACCGGCCACGACCGGATCGACGATTTCCAGGTGCGAGGGGTTGAACGCCAGCGCGAGATGCACCGGGCCGCCGGGAGTGGCGACATCGGCGCTGAAGCCCATGTGGTATTTCACGTCGCCGGCGTGGGCCAGCTCGTTGTGGTCGAACTTGCCTTCGAACTCGTCGAACAGCTTGCGCGGGGACTTGCCCAGCGTGTTGACCAGCACGTTGAGGCGGCCGCGGTGGGCCATGCCGATCACCACGTCCTTGGCGCCCTGCTCACCGGCGCGGCGGATGGTGGTGTCCATCAACGGGATCAGCGCATCGCCGCCTTCCAGCGAGAAGCGCTTCTGGCCGACGTACTTGGTGTGCAGGTAGCGCTCCAGTCCTTCGGCGGCGGTCAGGCGGTCCAGGATCCGGCGCTTGTCGTCGGCGCTGCGGCCGTACTTGCCGCCGGCCTTTTCCAGCCGCTCGTACACCCAGCGACGTTGCTGGGCATCGGCGATATGCATGAACTCGCTGCCGATCGAGCCGGTATAGGTCGCCTTGAGCAGGCTGAGCAGATCACCCAGCTTCATCCGGTCCTTGCCCGCGACGCCGCCGGTGCTGAACTCGTCGGCCAGGTCGCTGCCGGACAGGCCATGGAAACCGAGGTTGAGATCCGGCGCGTCCGGCTTCTCCACCAGGCCCAGCGGATCGATGTCGGCGCCCAGATGGCCACGCGAGCGGTAGGCGGTGATCAGCTTGCCGACGAAGCGTTCGCGCTCGTCCGCGGTACCCGATCCCCCGGCGACCGGCTTCCCGGCGTGCCTGGCGGCCTCGATGATGCTGTCGATGACGGCCGAATGCGGCACGTCTCCGGCTTCGCGACCCGAGAAGCCGTCGAAATAGGCTTTCCATTCGGACCCGACGCTATCGGGGGAGACCAGGTACTGCTCGTACAGGTCTTCAATATAGGCGCCGCTGGTACCCAGCTGCGATGACTGCGAGAACTGCTTCAGGAGATTGGCCACGATGGCGTCGCTAAACTCGAAAGAGGGAGAGGGAGGTGTTTCGGGTGACCCAAAAACCGCTTTCCAGACACCCGAAGCCCCGAATTATAGCCGCTCGGGCAGGCAGGGCGGCGGCGGAAGTTGGCGGAAACGGGCAAATGGGACGCGGTGTTGCAGATAAACGCATGGGCGGGTGCGTCCCTGTTCAGGTTGCAATGCGCGCTGGCGGTGTCCGGGCTCAGATTCCCAGCGCCCGGTATTCGGTACAGGGGCGGGAGCGTTCCCAGACGGCGTCGAAAGTCGTTTGCAACTGGCGCGCACGCGCCGGGGCGTCGAGGCGGGTCTCGCCTTCCAGCCGCGCGGCGAGCGGGCGGAAGTAATAGCCGCCGCGGTCGTTGGCGAGGTAAGCCGATGGGTAGGACCGGTCGCCCGGCTCCTTGATGGCGCGGAATGCGGACACGCTGGGCAGGCGCTGGGACAGCGTGATCAGCGGCGACAGCGTGCGCTGCGGAGTCGCCGGGTCGTGCAGCAGGACCCGCGTCTCGCCCTGGCCGATGGCGAAGCGGCGCAGGGCTTCCAGCACTTCGGGCGCGTCGAGCAGGCCGGGATCCAGCTCGCGGCTGTAGATGATCAGCTGGCGTCGGGCGCTGCCGATCACACCCAGGGTCGCGGCGATGGCGGCTGCGCGGGATCCGACGGGATTGTCCGCGTCCAGCAAGGCGCGCATGGCCTGGTGTTCGATGCCGGCCTCCTGGAACCGCTCGCCGTGCGGCAGGAAGCCATGCCGGGCGTAGAAGCCGATCGCCTGGACCTGGGCGTGCAGGGACAACTCCGGCCAACCCAGGTCGCGGCCCCGGTCGATCAGGACGCGCAGCAATGCATCGCCGACGCCGCGGCCACGCCATTCGGCCAGCACCGCCATCCGGCCGATGCTGCGATCGGGGGTGAGCCGGCCGGTGCCGATCGGGCAGCCGTTGCCGTCGCGGGCGATGACGTGGTGGCAATGCGGATCCAGATCGTCCCATTCCAGGGCCAGTGGAACGCCCTGTTCGCGCACGAACACGGTTTCCCGGACGACCCGCAGGTCGGCCAGGCCGATGTCGTAGTCGACCGGTTCGACACGAAAAGCGGATGCCGGGCTCATGCTTCGTCGTCCTCGTCGAGTGCGAGGTGGTAATGGCCGGCCTGGATGAGGTCGAAGACGCAGTTGCGGCCGGTTTCGGACAGGGCGGCGTACGTCGTGCCATCCAGGGTCGCGGTGTTCGCGATGAGTTTTGCATCGGCCACCGGCAACGAGTGGCCTTCGCCATTGGCATGCAAGCGCGCGCCGCCGGCGGACTGGCGCCAGGCCATCCGTGAGTACGGGTGGCGGTGCAGGACGGCGCCGTGCTGCAGGTCCCATTCGATCTCGATGCGCGAGCGCGGCAGCTCGCCCGGCGGCAGTTCCGGCGGGACCACATCGACCGCGTTGCGGTAAACGGTGATGAAGTTGCCGAACCAGTCGCCCAGTTGCTCCGGATTGCTGCTGCGCAACAGGTCCAGCGCGGCGATTACCCGCGTCATCGCGGCGGCGTCGATCTCGCCGGGGTCATTGGCTGGCGTGAGGTCGGGGTCGCGGTAACGCAGCGAGTCGTCCGCGGTCGCGGCCAGCGTGTCGACCAAGTCGCCGAGCAACTCCGCCGCCGACGGTGCACGCATGCCGAAGGAGAAGGTCAGGCACGCGTCCTCGGCGACGCCGTGGTGAGGCACGCCCGGGGGCAGGTAGAGCATGTCGCCGGGGCCGAGCACCCAGTCGTGGCTGGCAGTGAACTGCCGCAGCAGCCGCAGTTCGACATCGTCGCGGAACTCCAGTGGCGGGCTGTCGGTCGCATCGATCTGCCAGCGACGGTGACCGACGGCCTGCAGCAGGAACACGTCGTACTGGTCGACATGCGCGCCCACCGATCCGCCCGGCGCGGCAAACGACACCATCACGTCGTCGATCCGCCAGCGCGGCAGGAAGCTGAAGTGGCGGATCAGATCGGCGACGTCGACATCCCATTTGTCCACGTCCTGCACCAGCAGGGTCCAGTCCTGACGCGGCAGGTCCGGGAACATCTCCTCCGGGAACGGCCCGTGCTGGACAGTCCAGCTGTCGTTCGCCTTGTCGTGCGCGATCAGCCGCGACAGCGCGCCGTCTTCGCAGGCCAGCCCGGCGAGGTCGTCGGGCTGCATGGGCGAGGCGAAGTCGGGGAATGCATTGCGGATCAGCAGCGGGCGCTTCTGCCAGTAGTCGCGCAGGAAGTCGGCGGGCGCCATGCCCAGTGGCGGCAGGGTGCGCGCGTCGATCTCGATGGGTGGCACTGGCTGGCTCGATTCACTCATGACGACGATTCTTCAGGTCGTCCCTATATCCCGCGGGCGAGCTTTTCGGCGTGGCCGGTGTAGCTGCCGGGCGTCATTTCCAACAGCCGCTTTTTGGCGTCAGCGGGAAGATCCAGCCCGCTGATGAATTCACGCATCGAGGCCTCGTTGATGCCGTGGCCGCGGGTCAGTTCCTTCAGCTGTTCGTACGGATTGGGCAGGCCGTGGCGGCGCATCACGGTCTGCACGGCTTCCGCCAATACCTCCCAGGACGCGTCCAGGTCGGCGGCCAGCCGCTCGGGATTGGCCGACAGCTTGCCCAGGCCACGCAGCAGGGCGTCAATGCCGATCAGCGCATGGCCGAACGCGGTGCCCAGCGCGCGCAGCACGGTCGAGTCGGTCAGGTCGCGCTGCCAGCGGCTGATCGGCAACTTGGCGGAAAAATGCTCCAGCAGGGCGCTGGCGATGCCGAAGTTGCCCTCGGCGTTCTCGAAGTCGATCGGGTTGACCTTGTGCGGCATCGTCGAGCTGCCGACTTCGCCGGCCTTCACCGACTGCTTGAAGTAGCCCAGTGAGATGTAGCCCCAGATGTCGCGGCACAGGTCGATGGCGATGGTGTCGATGCGCTTCTGCACGTCGCACAGCTCGGCGATGCCGTCGTGCGGCTCGATCTGGGTGGTGTAGGGCTGCCAGGTCAGGCCCAGCGAGATGACGAAGCTTTCCGAGAACTTCGGCCAATCGATGTCGGGGTATGAAGCCACGTGGGCGTTGTAGTTGCCGACCGCGCCGTTGATCTTGCCCGGCATCGGTACGGCGATCAGGGTCTCGCGCTGGCGCAGCAGGCGGGCGACGACATTGGCGATCTCCTTGCCGACGGTGGTCGGCGAGGCGGTCTGGCCGTGGGTGCGCGAGAGCATCGGCAGGGCGGCGTATTCGTGCGCCATCGCGCGCAGCCTGGCGATCAACTCGTCCAGCCGCGGCACCATCACCGTGTTGCGCGCCTCGTTGAGCATCAACGAGTAGCTCAGGTTGTTGATGTCCTCGGAGGTGCAGGCGAAGTGGACGAACTCAAGCGCGGGGCCCAGTTCGGCGTCACCGGCCAGTCGTTCCTTGATGAAATACTCCACCGCCTTGACGTCGTGGTTGGTGGTGCGCTCGATCTCCTTGACCCGCGCCGCGTCTTCGACCGACAGGCCATCGGCGAGGGCGCGCAGGCGTGCGGTGGCTTCCGCCGAGAACGGAGCCAGTTCCTCGATGCCGGGTTCGCCGGCCAGCGCCAGCAGCCATTCGACCTCGACCTTGACCCGCGCCTTGATCAGGCCGAACTCGGAGAAGATCGGTCGCAGCGCATCGACCTTGCCGGCATAGCGGCCATCAAGCGGAGACAGGGCGAGCAGGCGGGAATCGATGTTGGCGGGCATGGCATCAGGGCTGGTGAGACGGCCGCGCATTCTACCGCGCGGCCGGTTCCACCGCCGCGCACAAGCCCGGACACGTACGGAACATGTAGGAGCGACGTGAGTCGCGACCTGTACACCGTTGCACGGGCCAGCGAGCGCCCACTCGCGGCGGGCGGCAAGAGCAGATGGCGGAGACCTCTGGATCCATCGAGCCACGTCGCCGCTGCGGACTCGGCGCGTTCGCGACTGACGTCGCTCCTGCATAGTGACTTGCCGACGCAATGCCCACGAGCGCCATGTGCATGGCCGCGCGCGCTCGATGCGTACTCCATGCGCTCTTCCACGAAAGCATTACCGCGCCGGCGTATCCTCGACTTCTTCATACGGAGGACGTCATGGCCAGGCAGGATTACCGCATCGAACACGACAGCATGGGCGAGCTCCAGGTGCCCGCCGATGCCTTGTGGGGCGCGCAGACCCAGCGCGCGGTGGAGAATTTTCCAATTTCCGGCCGGCCGATGCCGCGTGGATTCATCCGCGCGCTGGGGCTGGTCAAGGCGGCGGCGGCCCAGGTCAACGGCGATCTTGGCCTGTTGCCCAAGGGCCGGTCGGCGGCGATCCACAAGGCCGCGCTGAGTGTCGCGGCCGGCGACTTCGATGCCCACTTCCCGATCGACGTGTTCCAGACCGGCTCGGGTACCTCCAGCAACATGAATGCCAACGAGGTGATCGCCACGCTCGCCTCGCGCTCGGTGCGCGGCAAGGCGGTGCATCCCAACGATGACGTCAATCTGGGCCAGAGTTCGAACGACGTGATCCCGACCGCGCTGCGGGTGTCGGCGCAACTGGCCACGGTCGAATCGCTGCTGCCTTCGCTCAAGCACCTGCGACGGACCATCGACCGGCGCGGCAAGGCGCTGGGCAGGATCACCAAGACCGGCCGCACCCACCTCATGGACGCCATGCCGCTGACATTCGCGCAGGAGTTCGGTGCGTGGTCGGCGCAGCTGGCCTCGGCGCAGGCGCGGATCGAGGACACGCTCAAGCGTCTGCGCCGGCTGCCCATTGGCGGCACGGCCATCGGCACCGGCATCAATGCCGACCCGCGTTTCGGCAAGGCGATGGCGAAGGCGTTGTCGAGGCTGGCCAAAACCCGGTTCGAGTCGGCCGAGAACAAGTTCGAAGGGCTGGCATCGCAGGACGATGCGGTGGAACTGTCCGGGCAACTCGGCGTGCTGGCGGTGGCGGTGATGAAGATCGCCAACGACCTGCGCTGGATGAATTCCGGGCCATTGGCGGGGCTGGGCGAAGTCGAGTTGCCGGCGTTGCAGCCGGGCAGTTCGATCATGCCGGGCAAGGTCAATCCGGTGATCCCGGAGGCGGCCTGCATGGTCTGTGCGCAGGTGATGGGCCACCACACCGCGATCACCGTGGCCGGGCAGAGCGGCAACTTCCAGCTCAACGTGATGCTGCCGCTGATCGCGCTGGACCTGCTGGATTCGATCGGCCTGCTGGGCAACACCATGCGGTTGCTGGCCGACAACGTGATCGCCGGCCTGCAGGTGCGTCGCGACGTCGTTGCCGATGCGCTGCAGCGCAATCCGATCCTGGTCACCGCACTCAACCCGGTGATCGGCTACGAGAAGGCCGCGGCGATTGCCAAGCAGGCCTACAGGCAGCAGCGCCCGGTGCTGGAGGTGGCGGTGGAAGTCACCGGCATGACCGAGCAGGCATTGCGGCACCTGCTGGATCCGGTCGCGCTGACCCGGGGCGGGATCCAGCGGTAGGGCTCGACCCGTGTCGATGCGCCCGGGTCAGATCGCGCTGACCACGGCTCCGTCCACCTTGACCGTGTCAGGTGTGCGCAGATCGATTTCGCCGCCGGCTTTCGGGGCGGGATAGCGCTTGCCATTGATCCACAGTTCGCCATCGACCAGTTTCACCCGCAGCCCATTGCTGACTTCGATACGGGTGACACCGTTGGCCGCCTCGGTCGACACGCCGCCCGGCGGCAGCAGGAAGCGGACGCCGTTGATCTCAACCGTGTCACCGGTGCCGGCGCTGGCGATGCCAGCGGCTTGGGCGACGCGCTGGATGCTGCCGCGAATCCCGTTGCGGATGCCGGTCCGGGTCGCATTGCGCATCTGGTCGCGCGCCTCGCTTCGTGTCTGGCCCCGATCCGCATCGAAGAAGCCATTGTTGTGGCAGTCGTCGATTTCCGACTGCTCCATCGAGGCGTAGGGCCTGAACTCCGGGAGCGCCGCGGCCAGTTTCTGCTGGGCCGACAGCAGGGCCGGAAGGCGATCGCAGAGCTTCCTGGCTTCCTGTTCGATGCCGCTGGCCTGGGCTTCCACGGCGCGCTTGATGTCGTCCTCACTGGCGCCGTTGAAGACGCCTTTCACCGCTTCGCCCATCGCCTTCATCGCCAGATCGGCGCCCTGCAGGCCGATGTTGGCACCGGCCTGGGCGATGCCGGCGAGTTGCGTCCGGTAGTCCATCAGCAGGGCCTGCTGGGTCGCGTCGGTGGCCACTTTGTGGCCGTCGATCAGCAGCTCGCCCTGCGGCGTGATGGCCGCGTCCGGCGCGTTGGCGTCATCGCTGGACAGCGAAATATTGCCGTGGGCGAGTTCCTCCCTGACCTTGTCGGACGCGCCGCGGATCTGCTCGGAGGCGTGGCTCAGGCCGTCGGTCACGGCGTCGTGGGAGTTGCTGGCCGGATTGGCGCAGGCGGCGAGCCAGGACAGGCAGATCAGCGGCAGTACGAGGCGGGCAGGGCGGATGTTCATGCTGATTCCTTGTTGTTGAGGGCTATGGCGAGCGTCAGTGCTTTCGCGGGAGGTCGACCGTGCCTTCGACGCCGCGGTGGTCGACGTTGCCGCTTCCGGCCGAGCGCACGACGAGGTCGCCGCGCGCGCCATTGACCTCGATGTCGCCCGAGCCGATCGAGCCGACGGTGATGTCGCCGCCGATGTCGCGCAGCTCGACATCCCCGGAGCCGACCGAGCCGATGTCGACCGGGCCCCGGCTGCCGGTGATTCCCAGGTCGCCGGAACCGATGCTGCCGATCTTCGTGGCACCGCGGATCGTGCGGACCGTCGCGTCGCCCGAACCCACCGACAGCAGCTGCAAGGCGCCGATGTCCTCCGCAACGAGGTCGCCGGAACCCACGCTCGCGGTGAGCGTGCCGCGGATGCGGGTGGCCGTGGCGTCGCCGGAGCCGATGTCGATACGGGCCTCGTGCGCGCCGTCGATGCCGGCATCGCCCGAGCCGACCTTGAGCTGGACCAGCACATCGTCCGGTACGCCGGCCCGCAACTTCATGTAGCCGTAGTGCTTCTTGCCGAACAGGTTGAAGATGCCGCCGCTGCCGGAGCCGCCATTGCGCAGCAGACGCACGGTGAGCCGGTCACCGGACTTCACCTGGTCGAGTGTGAGTTCGGGCAGGTACTTGACATCCGAGGCGCAGGCCACTCCTTCGACGCGGTTGTCGGGCGTGGCGCTGGCCCGGACCTGGAGGTCGTGGGGGCCGACCTCGAACAGCACCGTCCTGACGCCGCCCAGGTCGAGGCTGAGGTCGCGTGGCGCGGAATGCTTGCAGGACGGGCCGGCCATCGCAGCCAGGGGCAACAGCACGGTGCTGCCGAGAATGACGCAGCCGAGGATGATCTTGCGCATCGGGTTCTCCAGTTGTGTGGCCCCTGCCGGCGCTTCAGCCGGCAGGTTGGTTTGGCTGACCGGTCGGTCAGATCAGCCTTCGTCGCGCCAGCGGCGCAGGCGGATGGCGACGAAGATCATCGCGGCGCCGGCGACCACGCCGATCCAGAGTTCCGGCATCGCCAGGCTGGACAGGGTGTTGCTGGCGGAGAGGTATTCCAGCAGGCCCTGCGCGCTGTCGGGTCCGGTCATGCTGCTGGCGTTGCCGCGGTAGAGCAGGTCCGCGCCGGGAACCGTGCCAAGCAGCATGCGTCCGACCACGTTCGACCAGAACCACGACGAGTCGAGGTTGAACACCTTCATCAGTTCGAACCAGCTGACGAAGATGCCGGCGAACAGCGGCACCATGATGGCCCACAGGAACGGCTTGGTCCGCGCCCAGGCCGAGCACAGCAGCAGCCAGCCGACGGTCGGCAACGACCACAATGCGAACACCGGTACTGTGGCAAGCAGGCTGGCAAGCACGTTGAGCGGATTGCCCGGCCCCCACAGCAGCGCGACCGGATTGCCGCCGTGCAACAGCACCACGGCGCTCAGCAACACCATGAAGCCGAGCATGGTCGCCACGCCGGCGGCCACGGCCAGCAACGGTGCCACCAGGGTGGCGCTGACCGCCTTGGACAGCACGGTCTGGGCGTCCGACAGCGGCAGCGATTTCCAGAACAGCACGCTGCGGTCCTTGCGGTCGTCGTACAGCGCGCCCAGGCAATAGAAGAACACCACGAACGCGAGCACGATGAAGGGCCACAGCGCCGCCATCAGCAGCGACAGGTCGATGCCCTGGGCGAGCTGCTGCATCTTTTCCGCATCCAGCTTGCCGCTGAGCACGCTCAGATCCAGGCCGTTGACCACGACATTGCCGTCGATCGTGAGCTTGCCGGAGCCGATGGCGCGTTGCGCGGCGACTTCGCCGACGATCACCGCCATCAGCGTCAGCAGCAGGGAGATGCCGCCGGCGATCAGCGGCGCCCACAGGAAACCGCCCTTGTGCTCCCAGAACTCTCGTCGCAGCAGCAACCTGAACTTGTGGGTGGCGTGGATGGGGTGGGGTGCCGCCGGCTGCGGCACGGAACGGGATTCGACAACGGCGTTCATGCGTAGGTCCCTTTCATGGTGGCGACGAACAGGTCGGCGAGTCCCGGCGTGCGGGTTTCGCCCAATGCGTCGAGCTGGTCGCGCGGCACGCCATCGAACAGCATCACGGTCTTGCCGAACGGCAGCGAGCGATCGTCCAGCGGGTTCAGCGCCCGTGCCGGTTCAAGCTGGTCGGCGTTGACCAGCACCTCGACGAAGCGCTCGCCGAGGGTGTCCATCTCGCTGTCCAGGACGATCTTGCCGTCGCGGATGAACATCACGTCGGTGAGGATGTGCTCGACCTCCTCGACCTGGTGGGTGGTGATGAGGATCGTCTTGTCCTCGTCGAAATAGTCCTCCAACAGGCGCTGGTAGAACTGCTTCCGATAGAGGATGTCCAGGCCCAGGGTGGGTTCGTCGAGCACCAGCAGGCGGGCGTCGATCGCCATCACCAGGGCCAGGTGGAGCTGCACGATCATGCCCTTGGACAGCTCGCGTACGCGCATTTTCGGGGTCAGTTTGGTGCCCTTGAGGAAGCGTTCGCAGCGGGCGCGGTCGAAGCGCGGGTGCACCCCGGCGACGAACTCGATCGCCTCGCCGACCCGGATCCAGCGCGGCAGCACGGCGACATCGGCGATGAAGCACACATCGCGCATCAACTCGTCGCGCGAAGTGCGCGGGTCCCGGCCCAGGACGCTCATCTGGCCTTCGAACGGGATCAGGCCGAGCATCGCCTTCAGCGCGGTGGTCTTGCCCGCGCCGTTGGGGCCGATCAACCCGACGATGCGGCCGGCCGGGATCGTGAAGCTGGCGCCGTCCAGCGCGGCCTTGTTCCTGTAGAGCTTGCGCAGGTTGTTTGCAGTGACCACGGCATTGCCGGTGCCCGCAACGGGTTGGATGGCGGCATTCATCGGGCACCTGCCTTGATCGATACGGGAGCCAGCAGCTCTTCGGTGCTCAGCCCCAGTCGCGTGATGCGTTCCAGCACCAGCGGCCATTCCTCGGTGAGGAAGCGGGTGCGCTCGCTTGCGAGCAGTTTTTTTGCCGCACCTTCGGTCATGTACATGCCCAGACCCCTGCGTTTTTCGACGAGGGCCTCGTCCACCAACTCCTGGTAGGCGCGCGAGACCGTGATTGGATTGAGCTGGTAGTCGGCGGCGACCTGCCGGACGGAGGGCAGGGCGTCACCGGGCTTGAGCACGCCGTCGAGCATCATTGCCACGACGCGCTCTTTCAGCTGGCGATAGATCGGAGCGCCATCGCTCCATTGGAATGCGGTCATTGGGTCAACCCCGGGGAACGAATGAGAAGTAGGGCATCGCGAGGGAGCCGTGATGCCATCGCGAGCTCGTCCCTGTAGAGCGCGTGGAAGTGGTGTCTGTTGAGGTGGAACTGGTTGAAATGGAGCCGGTTGAAATGGAGTCTGAATCGCTGGCCGAGGTCGCTTGCTCCATGGCATCGGCCAACAGGGCGTCGGTGTCGATCCCGACAATCCGGGTGGAGTCCTGGCCGATCTGCGAAATGTCGGACGTGGCCGGCGATGCCAGTACCAGCACGGCGACCAGCAGTGCGCCACTGGCGACCAGTGCGGAAAGCGTGTTGTTGATCTCGCGGTTCATGGACACATCTTGCTGATTGGTCAGTCGGTGTTGTATGCAACTATAACACCAAGACACGCGGCGTCAACTACTTTGTCGCATGACAAAGGACATACTTAGCCACCGTCTTTTGCAGATACCGTCATGCGCCGTCTTGCCTTCCCTGTCGCCGTCATCGCCGGCACCATACTGATCGCTGGCCTGGCCGGCGCGGCCACGGGCCTGCTGGACCACAGCTTCCGGCCACTGGCCGGCAAGCAACCGGTGAACCTGCGCCAGTCGTATGCCGGCGACGTGCTGCTGGTGGTCAACACCGCCAGCAAATGCGGTTTCACGCCCCAGTTCGAGGGGCTGGAGGCACTGCACGCCAAATACGGGAGTCAGGGTTTCGCCGTGCTCGGCTTCCCATCGGGGGATTTCAAGGAGCAGGAGTTCCAGAGCGAGGACGATATCCGCGAGTTCTGCACGCTGACCTATGGGGTGAAGTTCCCGATGTTCGAGAAGGTCCACGTGGTGGGCGATGAGGCCACGGCGCTGTACCGCGAACTGGCCGAAGCCGCCGGCGAGGCGCCCAGGTGGAACTTCCACAAGTACCTGGTCGGCCGCGATGGGCGGCTGCTGGCCAGTTACGGCAGCAAGACCGAGCCGGGCGACAAGGCGTTGGTCGGCGCGATCGAGAAAGCTCTGAAAACCCCGCGTCCCGCACGCTGAGGTACCTCGATCCGTCTGTTCCGTGACGGGAATTGCCTGCAACACAACGCGATTCAGGATTTGCGATTGCCCGCAGTGCGCCGGGTCGCGACAATAGACGCCTTTGCGCCATCCCCATGGCGACCGACAGGAGCAATCCGGATGAAGCCTTTCGTGCGCGGCGCTGCCGTGTTGTTGACCTCTGCGACGCTGTTGGGCGCCGTGGTGGTATTACCCGTTGCTGCCGCCGCGCAGAACGCTCCAGCCCAGGACAAGAATTTGCTTACTACCGACCGCGACAAGGCCAGCTACATGGTGGGCCACGATATCGCCCGCTCCATCACCCCGGCGGCGCCGGATATCGATCTGGCCGCGTTTGAACGCGCGATCAGCAATGCCTTCCAGGGCAAGGATCCGCTGATTGCGGAAGCCGATGTCCAGGTCACCGGCCAGGCCTTGATGATGCGGATTGCCTCGCGTGCCGGGCAGGCGCCTGCGGACGCCCAGATTCCCGAAGTCGACAAGCAGAAGGTCGCCTACCTGGTCGGTGCCGACGTGGGCCGCTCGCTGGTGTCGATCAAGGACGAGCTGGACCTGCCGGTGTTGCTGCAAGGCGTGCGGGCGACGTTCGCGGGCGACAAGCTGTTGCTGGACGAGGCCCAGATCAATGCGGTGCGCGATGCGTTCTCGCAGAAGATGCAGGGCGAGATGGCCGCCAAGGCACAGGCAGTGGGCGATGCCAACCGTGCCGAAGGCGAGCAGTTCCTGGCCACCAACAAGCAGGTCAAGGGCGTGTTCAGCACCCCATCGGGCCTGCAGTACATGGTGTTGCGCCAGGGGTCGGGCGAGCGCCCGCGTGCGACGGACCGGGTCCGGGTCAACTACGAGGGCAAGCTGCTGGACGGCACGGTATTCGACAGCTCCTACGAGCGCGGCGAGCCGACCGAGTTCGGTCTCAATCAGGTCATCGCCGGCTGGACCGAAGGCCTGGGCCTGATGCCGGTGGGTGGCAAGTACCGCTTCTGGATTCCCGGCGATCTGGCCTACGGCAGCAAGGGCACCCCGGGTGGTCCGATCGGCCCGAATGCGACGTTGGTGTTCGATGTCGAACTGCAGGCCATCATCAAGTAACAGCGGCAGGTGGACAGCGTGACGGCAGGGCGGTGCAAGCGGCCCTGCCGCCACGGCGCCGCCGCATGGCGTTACAGGTTCAGCCCAGCGCCAAAATCGCGCGCCCGACCTTGATGTCGGGCGCGCCGGTAGCTCGCGTCGTGTCCGCTATCGGTCCCCTCACGCCCTGCGTCCCATTTCCAGGAGTTCCATGTTCATGATCCAGTTCCCGCGCCACGCCGCTGCCATCCTGGCCGCCGCCACCTTGTCCCTGGCGATCACCGCCTGCCAGCCGGGCGACAAGGCCGATACCGTCAAGACTGACAAGACCGCAGAAGCGGGCTCCGTCGACACGCTCAAGATCAAGGGTCTGGCCAATGAAAAGGAGCAGGTCAGTTACATGATCGGCCTGGACCTGGCCAAGTCGCTGGAACCGGTCAAGGACGAGATCGACATCGACACGCTGTCCAAGGCGATCAAGACCCGCTTGGCCGGCGGCGAGTCGCTGATGACCGACGAGCAGGCCGCCCAGGTGGCCGAGGCCTTCGGCCAGCGGCTGCAGGCCAAGCGCGCCGCAGAGATGACCGCCGCGGCGGAAAAGAACAAGGCCGAGGGCGAGGCTTTCCTGGCCGCCAATGCCGCCAAGCCGGACGTAAAGACCACCGCCTCGGGCCTGCAATACCAGGTGCTGACCGAAGGCACCGGCCCGAAGCCAGCCGCGGACGACGTGGTGCGCGTGCATTACAAGGGCACCCTGCTGGATGGCGAGACCTTCGACAGCTCGCATGACCGTGGCGAGCCGGCGGTGTTTTCCCTGCAGCAGGTCGTGCCGGGCTGGACCGAAGGCATCGCGTTGATGCCGGTCGGCAGCACCTACCGCTTCTGGATCCCCAGCGATCTGGGTTACGGCGCGACCGGCACACCGGGCGGCCCGATCGGGCCGAACGCGGTGCTGGTGTTCGAGGTCGAGTTGCTGGACATCGTGCAGGCGCCGGCCCAGCAGTAACCGGGTTTCGCACCCAGAAGCATTCCGACGGCCCGGGTTCTGCCGCAATTATTTCAAGCTAGAGGTACATCACATGCGCGTCAGCATTTTCGGCACCGGCTATGTCGGTCTGGTCACCGGCACCTGCCTGGCGGAAGTCGGTCATGACGTCATCTGTGTCGATATCGACCAGACCAAGGTGGAAGGGCTCAACCGGGGCCAGGTGTCGATCTTCGAGCCGGGCCTGGCGCCGATGGTGCGTGCGAACCACGCTGCCGGGCGGTTGCGGTTCACCACCGACCCGGCCGAGGCGATCGCCCACGGCGAGGTGATCTTCATCGCGGTCGGCACGCCGCCCGACGAGGACGGCAGTGCCGATCTGCAGTATGTGCTGGCGGTGGCGAACACCATCGGCGAGCACCTGGAGACGCCGGCGCTGGTGGTGGACAAATCGACCGTTCCTGTCGGGACCGCCGACAAGGTGCGGGCCACGATCGCCGCCGTATTGGCGGCGCGTGGCGTGCAGGTCGGTTTCGAGGTCGTGTCCAACCCCGAGTTCCTCAAGGAAGGCGATGCGGTCAACGACTTCATGCGTCCGGATCGGGTCGTCATCGGCACTGATGATGTCGAAGCCGTGGAGACGATGCGCCGCCTGTATGCCCCGTTCGTGCGTAGCCATGATCGGTTCGTGGTCATGGACGTGCGCTCGGCGGAGCTGACCAAGTACGCCGCCAACGCCATGCTGGCGACCAAGATCAGCTTCATGAACGAGATCGCCAACATCGCCGAACGCGTCGGCGCAGATGTCGAGATGGTCCGCCAGGGCATCGGCTCGGACCCGCGCATCGGCTGGCAGTTCATCTATCCGGGCGCGGGTTACGGCGGCTCGTGTTTCCCCAAGGACGTGCAGGCACTCGCGCGCACGGCCCATCAGCACGGCTTCGAGCCGCGCCTGCTGGATGCGGTGGAAGCGGTCAACGAGCGCCAGAAAAGCCACCTGTTCGAGCTGATCCAGCGCCATTACGGCGGCTCGCTGGCCGGCAGGACCTTCGCGTTGTGGGGATTGGCCTTCAAGCCCAACACCGATGACATGCGCGCCGCGCCGAGCCGGCGATTGCTGGAGCAGTTGTGGGCGGCCGGCGCGAAGGTGCAGGCGTTCGATCCCGAGGCGGCGTCCGAAACCCGGCGCATCTTCGGCGAGCGCGAGGACCTGCAGCTGTGCGATTCGGAATACGCCGCGCTGGCCGGTGCCGATGCGCTGGTGGTGGTGACCGAATGGAAGCAGTTCCGCAGCCCGGATTTTTCCCGCCTCGGCCGGGAGCTCGCCGATGCGGCCATTTTCGACGGGCGCAACCTGTACCAACCCGATGAGGTGGAAGCGGCCGGTATCGCCTATTACGGCATCGGTCGTGGCCGATCGATCAGGAGCTCGCCTGCCCAATGAATGCTTCATCGGAGACCGCCATCGAGCAACGTCTGGTCGATCTGGAAACCCGGCTGTCGTTCCAGGAACACCACATCGGCGAACTCAGCGATGCGCTTGCCGCCGCCCGCGACGAGGAGGCACGCAATGCCTTGTTGCTGCATCGCGCGCTGCAGGAGCTGAAGCAGCTGCGACTCTCCCTGACGTCCAATCCGCTCTCGGCCGATCCGGCCAGCGAGCCCCCGCCGCCGCATTACTGAGCGGTTGTTTCCCGCGCACGTGGCGGGTCCGGTAAAGATCGATATGAACGACACACTCCGTAACCAATTGCTGGGCCTGGGCTTCAAGCCGGCCCCGGAACCCAAGCGTTCCACGGGCCATCCGCGCGACGGCCGCCCGGATCGTAAAGGAGTGGATGCGCGGGGCGGGCGGCGCGCTGGTGCGCCGTCGAACCCTCAGACCAGTGCTGCGGCGAACCGGTCGGACAAGCCGTCTGGCCCGTCTCCTACGGGAGCCGGCCGTCCCGGTCAGTCCCGTGGCGGGAAGGGCCGGCCGGCATCGGGCAGCCCGCGCTCGCGCGAGGACATCGACCTGGCCAAGGCCTACGCCATCCGTGCCCAGCGCGAGAAGGACGAGCGCATTGCGGCGGAAAAGGCCAGGCAGGACGAAGCGCGCCTGCGGCGGGAAGCACGCGCGCGGCTGGCCGAACTGGTGAAGGGCAAGGCCCTCAATGACGAAGCGGCCGATATCGCCCGGCATTTCCCGTACGGCGGCAAGATCAAGCGCATCCATGTCACCGCCGATCAGCTCAAGGCGTTGAATGCCGGTGAGTTGGGCGTGCTGCAGATGGACGGGCGCTACCTGCTGGTCACCGCCGAGCTGCTGGCACAGGCCGAGCAGGTCTTCGCGCCGTCGGTCGCCCTGAAGGTCGATCACGATGCGCCTGCTGCCGACGATCCCTACGCCGATCCGCAGTACCAGGTGCCTGACGATCTGGTCTGGTGATACATCAGCCCAGATCTGATACAGATGGCGGGCCTATTCCGGATTTTTCCTTCATGCGAGGGGAAAGCGCGGCATCTCTGGGTGGCCGCGGCGCCGGGTGTGAATGCCCTTGTGTGTGAATGTCCCCCGGCACCGATGAAGCCGGTGCCTCCTCCTTTATTTCACACCCAAGGGCATTCACACCCGTCGTTCCAGTCTGGCGGTGATTCCGGAAAAGCAGGCCCGGTGGCCGAGCTGTCCGCGACCGTTGCGATCCGGCAGCACCGACGCGACGTGCGGGCCTTCGCGGCGAAATAAAGGAGGAGGCATCCGCCGCAGGCGGAGGCCGGGGGACATTCGCCGCGAAGGCCTGCACGTCGCGCCCCGACCGACTTCCCCGGAGTCGGCGAGGAACCTTATTCCGGGTCGTAATCCAGATTCGAGGCGAGCCAGCGTTCGGCCTGGGCGAGGTCGACTCCTTTGCGGCGGGCGTAATCGGCCGCCTGTTCCTTCGATACCCTGCCGACGACGAAGTACTGGCTGCGCGGATGGCTGAAGTAGTAGCCCGACACCGCCGCGGCCGGGGTCATCGCGAAGTTCTCGGTCAGGTGCATGCCGGCGTTGGTGGTCGGGTCGAGCAGGCGGAAGATCGTCGCCTTCTCACTGTGTTCGGGACAGGCCGGGTAGCCGGGTGCGGGGCGGATGCCGAGGTATTTCTCGTCGATCAGCGCTTCCGCGTCGAGCGACTCATCGGGCGCGTAACCCCAGAACTCCTTGCGCACGCGCTGGTGCAAACGCTCGGCGAGGGTTTCGGCGAGGCGGTCGGCCAGTGCCTTGAGCAGGATCGCGTTGTAGTCGTCGTGGTCGGCTTCGAAGCGCCGGATATGCGGCTCGATGCCGATGCCGGCCGTGACCGCGAACGCGCCGATCCAGTCCTGTTTACCGCTGTCGCGCGGGGCGATGAAGTCGGCCAGGCAGAAGTCCGGGCGCTCGACCGGCTTGTCGACCTGCTGGCGCAGGAAGTGGATGGGTTCGGCACGGCCGTCGACCTGGGCGATCACGTCATCTCCGTCGCTGTTGGCCGGCCACAGCGCGAACACCGCCTTCGCGGTCAGCCATTTTTCATCGATGATGCGCTTGAGCATCGCCTGCGCGTCGCGGAACAGTTCGCTGGCCGATGCGCCGACCACCTCGTCGGTGAGGATCGCCGGATAGCGGCCGGCCAGTTCCCAGGCCTGGAAGAACGGCGTCCAGTCGATCAGGTCCACCAGCTCGGCCAGCGGGTAGTCGTCGAAGACGTGCAGGCCCGGTTGCTTCGGCGCTGGCGGGGTGTAGTCGTCCCAGCCACCGTCGAAACGCTGGCCGCGCGCCTTCTCCAGCGACACCAGCCGCTTGCCGCTGCCGCGGTTGCGGTGGCGTTCGCGGATCTCGGCGTAGTCGGATGCGGTGGAGGCGACGAACGCATCTCGCTGCTCGGGACTGATCATGGTCTGCGCCACGCCGACCGCGCGCGAGGCGTCCTTGACCCAGATCGTGGCCGGCTTGTAGAACGGATCGATCTTCAGCGCGGTGTGCGCGCGCGAGGTGGTCGCACCGCCGATCAATAACGGCATGGTGAAACCCTGACGCTGCATCTCGCGGGCGACGTGGCCCATTTCCTCCAGCGACGGGGTGATCAGGCCGGAGAGGCCGATCATGTCGGCGTTCTCGGCGATGGCGCGGTCCAGGATCACCTGCGAAGGCACCATCACGCCCAGATCGATCACCTCGAAGTTGTTGCAGGCCAGGACCACGCCGACGATGTTCTTGCCGATGTCGTGGACATCGCCCTTGACGGTTGCCATGACGATCTTGCCGTTGGTCTTGCCGGTGTCGCCGGTGCGCAGCTTCTCGGCCTCGATGAAGGGCAGCAGGTAGGCCACGGCCTTCTTCATCACCCTCGCCGATTTGACCACCTGCGGCAGGAACATCTTGCCGGCGCCGAACAGGTCGCCGACGACGTTCATGCCGTCCATCAATGCGCCTTCGATGACGTCCAGCGGACGGGCGGCTTCGGCGCGTGCCTCCTCGGTGTCCTCAACGATCCACTGGTCGATGCCCTGCACCAGCGAGTGGCTCAGCCGTGCGCGCACCGGCTGCTCGCGCCAGGACAGATCCTCGACCCGCTTCTCGCCCTTCCTGCCGCGGTAGCGCTCGGCCAGCGCCAGCAGCGTCTCGGTGGCCTCCGGGTTGCGGTTGAGCACCACGTCCTCGACCGCGTGACGCAACTCGGGATCCAGGGTGTCGTACAGCGGCAGCGCGCCGGCATTGACGATGCCCATGTCCATGCCGGCCCTGATCGCGTGGTACAGGAACACGACGTGGATGGCCTGGCGCACCAGCTCGTTGCCGCGGAACGAGAAGCTGACGTTGGAAACGCCGCCGGAGACATGGCAGTACGGAAAACGGCGCTTGATCTCGCGGGCAGCCTCGATGAAGGCGACCGCATAATCGTTGTGCTCCTCGATGCCGGTGGCGATCGCGAACACGTTGGGGTCGAAGATGATGTCCTCGGGCGGGAAGCCGACCTCCTCGGTCAGCAGCCGGTAGGCGCGCGAGCAGATATCGACCTTGCGCTGCACGGTGTCGCCCTGGCCTTCCTCGTCGAACGCCATCACCACCACGGCCGCGCCGTAGCGGCGCACCAGCCGCGCCTGGCGCAGGAACTCGTCCTCGCCTTCCTTCATCGAGATCGAGTTGACGATGCCCTTGCCCTGCAGGCATTTCAGCCCGGCCTCGATCACGCTCCACTTCGAGCTGTCGACCATCACCGGGATGCGGGCGATGTCGGGCTCGGCGGCAATCAGGTTGAGGTAGGTGACCATCGCCTGCTCGGAATCCAGCAAGCCCTCGTCCATGTTGACGTCGAGTACCTGGGCGCCGTTCTCGACCTGTTGCCGGGCGACGGCGACCGCCTCGTCGAAGCAGTCGTCCTTGATCAGCTTCTTGAACTGCGCGCTGCCGGTGACGTTGGTGCGTTCGCCGACGTTGATGAAGTTGCTTTCGGGCGTGATCGTCAGCGGTTCCAATCCACTGAGGCGGGTGTGGCGGGCGAGGGTGGCCATGACTTTCTTCCGTTACACCGCGTCGGACAGCCGGGGGATTTCACGCGGTGCAAGACCGCGCACGGCCTCGACGATCGCGGCGATATGGGCCGGTGTGGTGCCGCAGCAGCCGCCCACCAGGTTCAGCAGCCCGGACTGGGCGAACTCGCGCAGCATCCCGGCCATGTCCTCGGGCGTCTCGTCATAACCGCCAAACGCATTGGGCAGGCCCGCGTTGGGGTGTGCGCTGACATGGGTGTCGGCGATGCGCGACAGGGTGTCGACATGCGGCCGCAGCTCTTTCGCCCCCAGCGCGCAGTTCAGGCCGATGGACAGCGGCTGCGCGTGACGGACCGAGTACCAGAACGCCTCGGCGGTCTGCCCCGACAGGGTGCGCCCGGAGGCATCGGTGATGGTGCCGGAAACCATCACCGGCAAGCGCCCGCCGCGCGCCTCGAACGCTTCGGCGATCGCAAACAGGGCCGCCTTCGCGTTGAGCGTGTCGAACACGGTTTCCACCATCAACACGTCGGCACCGCCATCGATCAGGCCCTCGGCTGCCTCGCGGTAGGCGATGCGCAGCTCGTCGAAGCTGACCGCGCGGAAGCCGGGCCGGTTGACGTCCGGACTCAATGACGCGGTGCGACTGGTCGGGCCGAGCACGCCGATCACGAAGCGCGGCTGGTCGGGGGTCGCCGCCTCGGCGGCGTCGCAGGCGGCACGGGCCAGGCGCGCGCCGGCTTCGTTGAGCTCGCGCGCGAGGTGCTGCAGGCCGTAGTCGCCCAGCGAGGTCGCGGTCGAGTTGAACGTGTTGGTCTCGACCAGATCCGCGCCGGCGGCGAGGTAGCCCGCGTGGATGTCCTGGATGACCTGTGGCCGGCTCAGGCTCAGCAGGTCGTTGTTGCCGCGCTGGTCGCGCGCGCAGCCGCAGCCGGGTCCGTGGGCGTGCGCCTCGATCACGCGTTCGCGATCAAAGCCTTCGGCAAAACGCTCGCCGCGGAAATCGGCCTCCTCGAAACCGTGCTGCTGGATCATCGTGCCCATCGCACCGTCGATGACCAGGATGCGCTCGCGCAAGCCGCGCTGCAGCGCTTCAGCACGTTCCGGATGGAGCCAGGGCTGGGTCTGCATCATGGGCTCCTCAGCTCGTCGCCTTGCGGCTGCCGGTCTTGGCGGCTTTGCGTGGCGGGGCGGCGGGTTTGCGGCCCATCAGCGCGATCACCTCGAAGTGCGGGGGACGGCGTTCGCGGGTGACGGTTTCGCAGCTTTCGATGTTGACGCCCGCCCTGGTCGCGAAGCGGCTGAGCTCCTTCTCGCTGAAACCCAGGTTCACGTGGCCGTAGGCATCGACCACCGAACGGTGCTCGTGGCTGGCCAGACTGGTCAGCAAGAGGCGACCGCCGGGACGCAGCACGCGACCGGCTTCCTCGACCGCGCGCGCGGGGTGATCGGCGTAGGTCAGCGCGTGCATAAGCACGACCAGGTCGAAACTGGCATCGGGGAACGGCAGCTCGTGCATGTCGCCTTCCTGTACTTCCACGTTCTCCAGCTTGCGCAGGCGCGCGGATGCGGCGAGCACGACCTTGGTGCTGGAATCCAGGCAGACATACCGGTGCGAATGCGGGGCCAGCAGTTCGGCCAGCACGCCGTCGCCGGAGGCCACGTCGAGCACGTCGCCGGGCTCGAGCAGCGGCAGGGCGGAGCGCGCCATCGCCTCCCAGGTGCGGCCCGGGGAGTAATGCCGTTCCATGTCGCCGGCGACCGCATCGGCCCAGTTCTGGTCGGCGGCGCGCATCGCCAGGACTTCCGCGACCTGTTCGGCGTCCTGGCGCAGCAGCGGGTCGTCGCTGCCTTCGCGCAGGGTTTTCCACAGCGCGCGCTGGGCATCGTCGAGCGCGGCCTCGTCGAAACGGTAATACGCCGAGACGCCGGCGCGGCGGTCGCGCACCAGTCCGGCTTCCTTGAGCCTGGCCAGGTGGGTGGACACCCGCGGCTGGGCGAGGCGGGTGATGGCCGACAATTCGGCGACGGTGAGTTCTTCGCGTTCCAGCAACGACAACAGCCGCACCCGGGTGGCGTCGGCAAATACCTTGAGGCGGGACGACCAGCCTTCCAGATCCATATACATGCACCTATCGCGATACAGCGATAAGTTTGCTGCCGAAGCAGATGGTGGTCAAGCAGGCCGATCTCCGACGGGTTCCCGGGCGGGTTCGGTTAATCGTCGCGCAGGGCTACAATTGCGGGATTCGTGACCAGCAGAGGTGTCGACGTGGATTTTGGTTTCACCGAAGAGCAGTTGATGATCCAGGACGTCGCGCGTCGCATCGCGCAGGAAAAGATCGCCCCCAGCGCGGAGCACCACGACCGCACCGGCGAATTTCCGCTCGAGAACATCCGCACCCTGGGCGAGAACGGCCTGATGGGCATCGAGGTGCCGACCGAGTACGGCGGCGCGGGCATGGACCCGATCTCCTACGTGCTGGCGATGGTGGAGATCGCCGCGGCCGACGCCGCGCATTCGACCATCGTGTCGGTCAACAACTCGCTGTTCTGCAACGGCATCCTGAAGTTCGGCACCGAGGCGCAGAAGCAGCTGTACGTCCGTGCGATCGCTGAAGGGCGGGAGATCGGCGCCTTCGCGCTGACCGAGCCGCAGTCGGGCTCCGATGCCACCGCGATGCGCTGCAAGGCGACCCGCCAGGCCGACGGCACCTACGTGGTCAACGGCAAGAAGAGCTGGATCACTTCCGGCCCGGTGGCCAGGTACATCGTGCTGTTCGCGATGACCGACGCCGACAAGGGCGCGCGCGGCATCACCGCCTTCATGATCGATACCGAACGCGCCGGCTTCCATCGCGGCAAGACCGAGCCCAAGCTCGGCATCCGCGCCTCGGCCACCTGCGAGATCGAGTTCACCGATTACGTGGTGAACGCCGACGAGGTCCTGGGTCAGGAAGGCGAGGGCTTCAAGATCGCGATGAGCGTGCTCGACGCCGGTCGGATCGGCATTGCCAGCCAGGCCATCGGCATCGCCCGCGCAGCCTATGAGGCGACGCTGGAGTACGTCCGCGAACGCAAGGCCTTCGGCCAGCCGATCGGCGCATTCCAGATGACCCAGGCCAAGATCGCCGACATGAAATGCAAGCTCGACGCCTCGTTGCTGTTGACGCTTCGTGCGGCCTGGCAGAAGGGCGAGAGCGAGAAGCACGGTGGCCGCTTCAGCAACGAAGCCGCGATCGCCAAGCTCACCGCCTCCGAGGCGGCGATGTGGATCGCCCACCAGGCGCTGCAGATCCATGGCGGCATGGGCTACTCCAAGGAAATGCCGATCGAGCGCTATTTCCGCGATGCCAAGATCACCGAGATCTACGAAGGCACCAGCGAGATCCAGCGCCTGGTGATCGCGCGCAACGAGACAGGCCTGCGCTGATCATGCCGGTCCGATATTTTCATGGCTGCCGATTGATTGCGGCCTTCCATGTGCAACGCGGCTGCGATCGCCGCGATATCCCGATCGTTGCAGGTCGCAGCGAGGTCCGTCAGTGGACCTCGCCTGCGGCCGGCATGACGTTTTCCGTGTACTGACTCCTGAGCCTTGGCCCGCGCGAAAGCGTGGGCCTCACTGCATTTGGACCTAAAGTTCGCATGAGCACTCAACGTAAATCCCCCGCGCGCCCCACCGGCAAATCCTCCTCCAAGTCGAAGACCGCCGCGGTCAAGACAGCAGCGCGCCGCACGGCCGGCAAGGACGACGGCGTGTCCCTGGAGCCGATCCTGGCGGTCATCCGCAAGCGCCTGCCGAAAGCGCAGCACGCCGAGGGCGAAGCCTTCGCCAACATCTTCTATCACCGCATGGGCGAGGACGAATGGTCCAAGCACACGCCGGAGGGCTGGGCCGCGCTGGCCGCGGACATCCTCGATTTCGCGCGCAAGCGCAAGCCGGGCACTGCGCTGGTGCGCCTGTTCAATCCGACCGTGGCCGAGCATGGCTGGGAGTCGCCGCACACGGTGGTGCAGATCGTCAACGACGACATGCCGTTCCTGGTCGACTCGGTGACGATGGCGCTCGCCGAAGCCGGCACCGGCCTGCACGTGCTGGGTCATCCGGTGGTGTCGATCACCCGCGACAAGAGCGGCAAGCTGCTCAAGGTCGGCGAGGGCGCATCCGAATCGCTGATGCACCTGGAGATCGATCGCCTGGCGCCCGAGGCGATGCCGGCCATCGAGCAGACGCTGAAGAGCGTGCTTGACGACGTGCGCGCCATCGTCGGCGACTGGGCCGGCATGCGCGGCAAGATGCTGGAAGTGGCCGACGACCTGGCCGAGCGCAAGCTGCCGATCGACGCGGCGGACCGTCAGGAAGGGCAGGAATTCCTGCGCTGGGCGGCCGACGACCATTTCACCTTCCTCGGCTATCGCGAGTACGACGTGGTCGCGCAGGATGGCGAGGACGTGCTGCGGGCAGTGAAGGGCAGCGGCCTGGGCCTGCTGCGCGGCAATGACACCCACAAGCCGCGTGCACTGGCATCGCTGGCCGCGACCCACATGC
>DASTUE010000150.1:0-14292 GCA_035759805.1 Lysobacter sp. | reverse complement strand
GGCGTGCGCTGGAACGAGGACTACGCCGATGAGCGGTCGGACGTGGCGCAGATGTATCGCGGTGCCTGCGTCGACGGCCGTGCGCACGTGCTGTCGTACTTGATGAAACTGCCGCGGCAATGGCCGGCCGGCACGCACTGGAACTACAACACCGCCGAGACCGACCTGCTCGGCATCGTGGTGGAGCGCGCGACGCGCCGTTCGCTGGCGGCCTACCTGTCGGACACGATCTGGCAGCCGTACGGCATGGCGGCCGATGCGACCTGGATCCGGGACGAGTGTGACGGCAGCGACACCGGTGGCAGCGGCCTGTCGGCGACGCTGGGCGACTACGCGCGGTTGGGGCAGTTCATGCTCGACGGCGGCCGCATCGCGGGTGAGCCGGTGATCGCCGAGGCCTGGCTGCAGGGCGCGGTCAGCGAGCAGGAAAGCGTGGACGCGCCCGAACGCGGCTACGGGTATCTGTGGTGGACCGATACCGACGGCAGCTACGCCGCGGTCGGCATCTTCGGCCAGATGGTCTACGTCGACCCCGCGCGCCGGCTGGTCATCGCCCAGGTGGCGGCGTGGCCGAAGGCGACGTCGAACGAACTGGTCGCCGCGCGGCGCGAATTTGTGGCGGCGGTCAAGCGTGCGGTGGATGCGGAGCGAGAGCCGACGACTCAACGAGCTCTATAAATTTGGTATAAATATCGATGAAATTTATATCAAATTTATAGGTGCTCAATGAAATTGCCGGTGGCAGCACCGCAACTCGACGAACTGTTCAAGCGGGGCAAGCTCAGCTTGGAGCAGGTGCTGGCTCATGGAGTAGGGCCCGAGCTGGACGGAGTCTATGAGCATTGGGATCACCTTCGGCATCTGACGCCGCCGGCTGGAATGACGTCCGAAGACTGGTGGGCGGCGATCAAACTCGCCCGCAAAGGCCTAGGGCAGGACCTTCCTCTGCGGGACAAGCACGGCAGGCCGTTCACGGTCTCGATCACGGGCAACATGCAGCGCAAGCTGCATTTCCTGGACCGCGAGGCCGCTGGCGCCATCCAAAGTGCCGGGATGATCGATGACGAGTCGGCGCGCAAGCAGTACCTGATGCGATCGTTGATCGAAGAGGCGATGACCTCCTCGCAACTGGAGGGTGCATCGACCACCAGGCGGATTGCCAAGGAAATGCTCAGCACTGGGCGCTCGCCGCGCGACCGCAGCGAGCAGATGATCTTCAACAACTACGCAATGATGCAGTCGTTGCAGCGTTTGCAGGACTGGCCTTTGAGTGTGGACGGCATCCTTGAGGTGCACCGCCTGCTGATGCGCGATGCATTGGACGATCCGGAACAGGCAGGAAGATTGCGTACCGCCGCTGACAACGTGGTGGTGCTGGATCGTGGTGATCCGACGATCACGCTGCACGTGCCGCCGCCAGCAGTGGAATTGCCGCAGCGGCTGCAGGCGTTATGTGATTTCGCCAACGACGGTGACCGAGACGAGTTCCTGCACCCGATCGTCCGAGCCATCGCCATCCACTTCCAGGTCGGTTACGACCACCCGTTCTGCGACGGCAATGGCCGCACCGCCAGGGCGTTGTTCTACTGGTCGATGCTGCGCTCGGGCTACTGGCTGAGCGAATACGTATCGATTTCCAGCGTGTTGAAGCGGGCGCCGCAACAGTACGTGCGCGCCTACCTGCACACCGAGAGCGACGGCACCGACATGAGCTATTTCGTCGCCCATCAACTGGATGTCGTGATCGCCGCCGTGGATGGGCTGCGCACTTACCTCGCGCGCAAGACCCGCGAGCGCAACCGAGCCGAAGCGCTGCTGCGCCCCGGCTCCCCGTTGGGTGCTGAACTCAACCATCGCCAGCGGGCATTGTTGCTCCATGCGATCCGCCACCCGGACAGCCGATATGGAATCGCCGGGCATCAGGCGGCGCACCGGGTGACCTATCCGACTGCACGCGCCGACCTGATCGGACTGGTCGAACTGGGCCTGATGACGAAGGAAAAATCGGGCAAGGCGTTCCTGTTCCGCCCGGTATCCGATCTGGGGCAGAGGTTGGGCCAGTGAGTGTTTTTGTAGCCTTGCCTAACGGCTGGCGTTTCGGGCCGTCCGCTCTACCTGCGCCATCGCATCGTCGGTGGCGCGGCGGGTGCAGACGGGAGTACTCGGCGTGCCGTCCGGGAACAGCTCGCTCAGCTCCCCGCATATCCGGGTGGCCGCGGCTTCGACGCGTTCCTTCAGCGTGTAGAGGTCGGCGGTCCGCGTGAGGTCGAGATCGCCGTAATCGACCATCGCGCTCTTTTGTGCGATCTCCAGTTTCTTTGGAATCGCCGAGCTGCGGTCGCGCGTGGTCTGGTAGGTGATGCGCGGCGCCAGGACCGTGATCGTATTGAGATCGGTCGGTTCCTGGGCAATGGCCGAGCCAGCGGCCGAAATCCCGATCAACAACGCGGCAAAACCGGCTCCAGTGGCAGAAATCCTGCTGGTCATGGTGATTCTCCTCGAGAGGTGTCGCGACCCATTCAGAGATGAACGGGCATCGCCACGCCACGGTCGAATGGGACCGTAGCGCTGATAGGTAATACGCACCGGGCTGGAGAAAGTGGCCACGCCGGGAGGACCACCTCCACCATCGAGACGCAGCAGCATCGGCGGGGACCCGGTTGCGAGGCGGGTGCAGGTCTCAGTGGGCAGCGGGGATGCGTTCGTCACCCAGTCTTGATCGGCACGTAACCCCGATGCGCGCAGGGTGTCTCCCCCGCCCGCATGCGGGCAGCGACAGGAGAGCGAGATGTCCTACATCGATGGTTTCGTGCTGGCCGTACCCACGGCGAACAAGCAGGCGTTCATCAACCAGGCCCGGCAGACGGATGCGGCCTGTCTGGAGTACGGCGCGACGCGCGTGCTCGAGTGCTGGGGCGATGACGTGCCGGCGGGCAAACAGACCGATTTCCAGCGCGCGGTGCAGGCCAAGGACGACGAGACGGTGGTGTTTTCGTGGATCGAGTGGCCGGACAAGGCGACGCGCGACGCCGGCATGGAAAAGATGATGAAGGACCCGCGGATGAGCCCGGAGAACAATCCGATGCCGTTCGATGGCAAGCGCATGATCTACGGCGGCTTCGATCCGGTCGTCACGCTGGCGCCGGGCGCCCGTCCGAACGCCTGACCCGCGCAGATGTCCCGGCTTCGTGACCGGCATGCGGTCCGCCGGATGGCATGACCGCGCGAGCCCTTGACGCAACTTCCGGAGGCGAGGAATGGACAAGGTAAGCACCTGGCTGTGGTGCAACCGCGATGCCGAGGCGATGGCGGCGTTCTACACCGGGCTGATTCCCGACAGCCGCATCGTCGAGGTCGTGCGCTCGCCGGCGGACTATCCCAACGGCAAGGCCGGCGATGTGCTGACGGTCGAGTTCACGCTGGCCGGGCGCAGCTTCTGCGCGCTCAATGGCGGCCCGGAATTCACCTTCAGCGAGGCGATCTCGCTGCAGATCAGTTGCGAGGATCAGGCCGAGGTCGACCGCTACTGGCACGCGCTCAGTGCGCACCCGGAGAACGAGCAGTGCGGTTGGGTGAAGGACAGGTACGGCCTGTCCTGGCAGATCGTCCCGCGCCGTCTCACCCAATTGATCGCCGACCCCGACCGCGCCCGGAGCAAGCGCGTGATGGAAGCCATGATGTCGATGAAGAAGATCGATCTGGCCGAACTGGAGCGTGCTGCGGCAGGCTGAGGAGCGGTTTGACGGTCGTCTTCGACGCTCCCGATCTGGTCAGTGTCGGGCAGTCTGAGCGTGCGCGCTGATGAAAGCACCCTCGCGGTGTCGGGCCGCGACCGGCGGGCGCTTGTGGGTCACGGGGCGCGGCGGTCGGCCGGTGTTGAGTTTGCCCCGCCGGCCCCCATCCCGTCAGGGCCCCGCCGCTGCAGGAGATGCCCATGAGTGTGTACAGCAAGAACCCCGACGCGATCGCCCGGCTCACGCCCGAGCAGTTCCGCGTCACCCAGCAGAACGGCACCGAGCGTCCCGGCACCGGCGAGTACCTGGAAAACCACGCGCCCGGCATCTACGTGGACATCGTGTCCGGCGAGCCGCTGTTCGCCTCGTCGGACAAGTTCGAGTCCGGTTGCGGTTGGCCGAGTTTCACCAGGCCGATCGAGCCGGCCCACATCAGCGAGTTGCGCGACACCACCCACGGCATGGTCCGCGTCGAAGTGCGCTCGAGCCACGGCGACAGCCATCTGGGCCACGTGTTTCCCGACGGCCCGGCGGATCGCGGCGGGCTGCGCTACTGCATCAACTCGGCGTCGCTGCGCTTCATTCATCGCGACGACATGCAGGCGCAGGGCTACGGCGAATATCTGGATCAGGTGGGGGACAGGCGATGAGCCGCGAGCGCGCGGTGCTGGCGGGCGGCTGTTTCTGGGGCATGCAGGACCTGATCCGGCGGCAGGAAGGCGTGATCTCCACCCGGGTCGGCTACAGCGGCGGCGACGTGCCCAACGCGACCTACCGCCATCACGGCAACCACGCGGAGGCGATCGAGATCATTTTCGACCCCACGAAGCTGGGCTATCGCCGATTGCTGGAGTTCTTCTTCCAGATCCACGACCCGACCACCGTGGACCGGCAGGGCAACGACCGCGGCAGCTCGTACCGTTCGGCGATCTTCACCACGTCCGACGAGCAGCGCCGGATCGCCGAGGACACCATCGCCGACGTGGACGCCTCCGGCCTGTGGCTCGGCAAGGTGGTCACCGAGGTGGCGCCGGCCGGCGATTTCTGGGAGGCCGAGCCGGAGCATCAGGACTACCTGGAGCGTTACCCCGAGGGCTACACCTGCCATTTCATCCGGCCCGACTGGACGCTGCCGCGCCGCGACGGCTGAGCGAGTGTTGCCGCGCCCGCTGCATCCTGCTGGCTTGCCGTCGACGTCGCATGGTCTTTACACATATCCAAATTGAGTTAATTTGGAAACAGGTCAGTCTGCGGTTGTCGCAATCCTGCGGCCAGACACTGGAAGCCCCGACCATGAAACCGATACTGCTCTCGACCGTTGTTGCCCTCGCCCTGGCTGGCTTCGCAAGCGCCGGCCCGGCTGTCCAGGCGCACGAGCACGCATTGACGACACCCGCCGCATTGGCGGCAACCACCGCGGCGCAGGCCACGGCCGCGCCCGCAGCGCCTGAACTGCAGGCGGCCCTGCGCGGGTTGTGGCACGGCCATGTGGTCGAAACGCGCAAGTACGCGCTCGCCGTGAAAGCCGATGATGCCGCCGCTGCGGACCTCGCTGCGACTGCGGTGGTCGACAACGCCAAGGCAATCGCCGACGCGGTGGCAGGTTTCTATGGCGCCGCCGCCGGCACCGAGATGCTGCGCCTGCTCGGCGGCCACTGGGGCGGGGTCAAGGCGCTGACCGGCGCCAACAGCCAGGGCGATGCCGCCGGGGCGAGTGCGGCGATGAACGACCTGGTCGCCAACGCCGGCGAGATCGCCACGTTCCTGGCCGGCGCCAATCCGAACCTGCCGTTCGACGCGGTCAACGGGTTGCTGATCGCCCACGGCGCCCACCACGGCGCGCAGACCCGGCAGATCATGGCCGGCGACATGGACGCCGAAGCGCAGACCTGGGTCGCCATGCAGGCGCACATGGACGTCATCGCCGATGCGCTGGCGGGCGCGATTGCCAAGCAGTTCCCGGACAAGGTGAGCTGAGTCATGAGCGGCCTGCACCGCTTCGGCGCCACCCAGCAGAAGCTGTTGCGCGCCTTGTTGTCCGCCGCGCAGGGCCTCGGGGTCGAGGAGCTGTGCAGGTCGCTGCACGTCAGCCACAACGCAGTGCGGCAGCACCTCACTGCGTTGCTGGCGGGTGGATTCGTGTGCCACGGCGTGGCGCGGGCAAGCGGCGGTCGCCCGCAGGCGCGGTACCTGCTGACGGTGGCGGGGCGCGAGCTGTTCCCACGCAATTACGGTTTGATCGCCACCAAGGTGCTGGAACGCTTGTACGCCGATGCCGGACCCGCGCAGGTGCAGGCGATGCTGGTGGCGATGGGGCGCGAGATTGGCCATGAGGCGGCGGCGACCGACACCGCCGACGACACTGGCGACGCCGCCGGCAGGTTGGCGCAGCAGCTGGATGCGCTGGGCTACGAGGCGCAGGCAATCCGCCGCGACGGCGAAATGCAGGTCGAGGCCTACAACTGCGTATTCCACGAACTGGCCCGCAGTCACCCGGAGGTGTGCCGTTTCGACATCGCCTTCATGGAGGCCGCCAGCGGGCGCCAGGTGCAGCACCTGGAATGCCTGGTGCGTGGCGGCGAAGCCTGCCGCTTCCGGCTCGGCGCCGCGGTGGAGAGCGATGCGACTTCCGGGGATCGCAGCCGGTGAATGCCGCAACCTGCGACGTCGGGTGCCGGCGCTGCCGGAAACGCCCTTGCAGGGCCGACGGTTGAAACCGCCTTCACGATCCGGATCGGTGGCGACCGGGCTCCATCCGCGCAACAGGCATCAAGGCCGGTACGACTTCGCGCTGCTGACGGCCGCCTGCCCGGAGTTGTCGGCCTTCCTGATCACCACCCCCGCCGGCGGGACGAGCCTGGATTTCGGCGATCCGCAAGCGGTGCGCGCCTTGAACCGCGCGTTGCTGAAGGTCCAGTACGGCGTCGCGCACTGGGACATACCGGACGGCTACCTGTGCCCGCCGATCCCGGGCCGGGCCGATTACCTGCACGGGCTGGCGGACCTGCTGGCCGAGGCCAGTGGCGGGGTCGTCCCGCGTGGCCCGGCGGTGCGCGCGCTGGACATCGGTGTGGGCGCGAACTGCATCTACCCGCTGCTGGGCCACGGCGAGTACGGCTGGCGCTTCGTCGGCTCGGAAGTCGATGCCACCGCATTGCGCTCGGCCGCGGCCATCGTGCGGGCCAACCCCGGTCTGGGCGAGGCCATCGAGCTGCGCCACCAGCCGGGGCGAGGTGAGGTGTTCGCCGGCTTGCTGCGTCCTGACGAGACGTTCGACCTGACGCTGTGCAATCCGCCGTTCCATGCTTCCGCAAAGGAGGCCGCGCGCGGCAGCCGCCGCAAGTGGCAGCAGCTCGGCAAACCCGCATCGGGGCCCGAGGGCCCGTCCTTGAACTTCGGCGGCCAGGCGGCCGAGTTGTGGTGCACCGGCGGCGAGGCCTCCTTCATTCGCCGGATGGTCCGCGAGAGCGCCGCCATCGCGCAGCAGGTGCTGTGGTTCAGCAGCCTGGTGGCGAAGTCCGAGCACCTCGCCGATGTGCGCCGTCACCTGCACAAGGCCGGCGCGCAGGACGTGCGCGAAGTCGCCATGGCGCAAGGCAGCAAGCAAAGCCGGTTCGTCGCCTGGACGTTCCAGGACGCGGCCCGACGCGAGGCGTGGGCGACGTCGCGCTGGAAAGGATGAGGCGGGCGGCTGAACGCTGTCCCGACGCGATGTCCGAGACGCAGGCGGTGCGGTCGAAGCGGTAGCGGGGCGCGCGGTGGCCGGGTGGACGGGCTGGCGTCGTTGGTCAGGTAGCCGGCGCAATCCGCGTCCGGCTTTCCCCCGGAGATCCCCTATGAATATGCTCACAAGCGTTTCCCTGTCGCTGGCTGCGGCGGGCCTCGTCGCGCTGGCCTCAAGCACCCCGGCCAAGGCCGCCAGCGTGAATTCGGAGTTGACCGAGCTGCGCCAGGCCACCGCCGGGTTCCAGGCCCTTGATCGTGCCTTTGTCGCCGGATGGACCCAGGACATCACCGGCTGCCTGTCCTCGCCCGCGGGCGGCATGGGCCACCACTTCGTCAACTTCGATGCGCTGATGGACGGCGGCGTGGTCGAAGCAACGCGGCCGGAACTCCTGGTCTATGCGCCGCATGCCAATGGCGGCCTGAAGCTGGTTGCGGTGGAATACCTGGTGTTCGCCGACGATCTGTCCATCGGTGACCCGATCCCGGCGCTGTTCGGCCAGTCATTCCACTTCAACCCGGTCGTGGACGCGTGGGTCCTGCACGCGTGGATCGGGCAGCACAACCCCAGCGGCATGTTCGCGGACTGGAACCCGAACGTCAGCTGCGGCTGATGTTTGGCGGCTGCCGGGCTCGTGCTGGCGGGACGCTCACCGCTGGACGATCGGCTTCGCCGGTTCGCAATCCGGGCCCGGCACGCCGCCGTCGGCACTGACACAAAGATGGAAGCCGTGCAGACCGGAAACCTGCCGGCTGCCGCCGTTCGCCAGCACGAAACGCTCGATCGGCGCGGACCGGCAGCGGTCGGTCGTGCAGGTACGCGGGTACACGGTGTAGTGGCACTGTCCGCTGGTGCTGCGCACGCACTCGAAGCGCGCGCTGCCGGCCCCGGCGGTGGCGCGGCTGTACAGGACATCGGCGCCGTCGACGGTGGTGCGGGTGACGTAGGTGCTGCCGCCGATATCGAAGCCGAACAGCGACAGCGCGAAATAGATCAGGGCGATGAGTTTCATAAGTCACCTCGCGAAAACATGAAGCGTTCGATACGCGGGCCGGTCGGCGGGTTTGCAGCTGCCCGCCACGGGCGGCGGCAGGCGGCGATCACATGTGCCGGTCACATGTGTCGGAACAGGGTCATGAACGGTGCGCTGACGGCCAGGGTTTCGGGCCGGGTCTTGAGGCGCACGGTGCCGCGGCCGCTGTCGTCGCGGACGATGCCGGCGATGGCGCGCAGGTTGACGATGGTCGAGCGGTGGATCTGCTTGAACGTGGTCGCGTCCAGCACCGTCAGCAGTTCCTTGATCGGCGTGCGCAGCAGCGCCTCGCCCTCGGCCGTCATCACCGTTGTGTACTTGTTGTCGGCGCGGAAGTAGGCGACGTCGTCGACCAGGATCAGCCGGGTCTCGCGGCCGGCGCTGGCGGTGATCCAGGTCAGCGGCTCGGGGGCGTCGACCGCGCGCGCGGCCGGCGCCAGCCGCTGCAGCAGGGCGGCCAGCGCGGCGGCCTCGTTGTTGCCGGTGCGTGCCTGCAGGCGCTGGACGGTGGCGGCGAGGCGTTCGGCGGTGATCGGCTTGAGCAGGTAATCGACCGCGCCGCGCTCGAAGGCGTCGATGGCGTACTGGTCGTAGGCGGTCACGAACACGATCTGCGTGTGCGGGCTGGCTTCGGCCGCGGCGGTTGCGACTTCCAGTCCGGTCAGGCCGGGCATGCGGATGTCGAGGAAGGCGACATCCGGCTGGTGCTCGGCCAGCGCTTCCAGTGCACTGGCGCCGTCCTCGCATTCGGCGAGGATCCGCAGCTCCGGCCAGGCCCTGCCGAGGCGCTCGACCAGCGCCCGGCGCAGCAGCGATTCGTCTTCGGCAATGATGCAGGTGGGGTTGGTGGTGGGCTCAGCCATGACGGGCCTCGTGATCGGGCGCTGCCGGTGTGGCGGACAGGGCAGGCACGGTGATCGTCGCGGCCACGCCGGCGGGGAAGTTGGCGACCACCGCCAGTGCGGCGTCGCTGCCGTAGACCAGGCGCAGGCGTTCGCGCACGTTCTTCAGGCCGATGCCGGTGCCGCTGGTTTTTGTGTTGAAGCCGTCGCCGTCGTCGGCCACGGTCACCGCGACGATGCCGTCGCTGCGGCGCGCGCGGATCCAGACCGTGCCGCCGCCGGTGCGCGGCTCCAGCCCGTGCTTGATCGCGTTCTCGACCAGGGTCTGCAGCATCATCGGCGGTAGCGTCGTGGCGCGCAGGTTCTCCGGGATGTCGACCTGGACCGACAGGCGCGGGCCCATGCGGATCTTGAGGATCTCCAGGTAGGCGAGCGCGCGCTCCAGTTCCGCGCCCAGCGTGGACAGTTCGTTTTCGGTACGCGGCAGCGAGTGGCGCAGGTACTGGATCAGGTGGCCGAGCATCTCGTCGGCGCGCGCCGGGTCGCTGCGGGTCAGCAACTGCGCGCTGGCCAGGGTGTTGTAGAGGAAGTGCGGTTCGACCTGCGCGTGCAGCAGGCTCAGCTTGGCGACCGTGAGTTCCTTCTCGGTGGCGGTCTGCGCCGCGTCGGCCTGCTCGTTGCGGCGGCGCTCGGCGACGCGGCGGGTGATCGCACGGGTGATCGCCTCGGCGTTCTCGAAGTTGGTGGCATCGTCGAACAGGAACCAGTCGCTCCAGGCCAGGGTTTCCGGCTCGCAGATCAGGGTGACGCTGCCGGCGTCGTCGCCGGGTGTGACCGTGGCCAGGATCTGGTTGCGCGGTGCGCCGAACCACAGCATCGGGTTCCAACGCCCGAGCGGACGGTCGAGGTAGGCCTCCGGTCGTGCCGCCGTCGCCCGCACCTGCAGGCTGTCACGCGTGCTTTCCACGCTCCGGATGCGCGGCAGTTCGCGGATCGCGGCGTCGATCAGGTCGAACGCCTCGCCGGCCTCGAACGGCACTTCCACCTGCCGGCGGTGCCGGTTGCCCAGCGTGGTCCGGTCGATGCGTCCGGCGATCAGCCGGACCCGGCCCACGTGCGAGATCGCGCCGATCACCACCAGCGCCATGACGATCATGCCCGCCAGCGTGACCGGCCATTCCAGCCGGCCGATCAGCGGCAGCTCCGACCACAGCCCGGCGAACAGCAGGATGGCCAGCAGCCACGCGGCGGCGATGCGGATGACGAAGAAGATGCTCTTGATCACGGGGTTTTCCGGACGGGTTTGGATTGCCGTGGAGCATAGTGACCCCGGTCCCGTCAGGGGTGCGGTGTGCGACGGAACCGCGGCTGCGGCGACGGATCATCGCGATCCGGCGATGGAGCGCCGCAGGACGTGACGGGTGCCCGTGATCCTGCGGTGGTTGGTACCCGGCTGGCACGGATTGGTGTTTCCCGAGAGCGGGAGCCACGGCCGCGGTTCCTTGATAGAACGATGAAACGGGTCGGGTGTTTTCGATCGCAGTAACTCGCGCCGACTGCGTGGTTCCCGTTCGCCCGCTACTTGCGCTCGAGTTCGAACACCGCCGATACGCGCTCGGTGTACTCGACGCTGGGCTGCAGGTACTTGCCCGCATTGAGCCGGGCGCCGGTCACCACGATGCGATCCAGTCGGCCGCCATATCCGTTGGCGAGGTGCGAATGGACACTGTTGATGCTGTAGATCGCGCCGGCCTCGGATCCGAATGCGCGCGCCAGTCCGGAGGCTTCCTCGCGGGCACCTGCGACGGCCTTGGCGCGCGCCTCTTGCTGCAATTCGGCCTTGTGTGATGAGGCGAACACCACGTTCTCCACATTGTTCAAGCCCGCCGCCAACGCCGAGTCGATAAATTCGCCAAGCCGGTGCAACTGGCGCAGTTCCACCGTGACCGCCCGGCTTGCAACGAAGCCGTTGTTGCGGCGACGGCCGGCATCGTCGTAGTCGATGTCCTCCGATAACGACAGATCGGAGGCCGTGACGTCGGTGGTTGCCAGGCCAAAACCGGGCGCGGCCCGAAGGAATGCCTCGATGGCAGCATCCACCCGTTGCTTGGCGGTTGCCGCGGCCATGTCGCGATGGCGGACCTGCAGGGTGATGGTGGCCAGATCCGGGGCAATGGTCACCTTGCCTTCACCGCTGGTGACCACATGCGGGCCGTCGGGCAGCGGCGAACCCGCAAAGCATGGCGGGACGAGCAGCAGGGCGGCGAGCAGTGCGATGCGCATGGGACGGGTCCTCGGGTGGTTAGGGAGGGGTGGTGGGATGGTTCAGTCCAGTGCGCTGCGGGCGTGGATGTCGTATTGCCCGATCCGTCCGACCCGCTCCACCGCTGCGATGACGTCGTCGCGTGCGAGCAGTTCCTCGCGCCGGCTCCGGTACTCGTGATCCGCAGGAAGCGGAGGAAGGCTGCGGAACCGCTGCACCCAGACGAGGGTGTCCAGGCGGGTTTCGGTTGACTCCAGAAGTGACGCGAGCGTTCCGGCCGCTTCGTCCAGATGATTGGCTTCCAACAGCGCCTGCAACAGCGCCGAGGGCGCCGTCGCGCTGTGGTCGCGCAGATAGGCCAGCGCTTCGTCCGCACCGGTCGCATCCCCGCTGCGTCGCATTGCGCAATGCTGCACGGCGGCGCGGACCATGCGTCCGTAGTCGCTCATGTCGTTGACCGATGAGATGGCGGCGAGTGCTTCAGGGAACCGCCCCAGGCTGCAGTAAAAGCGGCCAAGGTTAAGTGCCTGGCTGACATTGGCGCCGCCGTTTTCGGAGAATCCGCTTGCGATCTCCATCTGCACCAACGCTTCATCGATGCGGTCGAGCCGGCGCAAAGCAATCGCGCGGTTGTTCATCAGCCAGACCTGATCCTCGATGTTCTCGAATAAGGCAGATTCCACCGTTGTCGACGAAAGCGCCGCCAGGGCGGCATCGGTCATCGCCAGGACTTGCCGCTCCTCGCCTGCCGCGAGCATCGCGTAGGTCAGCTCCATCAGCAGATCCAGGCGCTCCGGGGCGAGCATGGCCTTCGTGCGCAGGTCGTCGGACCGCAAGCGCGCCGCGCGCTGGATGTCGAAGCGTTTCAAGGTCGGATCCACCAATGCATCGAACCGGCGGTCGATGCGCAGCATGACCAGTTCCATCGGTCCGTCGATGTGTTCGATGCTCGCCCGCGCCGCATCCGTGTCACCGCGTTCGACCTGCATCAGCGCAAGCTCGTGCCAGAAATGGCTGGTGCCCAGACCGTTCAGTGTCCACGGCCTTGCGAGCAGGGCGTGCAACACGGTCAACCGTGTTTCGGGGAAAGGGATCAGCTCCCGTACCAGCTGGGCGAAGTACCCGTCAGGCAGTTCTTCCTGCAGCTCCGGCCAGTGTTGCAGCAGGTGCAGCAGGCGGTCGGCGGAGGCTTCGGGGTTGTCTAGATCGAACTCCAGCAATGCCAACTGGTACCAGACATGCGATTCGTTGGCGGACAGGTTGATCGCGGCCAAGTAGAAATCGCGCGCGCGGGCAAGCTCGCTCAGTTGGATGGCGGTCCAACCGGCGGCCGAGAACGTCACATGGCGGATGTCGGCGGGCAGCGCGTCGAAATCTGGATGAGCCATGAGCGTGGTCAGTGCAATCCCGGTGGTGGTCGGGTCGTTGTCGTCCACAGCCGAGAACGCGATCGCCAGCTGCTCCTCGACGGTTGCCGCAGCGTCCACGATGGATACGCCGGCCGGTGGCGGCTGTGTGCCTGCCACTGCCACCGTAAGGACTCCGGTCCAGAGCACCAGTCCCGCGAGGATGCCTGCTATTTGATTGGTTGGTCGCATGCTCGGGTCCATGTCGGTTGAGGAGTATGTCGGCGCCCGGATCGCCTACCAGATCTCCACCCGGTCCTGCGGTGCGAGGTACAGCTGCTGCCCCTGTTTGACGTCGAACGCGGGATACCACGCGTCGAGGTTGCGCACGGTCTGGGTGCGGAAGCGGCCGGGGGCGTGCACGTCGGTGAGGATGGCGTTGCGCAGCGCGGGCTCGCGGTACTTGCCGCGCCAGGCCTGGGCGAAACCGAGGAAGAAACGCTGGTCGGGGCTGAAGCCTTCCAGGGTCGCCGGCGGCTTGTCTTGCAGTGACAGGTGGTAGGCGTCGTAGGCGGTGGCCAGACCGGCGACGTCGGCGATGTTCTCGCCCAGGGTCAGCTTGCCGTTGACCGGCAGGTCGTCGAACGCCTTGTACTGGCTGAATTGCGCGGCCAGCGCGTCGCCGGCGGCCTCGAAGCGCTGCAGGTCCTGCGGCGTCCACCAGTTGTGCAGCTTGCCGTCCTTGTCGAACAGCGCGCCGAGGTTGTCGAAGCTGTGGCTGATCTCGTGGCCGATGACCGCGCCGATCGCGCCGTAGTTGACCGCATCGTCGGCGGCGGGATCGAAGAACGGCGGCTGCAGGATCGCGGCCGGGAAGATCAGCCGGTTTTCCAGTGGCACGTTCAGCGCGTTGACCGTCTGCGGCAGCAGGTACCACTCGTCGTGGTTGACCGGCTGGCCCAGCTTGGCGAGGTTGCGGCGGTATTCGAAAGTCTCCGCGCGCTGGGCGTTGCCGAGGGCGTCGTCGGGCTTCACTTCCAGCGCGCTGTAGTCGCGCCAGCGGTCCGGATAGCCCAGCGCCACGCGCAGGCCGGCCACCTTGGCCCGCGCCTCGGCCTTGGTCTGCGGGCTCATCCATTCCAGCGCGTCGATGCGCTTGCCGAACGCCGCGATGAGGTTGGCGACCATCGCCTCGGCGCGGGCCCTGGTCTCGGCGTTGACGTGGCGCGCCACGTACTGCTGGCCGACGGCCTCGCCGAGCGCGGCGTTGGTCGCCGCAACCGCGCGCTTCCAGCGCTCGCGCTGCTCGGGCGTGCCGTTGAGGGTCTTGCCGTAGAACGCGAACTGCTC
>DASTUE010000149.1:0-3211 GCA_035759805.1 Lysobacter sp. | reverse complement strand
GCCGGAGACACTCGAATCGCTGTTCCAGCCGCTGGTCCGCGGCGAGGTGGGCGACCCGACCGGCACCAGCCTGGGGCTCGGGCTATTCATCGTCCGCGAGATCGCCGTCGCCCATGGCGGCGGGGTCGACGTGGCGTCATCAGGCAAGGGCACGACTTTCTGCGTGCGCCTCCCGAGGAGCAGCGACACCACGCGCGGTTCGGCGATCGGGCGAATGCGGCGGACCTGAGTGCGGGTACGACTCGGGGCCACGCGTCCCTAGGTATTTCGCACGCGCAGCGTCAAACCCTTGAGGAAATTGCGCAAGATCTGGTCGCCGCACGGACGGAAGTTCTTCTGCCCGGGTTGGCGGAACAACGCCGACAGCTCGGGCTTGGACACCGGGAATCCGGCATCCACGAAGACCTGGTGCATGTCCACGTCCTTGAGCTCAAAGGCCACTCGGAGCTTCTTCAACACCACGTTGTTGTTGATGCGCTTCTCCACCGGCCGCGGCGGCAGGCGCTCGTCCCGGCCGCGACGGTGCACGATCAGCCCGTCCAGGAAATGCGCCAGCACGCCGTCGCTGCAGGCCAGGTAGCCCGGCTCGTCTTCCTTGAGCAGGAAGGCGTGCACCTGGTCTTTCTCGATGGCGAGCTCCGGATCGGCCAGGTGGACGATCTCGACCACCTTGCTGTCGCCCAGGTCGAGCATGTAACGGATGCTGCGCAGGACGTCGTTGTTGATCATCGCGAAAGTCTACCGGCGACCCGTGGTTGATGGACAATGACACCCATGCGGACCTTTGTCCTGAGAGCGCGGGCGGCACCCACGGACAGCACCAAGCTGCTGGCGTCCGTCGGCAAGGACGTCCATGCGGAGATCCTCGCCCACACGCTGATGAACGCGATCTTCGTGGCCCAGTCGCACCGGCCCGACGTCACGGTCTACCTGGTGCTGGAAAGCACCGCCGACTTCTCCCGCACGATCCGCTTCGACGCCAACGCCATGCACGACATCGGCGGCTTCAACGAGCAGGCGCTGCTAGGCAAGATCGCCAAGGCGCTGGACGCGTCCAGGGGGATGGGCAAGGAGGAGACGCGATCGGTGGAATCCGGCGTCACGGTGCGTACGGTCGCCTTCGAGCGGCTGGTGCAGGAACTCGCCGTGGACCACCAGCTGTTCGTGATGGACCCGAAAGGCATGCCCATCCGGGGACAGGCCTTCCAGGACAACCCCTGTTTCCTGCTGACCGACCACATCCCGATGCCGAAGAAGACCTTCAACAGCCTCGACCGCCTGGGCGCAACACGGCTCACGCTGGGTCCAACGATGCTGTTTGCGTCGCAATGCGTGGTGGTGATCCACCACGAGCTGGACCAGCGATAACCCCTAGACGGAAGCAGGAATCTGCCGGCTCGCCACGGGCCGCCCATACGTCCACCGCCGCCACAACGCTTCCATCGGCCCTTGCGCGTGCCGGGCCAGCCACCAGCGCGAGAACAGCACCTGCGCCGCGTACATCCCGATCGCATAGGCGTAGATCACGGGTAGCGGCAGCCGGCCCGCCAGGCCAAGGCCGATGCCCATGAACACCGCCACGCCCACCACTGACTGCGTCAGGTAATTGGTCAGCGCCATCCTTCCTGGCGCGACGAACACGCCAAGCCAGCGGTGCGCGTGCGGCCAGGCCAGCGCGAACGCCGCCGCGTAAGCCAGCGCCAGCGGCACCGTGCCCACCATCGACGGCCAATGGTGTTGCCCCAACCCCGGCGTCAATGCGTACACCAGGCTCGCCGGCACGCCGATTGACAGGCCCACGCCCAGCACGCCCCAAAGCAGGCGTCGGTTCGGCAGCAACGTCCCGGCGGCCAGGCCGCGCCCCGCCGCCATGCCGACCAGCATGATTCCGAGCACCTTCGGGATGCGCCACGACTCAAGGCGCAGGCCCCATGAGAACCACGGCCCGCTCACCTGCCATGACAGCCAGCCGGCGAAGTCCTCGCGTTGCATCCACGGGATCACCTTGTCGAGCGCCGTGTCGGCGCCGAGCGCCTCGGCGATCGCACTGCTGGTGCCGTAGAGCGCGGCATGCGGCGCCCAGCCCATCGCCTCGAACAGCGCCCGGCCGGCCACGGGCGCCACGAAGACCAGGACCAGCCCCGCCACCACCAGCGACCGTGTGCGCCACCGGTGGAACAGCGGCAACAGCAACCCGAGCAGCGCGTACAGCACCAGGATGTCGCCGTCCCAGATCACGCAACAATGCACCAGCCCGATGCCCAGCAACACGAGTACCCGCCGGCGATAGATGCGCAAGCCGTCGTGACCGCGTCGCGTCAGCCGGTCGAGCTGCAGCGCGAAGCCCAGCCCGAACAGCAGCGAGAACAGCGTGTAGAACTTGCCGTCCACCAGCAGGTGGTGGAAGCGGTATTGCCACTGCGCCGCTGCCTCGCCTGCCCAGACGGCCTTGGCGGCGTCGTCGACCATGTACCAGCCGGACCACGCCAGCACGTTGGCCAGCAGGATTCCAAGGAGGGCAAAGCCACGGAGCGCGTCGAGGAGCTCGAGGCGGTCCGCGGCGGGAGTTGGAGCCGTTTCGAGCGTCGACATGGGACGGATTCCGTGGCCCGGACGATGAGGTAACGCGGGAGCGCCAGCCGACCGGCCTCGGCGTCAGGCAGGCGTCGTATTCACCATCCACGGCACCCCGAACCGGTCAACCAGGCTGCCGTACCCCGGCGACCAGAAGGTTTCGGCGAAGTCCATCCCCACCTTGCCGCCTTCCTTCAGCGCATCGAACCAGCGGCGCGCCTGGTCGATGTCGTCGGTCTGCAGCACCACGTCGAAGCCGTTCTTCGGCTTGTCGACATTCGGCGCCCACTGCGTGTCCATGTCCGCGCCCATCAGCGCCTGGTCGCCGACCTCCAGCCAGCAGTGCATCAGCCAGTCCTTGTACTGCGCGTCCACCGGCATGTCCGGTGGCCCCTCGCCGTAGGGATGGGCGGCGGTGATCCTGCCGCCCAGGACCTTGGCGTAGAACTCGAAGGCCTCGCGGCACTGGCCGCGGAAGCTGAGGCTGGTGACGATCTTCATGGCGGTTCCTCCATCTGAGTGGGGCCGCGTCCCGGGGGCACGCGGGACCGCTACAGTGGTCCCGTCTGCCCCCATGTCGCAAGCACCGACACAGGAGCCACCGATGGCTTGGCCCTCCATCTCCCCTGCCAGGCTC
>DASTUE010000148.1:0-11867 GCA_035759805.1 Lysobacter sp. | reverse complement strand
GCTTCGATGCGTTCGGCTTCGACGCGCTCGGCTTCGACGCGTTCGGCTTCGATCCGTTCGGCTTCGATCCGTTCGGCTTCGATCCGTTCGGCTTCGATCCGTTCGGCTTCGATCCGCTCGGCTTCGACGCGCTCGGCTTCGACGCGTTCGGCTTCGACGCGCTCGGCCTCGATGCGTTCGGCTTCGATCCGTTCGGCTTCGATCCGTTCGGCCTCGGCACGCTCGGCTTCGATGCGTTCGGCCTCGATCCGTTCGGCCTCGGCACGCTCGGCTTCGAGGTCATTGACGCCCGGAACGGTATCCGTATCGACGTCCTCGACACCCGACGCGTATGCAGTGAGGTCGACCACCGACAGGCCTGCGGTGGGAACGCCCGGCAGCGGCACGTCGATCTCGTCCGACGGCATCTGCACGCGCGCGGCAGGCAGGCTGTCACGCAGCGCGGCGAGCCGTTCGGAGACGCCTGAAAACTCCGGGATCCGCGGGCGGCTGGACTGCAATGCGGCCAGGGTTCGGGCCACGGCCGTGCACACTTCCGCAATGCCGGCGACACCTTCCGCGCTGGCCGGCGTACCCGCCGCGAGCAGCCGCCTGACATACGCCTCGGCCGGCGTGGTGATCTCGGTGATCACCGGCACTTCGGTCATCGCGAAAGCGCCATTGAGCGTGTGGATCGCGCGCTGCAACTGGTCATCGGCCGGCTGCGGCTCATCCTGGCTGGCGGCGAGCCAGGCCCGGATCGTCGCCAGGTGCCCGGTGACTTCGGAGCCCAAGATCTCCAGCAGCACCGGGTCGACCGATGCCGGAACTCCGCCCTCTGCCAATGCCGCCTCGAGGGTGGCTTCCTCAACAGAAGCGGTCTCCGCGACGGGCTCCAGGTCGGCAACGACGGCCGTTTCAACTACGTTGTCGGCGGCATCGGCCTCGACCACGTCGGCCTCGAGCACGGGCGCCACGTAGAACGCTTCCTGTCCTTCGGCAACCCGGTCCGCGACCACGGCGATTCCGGCGAGGTCGGCGCTGATCGCCTGCGTGCCTTGCAGCGCCGCGTGCAGTTGCGGCAACACGGTGTGGGCGTGATCGACAACCGCAACCACCGCGGGACTGGCCAGGCGCGAGCCGTCCAGTACGCGGTTGAGCATGTTCTCGATCTTCCAGCTGAACTCGCCCAGGGTCTTGGCGCCCACCAGGCGGCCGCTGCCCTTCAGGGTGTGGAACACCCGCCGGATCGAGCGCAACTGCTCCATCTGCTCCGGCGCCTGGCGCCAGTTGCCCAGCATGCTGCCGAGATTGGCGATTTCCTCTTCCAGCTCTTCCAGGAACACCTCGCGGATCTCGTCGTCGATGTCCGCGCTTTGCTCGAACCCGTCGACACCCTGATCGACCAAGGTGCTCGTGGCCTTGACCGGCGGATCCTGGCTGACGGGAAGCGGCTCGGCGACGCGTTCCACTTCCGCGGTTTGCGCGGTCTCCGCGCCCACTGCCGGTTGCGGCAGGTCGGCGGCGCGTGGCGGCGCATCCATCTCGCGGGCGGTAGCGGCCCACTGGTCGAGCGCGGCGGCGGCGTTGTCCTCATCCTCGCAGGACAGCGGCGAAGGAACGTGCTGCAGCTCCGGCTCGGCTTCGCTCGGCAGCGGCCAGTAGCCGAGTGCCTCCAGGCTGTGGCGGGCAATTTCCAGGATCCGGTCGCGATTGGGGCGCTGCTCGCGCAGTGCTTCCAGGTAGTACTCCACGCTGGCCAGCGCGTCGGCCATGGTGTCCAGCTGCTTGCCGTTGGGCACGCGCTTGCGCTCGATCAGCTCGACTTCGGTGTAGCGCTTGACCCCCAGCAGGTAGTCGGCCGGCAGGTGCAGGTCGAGGATGCGCAGGGCCCCACCGACCTCCTCCAGCAGACGGGGAATCTCCACCAGTTCAGCGTGATCCCAGTTGGTTTCCACGAACGCCACGAACGACTGCCGCGCATCGCCGAAGTTCGCGATGGCTTCGCGCACCACCACCTCGAGCACCTTGCGCGATTCGCTCGCCAGCATGTCCTCGTCGGCCCGGTCATCCGACAGACCCAGTCGTGAGACCTGCTCGTCCAGCGACGCCTCGACATACAGCAGCGCACCGGCGACATCGAGCAGCGACGACTCGTCGGCGGCGCGGTTGCCGGCGACGATTTCGTGCATCGCGTCGCGTTGCTGCATCACCACGCCACGCGCGATGCCCAGGCCCATCATGCCGAGGGTGTCGCTGACCCGGCCCAGCGCCTCGACCTGCGGACGCAGGTCCTCGACGCCGGTCTGGCCGGTCCGCAGATGCAGGTCCAGCGCATCCTTCACCCGCAGCAGGTCTTCCTTGATCGCGGCGGAGACGGTATCCAGCAAGGCGCGGTTGCGGCCGCTGAGGCTGCCGCGGGCGTGGTCGAGTTCCGACTCGCTGGGCAGTTCGGCATCCAGCTCGAACGTCCTGCGCAGGCTGTCCAGCGCCGGGTGGCCGCCTTCGCTGTGGGCCACGTGATACAGCAGTTGACGGGTCGGCTCCGCGTTCGGCTCGGTATCGGGCGCGTTGTAGCCATTGTCATGCAGGATCTGTCGCGCCTCGCGCTCGACTCCGCCGAACGCCAGACGCAGTGCGCGGGTCGGCGGCAATGCGCCATCGCGCAGTGCACCGGCCACCGAGGACGCCACCCACAACATGCGTCGCAATGGCTCGACCGCCACTTCGGCGAGCAGGCCGTCCACGACGGTCGCCAGATGCGCGGCATCCGCCGGCACCCCGCCTTCGGGCCACTGTGCCAGCGCGTCGCGCAGGGCGGTCAGGTTGCTGCTGACCGGCCGCGCGCCGGTGCGGATCGACGTGCTGGCGACCTCAGGGGCCGGCAGGTCGCCGGGCAACGGGCGGTCCAGGTTGGGCGCAAACAGCACGCTTTCATTCAGGCCCGCCTCGCCACGGGTCGCGCGCAACTCATTGAGCAACGGCAGCAGCACGATCGGGATGTCGCGATGCCCACCCTGCAGCCGCTCCAGGTAATCGGGCAGCTGGACCGCACCGCGCATCAGCATCGCGCAGGCTTCGTCGCGGTCGGTGATCTCGCCGTGCAGCAACCCCAGCGCGAGACGCTCCATTTCCTCGGCCACCATCGCCGGCGCGTACAGCTCGACCATCCGCAGGGTGCCGTGCACCTGGTGCAGATGGCCGGCGCACACGCGCATGGCGCTGCCATCGCCCGGGGATTCGGCGTAGGCCTCGATTTCCTGGCGGGCCTGGCGCAGGGTCTCGTCCAGCTCCGGCTTGATCCAGCCCAGCGTGGTGGTGTCGATCGCGTCGCGCATGACCGTCATGGCGCGACACTCCGCTGTTCAGGGGAGTGGCGCAGCGGGTGCGGGCGGCCGGGGGTCAGGCTGTTCATCCTTCGATCCAATTCTTGCCTCAGGCCGGGAGCTTGAAGTCGGCGACCGAGCGGCGCAGGTCGGCGGCCAATTGCGCCAGGTTTCCAATCGATTGCGCGGTCTGGTTGGCGCCTTCGGTGGTCTGCGAGGTGATCTGCTGGATCGTGTTCATCGTCAGGGTGATGTTGGCCGCCGCACCGGACTGCTGCTGCGCCGCGGTGGAGATGCCCTGGATCAGCCCGGACAGATCCGACGACACCTTCTCGATCTCGCCCAGCGCGGTACCCGCGTCCTCGGCCAGTCGCGCACCGGCGACCACCTCGGTGGTGGTCTGTTCCATCGAGCTGACCGCCTCGTTGGTATCGGCCTGAATCGTCTGCACCAGCGACTCGATGCGCTTGGTCGCGTTGGAGGAGCGTTCCGCAAGGCGTTGCACTTCGTCGGCCACGACCGCGAAGCCACGGCCCGCCTCACCGGCGGACGCCGCCTGGATCGCCGCGTTCAGCGCCAGGATGTTGGTCTGCTCGGAGATGTCGTTGATCAGCTCGACGATCGAGCCGATCTCCTGCGAACTCTCGCCCAGGCGCTTGATGCGCTTGGAGGTTTCCTGGATCTGGTCGCGGATGCTGTCCATGCCCTGGATGGTCTGGCGCACCACGCCGGCACCGGCCGTCGCGATCTGCACCGAGCGCTGCGCCACGTCGGCGGACTCGGCGGAGTTCTTCGAGACCTGATCGATACTGGCCGCGATTTCGCTGATGCGGCTGGACGCGGAAGTGATCTCCTGCGCCTGGTGCTCGGCCGCCTCGGCCAGATGCATCGCGGTGGCCTGGGTTTCCTGCGCGCTGGAAGCAACCTGCACCGACGTGTCGGTAATGGTCTGCACCAGGCTGCGCAGCTGCTCGACGGCGAAGTTGATGGAGTCGGCGATCGCGCCGGTCATGTCCTCGGTGACAGTCGCCTTTACGGTCAGGTCTCCTTCCGCCAGCGAGCCCATCTCGTCCAGCAGGCGCATGATCGCCTCCTGGTTGCGGTCGTTGAGTTCCTTGGTGGTGTTGTAGCGGACCTGCTGCGCCTTGTTCAGCGAGATCAGCAAGCCGGCGATCGCCAGCAGGGCGATGACACCGGAGATGATCGAGACCCACAGGTTGCCGAGGATACTGGTGTCCTTCAGCGAGCCGAACGCGTTGAACGCACTGAACAGCGACTCGCTGTCGGCCAGCAGCTTGTCCGAACCGGTGGTGATCGCGTCCGCCGCGGCCTGGGCGCGGAACAGGTCCTGCGAGCTGTTGAGGATCGCGTCCAGATCGGTCTTCATCGTCTCCCACAGCGCTTCGGCCTGGCCGAGCGCACTCACCGCGCCGGCATTGCTCAACGCGGTGATGCCGGTCGTCCCGTCGCCCTTGCGCAGCCCGGCCAGCACGTTGCCGAACACCGCGGCGTCCCGCGCCAGGCCTTCGCCCGCGGCCTCGGCGGTACGGCCACCCGCGCGGATTTCGGTCACCCGGCGCGCCATGGTGCCCGACAGCACCACCTGGCGAAGTGCGTAGTAGACCTGCGAGGACGGCGAACCGCTGCTCGACATCGCGCGCACCAGTTCGTCCAGCCGCGCCTGCAGGTCGGGGACCTGCCTGTCGAAGTTGTTGGCGTTCTTGGCCAGTCCCAGCACCGCCTTCTCACTGGCGATCACCTGCTCGGCGCTCTTGCCCAGCGGCGCCCAGGTCTTGCTGGTGGTGGCGATCGGCCCGGACACCCCCGGGGTGTCGCCGAAGTTGCTGTTGAGATCGCCGATGTCGGCCTCGATTTTCGCCTTGGTCGCCTTGAACGCGCCGAACGCGGCGCTGTCGCCGCCGACCGCCTCACGCCCCTGCACCGCCAGGCGCTGCGAAAGCACCTGCAGGCTGGAGGCGGAGGAACTCGCGCCACCCAGGCGTGCGGTTTTCCAGGTGGCATACGCGGTATTCAGGCCGAAGATCAGCACCGACACGCCCAGCACGACCAACCAGGTGTTGACCCCAACGTTGCGGGCCTTGCCGGCGACGGAATTCATCTCAGTGCTCATGTTCGACCTCAATTGCGTTGCTGGCGTGGTGTTCAGTGGCGCGGGTTTCGAGCCTTGGCTGCTCGAACGCGGCTTGTCGGAACTCGGGGGTGCGCGCCAGCCGGTCCAGGCTGAAGATTCCCCAAGCGTGTTCGTCCGGGCGATAGGCCCGGTCGATGAAGTGCGAGTAACGGCCATCGGCCAGACCGGGCGTCTGGAGGCCATCGGGTGCGAGCTGGGATTCGTTGAAGCTGCGCTGGCCGAACAGCTCGTCGATCAGCACCGCGACATCGCCGCCGGGCTGACGGACCAGCAGCATGCGCTGGCCTTCGTGCAGGACCGTGCGCTCGCCTTCCAGGAACTGTTTCAGATCGACCACCGGCAGCAGGTTGCCGCGTACGTTGGCCAGACCGAGCAGCCAGGCGCGCGCACCGGGGACCGGCGTGACCTGCGGCAGCGGCAGGATCTCCAGCACCTCGTCGAAGCCCGAGGCCAGGTGGCGGTTGCCGATGCGGTAACCCACCCCACGCCACAGACCCGGGGCATCCAGCTGCTCGGGCAGGCCAGCGACGTGGGCCAGGCTGCGACGTTCGTAGTCGACCAGGATCGCGAACGGGTCAAGCCCCGCGACTGGCGGGTTCACGACTCCAGCAGCTCGTTGATGCGCGCGATCAGCTCGTCTTCGCGCGGCGGCTTGACGATGTAATCCCGGGCCCCCTGACGCAGCCCCCAGGCCTTGTCGGTCTCCATGCCCTTGGTGCTCACGATCAGCACCGGGATGGCTTTGGTCTGCTCGTCGCGTGACAGTGCGCGGGTCGCCTGGAAACCGTTCATGCCGGGCAGGATCACGTCCATCAGGACCAGGTCCGGTTGCTCCCGACGGCAGATCTCGATGCCGTCCTCGGCGTTGCCGGAAGCCAGTACGTCGTGCCCGTTGCGTTCCAGCAACTGGGTCAGGACCGCCGTATCGGTCGGCGAATCCTCGATCAGAAGAATACGTGCCATGTGGTGCCCTACCCCCCGGTCAGGCGTTGTTGACGTGCGTTCGTATGGCGTCGAGGAGTTCCCCGCGCGTGAATGGTTTGGTGAGGTACTGCTCGGAACCCACGATACGGCCACGCGCCTTGTCGAACAGGCCGTCCTTGGAGGACAGCATGATGACCGGCGTGCTCTTGAAAACCTGGTTGTTCTTGATCAACGCGCAGGTCTGATAGCCATCCAGTCGCGGCATCATGATGTCCACGAAAATGATCTGCGGTTGTTGGTCGGCGATCTTCGCCAACGCTTCGAAGCCGTCGGTGGCGGTGACCACCTCGCAACCTTCGCGCTTGAGCAACGTTTCAGCGGTGCGGCGGATGGTCTTTGAGTCGTCGATCACCATGACTCGCAAACCATCGAGGCTGCCGTTGCGGACCTCGTCTTGCATTTTCCAGTATCCCCAGTATTGCGAAGCGCTGACGCGAAACCCCGAGTCCGCGTCGCTTAGGCTCCCTTTATTCCAAGCCGGATGCAAGCTGTCAAGCGCGCCATCCGCTTGCGGGAATAATGAATGCGTGCCACCGGGTCGGTACGGCAAAGCTTGCCTGCTACCATCGTCGCGCCCCCATGACTCGCCATTGCCATGCCTCTTGACATCGTTGTAGTGATGGACCCGATCGGGTCGATCAAGATCGCCAAGGACTCGACGTTCGCCATGTTGCTGGAGGCCCAGCGACGCGGCCATCGATTGTGGTACGTCGTCCCCGGAGGGCTCGGCATACGCGATGGGCGGGCGCTGGCGAACCTGGCCGCGCTGACGGTGCGCGAGGATCCGCAGCACTGGTTCGATCTGCAGACGCCGTCGCAGATCGAACTCGGCCGTGGCCATGTGGTGCTGATGCGCACCGACCCGCCGGTCGACCCCGACTACATCCACGACACCCAGGTGCTGAGCCTGGCGCAGGCAGCCGGCGCGCTGGTGGCCAACGATCCGCGCGGCCTGCGCGACATGAACGAGAAACTGACGGCACTGGAATTTCCGCAGTGCTGTCCGCCGACGCTGGTCAGCCGCGATGCCGGCGCGCTCAAGGCGTTCATCGCCGAGCACGGCGACGCAGTGCTCAAGACGCTGGACGGCATGGGCGGGCACTCGATCTTCCGCGCCCGCGTCGGCGATCAGAACACCAACGTGATCCTCGAGACGCTGACCCTGGGTGGCCGCCACCTGGCGATGGCCCAGCGCTACATCCCCGAGATCACCGCCGGCGACAAACGCATCCTGCTGGTCGACGGCGTGCCGGTCGATTACTGCCTGGCGCGGATTCCGCAGGGCGACGAGTTCCGCGGCAACCTCGCCGCCGGCGGCCGTGGCGAGGGCCGTCCGCTGAGCGAGCGCGACCGCTGGATCGCCGCCCAGGTCGGCCCGGAGATGAAACGACGCGGCATGCTGTTTGTCGGCCTGGACGTGATCGGCGACTACCTCACCGAGGTCAACGTCACCAGCCCGACCTGCATCCGCGAGCTGGACGCGGAGTTCGGCCTGAACATCTCCGCCGGCCTGTTCGACGTGATCGAAGCACGGGCCGCCGAGGCATGGACCACCGCCGCCACATGAGCGCGGTGGCGGCACCCCCGGTCATCGATGAGCGGCAGCGCCTGGGCGCGACAATGGTGTTGTCGCTGCTGGTCCACGGCGTGCTGCTGCTCGGGGTCGGCTTCGCGCTCGAGAGCGCGGCGCCGGTGATTCCCACCCTCGACGTGATCCTGACCCAGACCACCAGCGCACTGACGCCGAAACAGGCCGACTTCCTCGCCCAGGCCAACAACGAGGGCGGCGGCGAGCACGACAAGAGCACCCGCCCGCGCGAAAACCGGTCCGGCCCGCTGCCGCAGGCCAACGACGGCGTCGCCCCGCGCGAATTGCGCGCGCAATCGCCCGCGCCGCAGCCACCGCCGCAGGCACGGATCATCGCCAGCACGCGTGGCGAAGCCGCCATAGCCACCGCGCAGGCAACCCCCGAACCCGACCAGCGCACGTTGCCTCCGGGCCAGGAAAAGATCGATCGCGACATGGCGATGGCGCGGCTGGCCGCGGAAATCCACCTGCGCTCGGAACGCTACGCCAAGCGCCCGAAGCGCAAGTTTGTCTCCGCCAGCACCACCGAATTCGCCTGGGCCGGCTACCTGCGCGACTGGGTCGACCGGGTCGAGCGGGTGGGCAACCTCAACTATCCCGACGAGGCGCGCCGACGCCGAATGGCCGGACAGGTGGTGATCAGCGTCGCGATCCGTCGCGACGGCAGCGTCGAACGCTCCGAGATCGTGCTGACCAGCGGCATCCCGCTGCTCGACGCCTCCGCCCTGCGCATCGCCAAGCTGGCCGAGCCGTATCCACCGCTGCCGCAAACCGACGAGAACCCCGACATCCTGCACGTCACCCGGACCTGGGCGTTCCTGCCGGGCGGGGAGTTGGTGGATCGCTGAGGGATCGGCCCTGCCGCGACTGCGCGGGGCACTCGATCGAGGAATACCCGCGTCGCAATGGCCCGGTCGATGGTGCCGCCGATGCGCTACTGGTCGCGCGAAGCACGCAGTGCTTTCTGCTCGGCAATCGTCAACGCGACGTTGTTGCGCAGGTAGGCCGGCTCGACCTGTTCCGGCGCGAGCGCCTCGCCGCGGGCGAATGCGGTCGCCGCCAGATGGGCCACCGCCGCCGCGTGCGGCAACGCGGCCGGATCGATGGACACGAAGCGCGACTGCCAGCGCGACGACAGCGCGCCGTCACACGCGGCGAAGCCGGTGCCGATGCCGAGCCAGTCGTTGCGACCGTCCGGTAGTTCCGCCCGTTCGGGCGCGAGCACCGCTTCGGGGCTGATCGCGATGACGTCGTCGCCGTGCAACTCGAAGGCGCCGGTGTAGATCTCGCTCATGCGCGCGTCGATCGAGGCCAGCACCCGCCGGGGGGGCGCATCCGGTCCGGACATCAATGGGTATTCGACCGCACACCCGACCCGCGGCCCGGCCGCGAGCGCGGCCAGCGTGGACACCGGCACGATCGGCCGATCCAGCGCGAGGGCGATGCCCTGCCCGATCGCGATCGCCAGCCGCACGCCAGTAAATGCACCCGGACCGCGACCGAGCGCGATCGCGTCGAGCTGGGATTTCTTCAGCCCTGCTTCGGCCAACAGCTGTTCGGCCCAGGGCAGCGCCAGTTCGGCGTGCCGACGCGGCGCGATCTCGAAGCGCTCGCACACGTCGCCGTCGATCCACAGCGCGACCGAGCAGGCCTCGGTCGCGAGCTCGAAGGCGAGCAACTTCATGGCATCACTCCGTCGAAGGTTTCCGGCGCGGTGGCCGGCTTGCCTGCGGGTTGCAGGTGCAACTGCGGGTGCGACTCCGTCAGTCCCGGCTCCGCAACCGACCCGGCCATCAGGGCCGGGGCAAAAAACGCGACGACATCCTCGATCCGGCGGGTTTTCGACAACGGTGGCAGCGAGTCCAGGAACACCTTTCCATAACTCTTGCCCACCAGCCGCGGATCGCACAGCACCAGGACGCCGCGGTCGGTCTCGCTGCGGATCAGGCGGCCGGCGCCCTGCTTGAGCGCAATCACCGCCTGCGGCAACTGCTCGTCACGGAACGGATTGCCACCGTCGCGCCGGATCGCCTCCAGCCGGGCTTCGAACACCGGGTCGTCGGGCGCGCCGAACGGCAGCTTGTCGATGATCACCACGCTGAGCGCGTCGCCCGCCACGTCCACGCCTTCGCGGAAGCTCGCCGAGCCCAGCAGGACACCGTTGCCGGATTCGCGGAAACGCTCCAGCAGCAACGAGCGCGGCGCCTCGCCTTGGACAAACAACGGCCACGGACCGTCGCGCAGCAGGGTGGCCGCTTCACGCAGCGCGCGGTGCGAGGCGAACAGCACGAACGCACGGCCACCGGAGGCTTCCAGCACCGGTTTGATCGCGGCGACGACCGACTCGGTGTAATGGCGGGCGGACGGCTCGGGCAGGCCCGGCGGCAGGTAGCACAGCGCCTGCTGCGGCCAGTCGAACGGGCTGGGGGCGAGCAAAGTGGTCGGCTCCTTCAGGCCCAGCTTGATCGCGTAGTGCTCGAAGCGGCCGCCGATGGCGAGCGTCGCGGAGGTGAACACCCACGCTGCATGCGAGCGGGCGCGGTGCTGGGCCAGCGGGCCGGCCACATCCAGCGGGGTGCGGCTGAGGCGGAAGCCGCGCGCGGTGAGTTCGTACCACAGCACGCTGGGCTCGCTGCCGGTCGTCAGCGGAGTGCGGTCGTCCGGGTCGGCGGGCGGCGGTTGATCCACATCCGGATCGCTGCCGGCGTCGATGGGATCGCCAAACTCATCGGATGCCTCGTTGCCCGCACCGTCATCGTCACGCCAGCGCCGCAGGCGGTTCTCGAACTCCTTGGCCCGCGCGGTGCAACTGTCGAAACCCGGCGCCGTCTCGCGCAAGGGCAACAGCGCCGCGTGCAGGTCGCGCAGTCCGAGCAGCAAGGCGTCCAGGCCGGCTTCGGCGTTGGCGTCCTCGGCGGCACGGCGACGGGTGCCGCGCACCGGCAACTCGTCCATCGCCGCACGCAGGCCGCGCACGGCTTGTTCGAGAGCGCGGGCCGGTTCCTGCAGCACCGCCAGCGCGCTGGGCACCTGTTTGCATTCCGCCAGCGCGTCGCGGGCCAGTTCGACCAGCGGACGTGCACTCAGCGCCTCGCCGAAGAACTGCGCGGCCAGTTCGGGCAACTGGTGCGCCTCGTCGACCACGAACGCCTGCGCGCCCGGCAGGATCTCGCCGAAGCCCTCCTGCTTCAGGGCCAGGTCGGCCAGCAGCAGATGATGGTTGACCACCACCAGGTCGGCCGCCTGCGCGCGCTGGCGGGCCTGCACGACGAAGCATTCGGAGAAGAACGGGCACTCGCTGCCCAGGCAGTTGTCGGTGGTGGAGGTCACCATCGGCAGCAGCGGCGAGTCGTCCGGCAACGCTTCCAGTTCGGCCAGGTCGCCCATCCGGGTGCGGCCGGCCCAGGCGACGATGCGCTGGAACTGGGTGGCCATCTCGCGGCTGTGGAAGCGGCCCTCGCCCTTGGCCTGCTCCAGCCGGTAATGGCACAGGTAGTTCGCTCGCCCTTTCAGCAGCGCCGTCTTCAGGCCGATACCGAGCGCATCGCGCACGCGCGGCAGGTCGCGGTGATAGAGCTGGTCCTGCAGCGCGCGGGTACCGGTGGAGACGATGGTCTTCAGGCCCGACAGGATCGCCGGCACCAGGTAGGCGAAGGTCTTGCCGGTGCCGGTGCCGGCCTCGGCCAGCAGCACGCCGCGGGAGTCGAAGGCGTCGGCCACCGCTGCGGCGAGGTCCTGCTGGGCGGCACGTGGCGCGAACGCGGCGATGTTGCGCGCCAGGTCCCCGCCTTCGCTCAAGGCAGTGCGACTGGCGTTGCCCAGGCGGCTTCCGGTTGCG
>DASTUE010000147.1:0-7921 GCA_035759805.1 Lysobacter sp. | reverse complement strand
CGAAAACATCCTTGGCACTCGACCCTCAGCCGCCGCGGCTCAACCCTTCGCGGCCAACCGCTTGGCCGCACGGAGTTTGTGGCGTTTGGCCGCGTAGGTGATGATTTCGCTGGCGACATCGACGCCGCTGGCGTCCTCGATCCCTTCCAGGCCGGGCGAGGCATTCACTTCCAGCACCAGCGGGCCGCGCCGGGAGCGGATCAGGTCGACGCCGGCCACGCCCAGACCCAGCACGCGGGCGGCCCGGATCGCCACCTCCTGCTCGGCCAGGGTCGCCTTGACGCCCTTCGCACTGCCGCCGCGGTGCAGGTTGGAGCGGAAGTCGCCCATCGGTGCCTGCCGCTTCATCGCCGCGACCACCTTGCTGCCGACCACGAAGCAGCGCAGGTCCGCGCCCTTGGCTTCGGGAATGAACTCCTGCACCAGGAACTGCGCATACAGCCCGCGCAACGCCTCGATGACTCCGCGCGAGGCCGAGACCTTCTCTGTCAGCATCACGCCCGCGCCCTGGGTGCCTTCGTTGAGCTTGATGACGTGTGGCGGCGGGCCCAGCATCGCCAGCAGGTCGGCGGTGTCGTCCGGGTTGTCGCCGAACACCGTCACCGGCATGCCGATGCCGTGCGCAGCCAGCATCTGGTGGCTGCGCAGCTTGTCGCGCGCGCGCAGGATCGCGTCCGACGGGTTCGGGCTCAGCGTTCCCATCAGCTCGAACTGGCGCAGCACCGCGCTGCCATAACGCGTGACCGAGGCGCCGATGCGCGGGATCACCACGTGGTAACCGGAAATCGGCCGACTCTTGTAACGCATCGCAAAGCCGTCGCTGGAGATGTGCATGTAGCAGCGCAACGGGTCGAGGGTGCGCACGCTGTGGCCGTGCTCGCGGGCGGCCTCGACCAGGCGGCGCGTCGAGTACAACTTGGTGTTGCGCGAGAGGATCGCGAATTTCATGCGTGCTGGCTCATGTGTGCCGGAACCGCGAGGGAGTCGATCTGGACCATTGGCAGCCCGCCCGCACCGGGCCGGCCATGCAGGAACGAGCGTGCCGGATCGACCGTGAACGTGCGGGCCATCGCCGTGCGCCCCAGCAGCATCGGAAACAGCATGCCGCGGCGGTCACTGAGGTTGATGTCGATGTCGCGCTCGATCCCGGCCAGGCGCAACGGGGTGCGCACGAACGCCCGGCGGGTGCGATGGCCGCCCGAGTCGGTGACATCGCGCTCATCGATCAGCGGCGCGGCGCAATCCACCGCCATCCCGGCGCCGCCGTGCACGCCTCCCGGCGTCAGCCGGAAACCGACCCACGGCGCCCCGCGCTCGACAAAGCGCCACTGCGCATCCACATGCAATGCCGAGGTACGCGCACCGCTGTCGACCTTGGCCCGGATCGCAGGCACGCCGAGTCCCGGCAGATCCACCCACTCCCGCCAGCCAAGCACCACCCTGAACGTCATTACCGCCTCCGAACCACGAAGATCCACCACAAGGAACCCTGCCGCTGAAAACCGTGCCGATGATGCCGTCGCGACAATGACCCGCGGGCTACAGGCCCCGGCCCTTGACTGCACGTACGAGCGCGACCGGACCGGCCAATGAACCATGCCAATAAAAACGGCGGCCCCGTCCGTGAGGACCGGGGCCGCCGCATGTCTGGAGCGGGTGAAGGGAATCGAACCCTCGTCAGTTGCTTGGGAAGCAACAGCTCTACCATTGAGCTACACCCGCGAGGTGGCGAGTTTAATGCCTTTGCGCGTGCACGGGGAGCACGCCGTGGATCCCGATGGACCCGCCGGTCAGAAGTTCCCGCCAACCGTGGCGAACACGGTGGTGTTGTTGCCGCCCTGCTGGCCGACGGTGAGGCTGCTGCCCAGGTTCGCGTCCAGCCCGAACACGCGGGTGCGCGCGCCGAACGTCAGGCTGCCGTAGCTGTCGTCGAACGCCACGCCAGGCACCGCGTAGGGCGAGGTTGCCGGCATCGACTGCAACTGCGCGAACGCCTGCGCGGGGGCATCCTCGAACTCGCGATCGACGGTTACGCGCGCATACGGCTGTAGGTGCTCGCTGGCGATGTAGCGCAGCTGCCAGCCGGCGGTGCCGATCAGCGAGTCGAACTTCTGCTCCGGATACGCCAGCGACGTCGACAGCTGCGCATCGCTTTCGCCGAACCTGTCGACCTGGATCTTCTGCGCCAGCACGCCCACCAGCGGACCGTGGCGCAGCGCGCCGTCGCCGAATTCCCAACCGGCGTTGATGCCGGCAGTCACGTTGCTGCCATCGACATCGGCGCGATGCACGCGGGTGGAGCGGCCGAGGTTGGCGTTGCGCTTGATGTCGAAGCCCAGCTGGCTGTAGCTGAGCTGGCCATTGACCCAGGCGCCGCTGGCCGAGGTCCAGCCCAGGTAGCCGCCGATGCTCGCCGCGCTCTGGTCGAAGCTGCCGCCACTGCGGCCCCAGTCCTGCCTGGCCTGGCCGTAACCGCCGAACCCGCCCACGGTCAGGCCGTCGCGGTGCCAGTCGATGCCGACCGTCAGCGCCGGCACGGCGCCGTCATACAGGTTGCCGTGGTCGTAGCGCTGGAAGTCGCCACGCACATCGGCCCACCAACGCTTGCCGTCGGTCATCGTCACGCCCGACAGCTGCGCGGCGACGCGTTCGGCACGGGCACGCCCGACCGCCGACGCCGAGTTCGTCAGTACCGCCATCTGGCGCGGCGCTTCGAGGATCGAGGCCGCGTAGTCGGCGATCACTTCGTGGGCGGCGCCGCTGGGGTGCACGCCATCGGCAAACGCGTAGCTGGTCGCCGCATCCGGCGTGACGTAGCTGCCGGGCTGGCAGGTGACCGACTGTGAGGTGATCTGGGGCTGACAGGCGGTGCCGGTGATGTTGCTGAACCCGAAGTCTCCCGGGTTGGCGGCGACTTCCTGGAACAGGTGGAAGGTGTCCAGCGGAATCACCCGCAGGCCCGCCGCGGCGAGACCGCCGTACAGGGCGTCGTTGTAGACCGTCGCCAGCTGGGTCAACTGGCCCTGGGCGAGCGCACCCTCCGCACGCGCGGACGGCGTCAGGCCGAGGTCCGGGATGCCCGGCACCAGCACGTACTGCGCGCCGGCCGCCTGCAGCGCGCCGACAACGCCGATCTGCGAGGTCACCGCCGCACCGATGGTGGCCTGCGCCGGCGCTCCCCGAGCCACCGCGAACAGGTCATTGTTGCCGCCCCAGACCGTGTACAGCGCATTCGGATCGGCCACGCCGCCGGTCGCCGTCAGGTAGCTGGTGAGCTGGGTCGTCATCGACGGGGTGAAGCCCAGCGCACCCACCGAGTCCTCGCCGGCACGTGCACCGCCGACGGCGTAGTTGTCACCGCCCTGGTTGGCCGCGCCCGCATCGGTACCGTAGAAATCGGCCAGGTATTCCGACCACACCAGCCACGGGTTGGTGGTGAACTTGCCCAGCAGCGCCCCGCCCGGCCCCACCGCGCCGACCAGTACCGGACGGAAGTGTCCGGAGTCGGTCAGGCTGTCGCCGAAGAAAATGGTCTGCGAATACGGCTGGCCGTGCGCGCCGGACTGCGCCAAGGCAGGTGCGGTCGCCAGCGCGAGGGCGGCGGCGAGAACGGTATGGACGGGTTTCAAAGGGCAGGCTCCTGCAACGGATGTGGGACAGGCCGGCGCGACATACGCTGGCGGACGGCATCCATCGAAGCATGCGCGCCCGCTGCAGATCAAGGCAGGCGCATTGCGGGTGCAGACGGCCTGCCGAACGCCGGACGGCAAAAGAAGCCGACCGCGCGCACTGGCCTCTTCGCCGCGCCGGCACGACAATGGCGGCATGAACATCACCCTCAATGGCGAGCCCCGCTCGCTCGCGACCCCCACCACCCTGACCCAGTTGCTGCTGGCCGAAGGCCTGGCCGAGCGCCGCGTGGCGATCGAGGTCAACGGCGAGATCGTCCCGCGCAGCCTCCACGGCGAGCGTGCATTGGCCGATGGCGACACGATCGAGATCGTCCACGCGCTGGGCGGCGGCTGAATACCGCCCGCGCCCGCCGCGTTCCGACCGCATCGGGTGCGATAATCCCGCCATGAACGCATTCAACGCCTCCGACTTCCGCGCCGCCGATCCGCTGGTGATCGCCGGCACCGCCTACTCCTCGCGGCTGCTGACCGGCACCGGCAAGTTCGTCGATCTGGACGAAACCCGCCGCGCCACCGAGGCCGCGGGCGCGCAGATCGTCACCGTCGCGATCCGTCGCACCAACATCGGCCAGAACCCCGGCGAGCCGAACCTGCTCGACGTGTTGCCGCCGGACCGCTTCACGATCCTGCCCAACACCGCCGGCTGCTACACCGCCGACGACGCGGTGCGCACCTGCCGCCTGGCGCGCGAGCTGCTGGACGGCCGCAACCTGGTCAAGCTGGAAGTGCTGGGCGACCACAAGACGCTCTACCCCGACGTGGTGCACACCTTGAACGCGGCCGAGATGCTGGTGAAGGACGGCTTCGACGTGATGGTCTACACCTCCGACGACCCGATCCTGGCCAAGCGGCTGGAAGAGATCGGCTGCGTGGCGGTGATGCCGCTGGCGGCGCCGATCGGCTCGGGCCTGGGCATCCAGAACAAGTGGAACCTGATCGAGATCGTGGAGAACGCGAAGGTGCCGATCATCGTCGATGCCGGCGTGGGTACCGCCTCCGATGCCGCGATCGCGATGGAACTGGGTTGCGACGGCGTGCTGATGAACACCGCGATCGCCGGTGCAAAAAACCCCGTGTTGATGGCGCACGCGATGCAGCTTGCGATCCAGGCCGGTCGTGCCGCGTTCAAGGCCGGACGGGTGCCGCGCAAGCGTTTCGCCAGCGCTTCCAGCCCGATCGAAGGCCTCATCGACTGATGTCGGACAGCGAGCAGCGGCCGCCCGCGCCGCCGAAGCCCTCTGGCAGGCAAGCCTCCGGCAAACCTTTCACCGTCACCGAAGGCCATCGCCAGATCCGCAGCTTCGTGCTGCGCCAGGGCCGCTTCACGCCGGCCCAGCAACGCGCGTTCGACGAGCAGTGGTCGCGTTTCGGCATCGACTACACCGGCGAACCGCGCGACTTCGATGCGGTGTTCGGGCGCTCTGCTCCGCGCGTGCTCGAGATCGGCTTCGGCAACGGCGAGGCGCTGCGCTTCGCCGCGCAGCACGACCGCGGGCGCGACCTGATCGGCATCGAGGTGCACGCGCCCGGTGTCGGCCGGCTGCTCAATGCGCTGGCGGAAGACGACGCGCAGAACGTCCGCCTGTACCACCACGATGCGGTGGAAGTGCTGAGCCATGAAGTCGCCGATGCCAGCCTCGACGAGGTGCGCATCTACTTCCCCGACCCGTGGCACAAGAAACGCCACAACAAGCGACGCCTCGTGCAGCCCGGGTTCGCCGCCCTGCTGGTGCGCAAGCTCGCACCGACCGGTCGCTTGCACCTCGCCACCGATTGGCACGACTATGCGGAGCAGATGTGGGACGTGCTGGATGCCACCGGCGGCATCCTCAACCGTGCCGGAAAACGCGGCAGCGTGCCGCGGCCCGAATGGCGCCCGCAGACGCACTTCGAGACCCGCGGCCAGAAGCTCGGCCACGGCGTCTGGGATCTCCTTTACGACCGCTGCTGACGGGCCGCACCAGACAGGACTGACGTGTTCAACCAGGGCATGGACACCGCGCTGACACTCACCACCGACATGAAGCTCGTCCTCGGGCTGGTGGTGTTCACGATGGTGATGTTCGTGTTCGAGCGCGTCCGCGCCGACGTCGTCGCCCTGGTGGTGCTGGTATTGCTGGGCCTGTCCGGGCTGGTCGCGCCGGAGGCCATCTTCAACGGCTTCTCGTCCAACGCGGTGATGAGCATCATCGCCACGATGATCCTGGGCGCGGGGCTGGACCGCACCGGTGCGCTCAACCGCCTCGCCGCCTGGCTGCTGCGGCGCTCGCACGGGGTCGAGGAACGGCTGCTGATGCTGACCGGCGCGGTCGCCGGCCTCAACTCTTCGGTCATGCAGAACCCGGCGGTGATGGCGCTCTACCTGCCGGTCGCCTCGCGGATTTCCTCGCGCACCGGGCTGACCCTGCCCCGGCTGCTGCTGCCGCTGGCGACCGCGATCGTGATGGGCGGCTCGCTGACGATGGTCGGCACGTCGCCGTTGATCCTGCTCAACGACCTGCTGCTCGCGGCCAACAGCAACCTGCCCTCGGGCGCGGCGTCGCTGGTGCCGCTGCAGATGTTCGCCACGCTCCCGATCGGCCTGGCGCTGCTGGCGACCTCGCTGCTGTACTTCCGCTTCTTCGGCAACAAGCGCCTGCACGAAGGCGTCGGCAAGGGCGCGACCCCGGCGCGGACGCAAAGCTATTTCGCCAACGCCTACGGCATCGAGGGCGACGTCTACGAGCTCACCGTCACCGCCGACAGCCCGTTGGTGGGGATGTCGCTGGGCGAGGCGGAAAGCCTGCACGAGGCACCGCTGATCCTCGCCATCAAGACCCAGGACGAGGCGCGCCTGTCGCCCTCGGCCGATGCGCGGATCTGGGTAGGCAGTGTGCTCGGCGCAATGGGCCCGAAACGGCAGGTCGCCGACTTCGCCCAGAACCAGATGCTGCGCATGAGTTCGCGGCTGCGCGTGTTCGGCGACCTGTTCAACCCCAGCCGCGCGGGCATTTCCGAGGCGGTGGTGCCGGCCACCTCGAAGTTCATCGGCAAGACCGCGCGCGACCTGCACCTGCGCAAGGTGCTCGGCCTGAGCCTGCTGGCGGTCAACCGCGACAAGAAGGTCGTGCGCGAGGACGTGCGCAACCTGCCGTTGCGCGCCGGCGACATGCTGGTGCTGCACAGCATCTGGACCAACCTGGCCGATGCCTCCAAGGGCAAGGACCTGGTGGTGGTGACCGACTACCCCAAAGGCGAACAGCGCCCGCACAAGCTGAAGGTCGCGCTGGGCATCTTCGCCCTGGCGATGCTGCTGGCGCTGTCCTCGCGCCTGCCGGTGTCGGTGGCGCTGATGACCGGCGTGGCGGGCATGTTGCTGACCGGGGTGATCCACATCGACGAGGCCTATGCCGCGATCAGCTGGAAGACCGTGTTCCTGATGGCCTGCCTGATCCCGCTGGGCTGGGCGATGGATTCCAGCGGCGCGGCGGCGTGGGTCGCCGGGCACAGCATCGAGCGCCTGCCCGACGGGACTCCCGCCTGGCTGCTGCAGTTGCTGCTGGGCCTGCTGACCACCGCGTTCTCGCTGGTGATCGGTCATGTCGGCGCGGCGATCGTGATGGTGCCGCTGGCGATCAACGTCGCGCTCGCCGCCGGCGGCAACCCGACCGTCTTCGCGCTGGTCGTCGCGCTGTCGGCATCCAACAACTTCATGACCGCCTCCAACCCGGTGATCTCGATGGTCACCGGCCCGGCCGGGTACACCAGCAAGGAGCTCTGGCGGGTCGGCGGCCCGTTGTCGCTGGCCTACACGGGGATCGCGGTGCTGATGGTGAACCTGGTGTTCTGAGCCGCCGGTCGCGGGCGGTCAGGAGTCCGGGCTCAGGAGCCGGGCTTCAACCACACCGCGCCGTCGCGCACTTCCACCTCGACCGCCCGCAGGGATTCGCCCCGGCAGGGCCCGCCAACGCACTCGCCGCCCTGGAGCTCGAAAGTCGCACCGTGCGCGGCGCACACCAGCAGGCCATCCTTGCTCTTGAGGAACTGGCCCGGCGCCCAGTCGAGCTGACGGCCCGCATGCGGGCAGACGTTGATCCAGGCGCGCACATCGTCGCCGTCGCGGTACAGGACCAATGGTTCGATATCGCCATCGAGGTCGGCACCGGCCACGGCAAAGCCGCCATCAACGATGCGGTCCAGGGAAATCAACGCGGAAGTGTTCATGGCAGGCGACTCGTGCTGGGAAAGGG
>DASTUE010000146.1:0-5338 GCA_035759805.1 Lysobacter sp. | reverse complement strand
GCCCGCTTCGCCAAGTGGCGCGCGGTGATCAACATCGGCGACGACATCCCGTCGGGCACCTGCATCGAGGCCAACTCGCACGCACTCGCGCGCTATGCCGCGCTGTGCCAGGAGCAGGGCCTGGTGCCGATGGTCGAGCCGGAAGTGATCATGGACGGCAGCCACGACATCGACACCTGCTTCGACGTCACCGAAGTCACCCTGCGTTCGCTGTTCGGCTCGCTGTACGAGCACAACGTGATGCTGGAGGGCACGATCCTGAAGGCGTCGATGGTGCTGCCGGGTTCGACCTGCAGCGACAAGGCGTCGATCGAGGAAGTCGCCGCCGAGACCCTGCGCTGCCTGAAGTCGACCGTGCCGGCCACGCTGCCGGGCATCGTGTTCCTGTCCGGCGGCCAGTCCGACGCGGACGCCACCGCGCATCTCAACGCCATGAATCTCGCGGGCCCGAACCCGTGGCCGCTGTCGTTCTCCTACGGCCGTGCGATGCAGTCGGCGGCCCTGCAGATCTGGTCGAAGGACATCGCCGGCAACATCGCTCCGGCGCAGGCGATGGTGTTCGAGCGCGCCCGCGCCAACGGCCTGGCCGCGCTGGGCGAGTGGAAGGGCTGATACCGGGTCGACCGGATTCCAGTCGATGATGGAACAGCGCAGAACGCCGGCCCCGAGCCGGCGTTCTGCATTGTGTTCGGCGGGTGTGGTGCCCGGCGTATTACGGCCTACGGCATCGGCGTATTACGGCCTGTCGGCCTAATACGCCCTACGGGTGACGGATGGCGGGTGGCGGACGTAGGGTGCATCAAGCCGAAGGCGCAATGCACCACTCGGCTGCAACTACAACCCCGCCAGCCAGTCGTCATCGGAATCTTCATTGACGCCTTCCAGCAGGAAGGTGCTGAGGTAGCGCTCGCCGGTGTCGGGCAGCATCGCCAGGATCACCGCGCCTTCGGCGGCGGATTTCGCCACCTCCAGTGCAGCGGCGACGGTGGCGCCGGCGGAGATGCCGACGAAGATGCCTTCCTCGCGGGCCAGCCGCAGCGCGGTGTCGCGGGCCAGCACGTCGTCGACCGGGAGGATCGCGTCGGCAATGTCGCGATTGAGCACTTCGGGCAGGAAATCCGGGGTCCAGCCCTGGATCTTGTGCGGATGCCATTCCTGCCCGGCCAGCAGGGACGCGCCGGCCGGTTCGCAGGCGACGACACGGACTTCGGGGCGGGCGACCTTGAGTACCTCGCCGACACCGGTCAGGGTGCCTCCGGTGCCCCAGCCGCTGACGAAACAGTCGAGCCGGCGGCCGGCGAAGTCCCGCAGGATCTCCGCCGCGGTGGTCTGGCGGTGCCAGGCGGGATTGGCCGGGTTGGCGAACTGGCGGGCGAGGAACCAGCCGTGCTGCTTCGCCAGCGCTTCGGCCTTGAGCACCATGCCGGTGCCGCGTTCGGCGGCCGCGGTGAGGATGACCTTGGCCCCGTATGCGCGCATCAGTTTGCGGCGCTCGATCGAGAACGTCTCGGTCATCACAGCCACAAAGTTGTAGCCGCGCGCGGCACAGACCATTGCCAGGGCCACGCCGGTATTGCCCGAGGTGGCTTCAACCACGGTGTCGCCGGGCTTGAGCAGGCCACGCGCCTCGGCGTCGAGGATGATCGCCAGCGCCAGCCGGTCCTTGACCGAGCCGCCGGGGTTGAAGGACTCGGCCTTGGCGTAGAGGGTGACGCCGGCAGGCGCCAGCCGGTGCAGGCGCACCACGGGGGTGCGGCCGATGGTGTCGAGAATACTGTCGTGGATCATGGGGAAGGTCCTGTCATCCATGGAATGCCCGCGGTCGGCGGGGTGTCCGCAAGCCTGCGCCATACCCCGGTAAAGACACAGTGAGCCAGTAAAACGCTGGGTTGCAGCACTTTGCCGGGTCTGTCCTCAGCCCGGCCCGGGGTCAACCTATGGCCCACGCGGACGTTTCCAGCCACGACTAGACTCATCGGGCTGTCCGTCCTGAGGGCGGGCGGCACCGATTTCCAGCTGTTCATTTCCCCCTGGCTGTATCCCCACACTTTGATTGACCTGAGAAAGCATGCGAATCCAGACCGGACGACGCGCGGCCTGCGCCCTTTTATCTGCATTTTTACTGGTGGCATGCGGCAAGGACGCGCCGGCACCCACCATGGCGGGTGCGATCCCGGTGACCACCCACCAGGTGCGGATGCAGGCCTGGAACGACACCGTCCAGGCGCTGGGAACGGTCAAGGCGCGCGAGTCGGTGACGCTCACCGCCAAGGTCAGCGAAACCGTGCAGGACGTGCATTTCGACAGTGGCGACCTGGTCAAGGCCGGCGCGCCGCTGGTGACCCTGAGCGATCGGCAGCAGCGGTCCAACCTGGCCGAAGCGCAGGCCAGCGCGAGCGAGGCGGACCGGCTGTACCGGCGGCTCACACAGTTGGGCGAGCAGCAACTGGTCGCCCGTTCCGCCATCGATACCCAGCGCGCCGTGCGCGACGCGTCGGCTGCGCGGGTCGAGCAGATCCGCGCGCAGCTGTCGGATCGGGTGATCCGGGCGCCCTTTTCCGGCGTGCTCGGCGTGCGCCAGGTCAGTCCGGGCGCGCTGGTGACGCCGGGAACGCCGATCGCGAACCTGGACGACACCAGCCGCGTGTATGTCGATTTCCCCGTGCCGGAATCGGCATTGGCGCATCTGGACGTTGGCCAGGTCCTGCGCGCGACCAGTGCATCGTGGCCCGGGCAGGAGTTCACCGGCAGCGTCGCGATGGTCGATTCGCGGATCGATCCGGCCACACGCGCGGTGGTGGTGCGCGGTGACTTTCCGAATGAGGACCGCCGTCTGCGTCCGGGCATGCTGATGCAGGTCACCGTGGTGCGGCCCGCGCGCGAGGCGCTGCTGGTGCCGGAGATCGCCATCGTGCAGGTGGGCAACAGCTCCTACCTTTACCGGGTGCGGCCGGACCGGACCGTGGAACGCGCCGACGTGACGGTCGGCAGCCGTGCCGATGGCCTTGCGGAAGTGGTCAGCGGCTTGCAGGCCGGCGACGAGATCGTGGTCGACGGCACCGGCAAGCTGCGGGTCGGCTCGAAGATCACCACCGCAGGTGCGGCGGCGACCCCGGCGGCCGAAGGCGCATGAACCTCTCCGATCTTTCCATCCGCCGTCCGGTGTTCGCCACCGTCATCAGCCTGTTGCTGATGGTGCTGGGCGTGATGGCGTTCTCGCGCCTGACCCTGCGCGAGCTGCCGGCGATCGATCCGCCGATCGTGTCGGTCGACGTCAGTTATCCCGGCGCGTCCGCGGCGGTGGTCGAGACCCGGATCACCCAGGTGCTGGAGGACGCGCTGTCGGGCATCGAGGGCGTGGAGATGATCCAGTCGCGCAGCATCAACGGGCGCTCCGGGGTCACCCTGGAGTTCACCCTGGAGCGTGACATCGAGGCGGCCGCGAACGACGTGCGAGATGCCATCAGCGGCGTCGCCAGCCGCCTGCCTGACGAGGCCGACCCGCCCCAGGTGCGCAAGGCCGACAGCGATTCGGACACCATCATCTGGCTCAACATGAGCTCCACCACGATGGACGCGCTGCAGCTGTCGGATTACGCCGACCGCTACATCGCCGACCGCCTGTCGAGCCTGGACGGCGTGGCCCAGGTGCGGATCGGCGGACGCCAGCGTTACGCGATGCGGATCTGGCTGGACAGCGCGGCGATGGCCGCCCGCGACATCACCGCGCGCGACATCGAGAGCGCGCTGCGGGCCGAGAACGTGGAACTGCCGGCCGGCCGGATCGAGTCGGAGAACCGGGACTTCACCCTGCGCGTGGCGCGCCAGTACGAAAAGCCCGAGGACTTCGCCCAGATCCGGATCAAGCAGGGTGCCGACGGCTACGTGGTGCGCATGGGCGATGTCGCCCAGGTCGAGCTCGCATCGGCGGAGCGCCGCGCCTACTACAAGAGCAACGGCGAGCCGAACGTCGGCCTGGGCATCATCAAGACCTCCACCGCCAATGCGCTGGATGTGACCCGCGCGGCCAAGGCCGAGGCGCTGGAGATCCAGAAGACGCTGCCGGAAGGGATGGACATCTTCGTCGCCTACGACGCGACCGTGTTCATCGACGAATCCATCAAGCGCGTGTACTGGACGCTGGCCGAGGCGATGGCGCTGGTGCTGCTGGTGATCTGGCTGTTCCTCGGCAGTTTCCGCGCCGCGCTGATCCCGGCGGTGACGGTGCCGGTGTGCCTGATCGCCGCGTTCATCCCGCTGTACCTGTTCGGCTACTCGATCAACCTGTTGACCCTGCTGGCGCTGGTGCTGTCGATCGGCCTGGTGGTCGATGACGCGATCGTGGTGCTGGAGAACATCCAGCGTCGTGCCGACCTCGGCGAACCGCCACTGGTCGCCGCCGCGCGCGGCACCAAACAGGTCGCCTTCGCGGTGATCGCGACCACCACCGTGCTGGTCGCGGTGTTCCTGCCGGTGGGCTTCATGGAGGGCAACACCGGGCGGTTGTTCCGCGAACTGTCGGTGGCGCTGGCCGGCGCGGTGGCGCTGTCGGCGTTCGTCGCCCTGACCCTGACTCCGATGATGTCCTCCAAGCTGGTGCGGCCGCGGGGCGAGGAGCGCTCCAACCGGGTCCATCGCTGGATCAGCGGCAAGCTGGCCCAGCTCAGCGGCAGTTATCAGGCGTGGCTGGGGCGTCACCTGGGCAAGCCATGGCTGGTGGCCGGCTTGATGCTGGGCGCGCTGGCGCTGAGTTACGGCCTGATCCGCTACGTGCCGTCCGAACTGGCGCCGGCCGAGGACCGCGGCTCGTTCTTCGTCTCGATCGTCGGTCCGGAAGGCGCCGGCTTCGACTACACGGTCGGACAGATCCAGCAGGTCGAGCAGATCATGGCCGGGCACACCGGCGAGGACCGGGCGATCCGCCGCTACAACTCGCGTGCGCCCGGCGGCTGGGGGGCGAGCGAGGAGATGCATACCGGCAACGTGATCGTGTTCCTGCAGGACTGGAACCAGCGCGAGATGAGCACCGCCGAGGTCGCCGATTCGCTGCGCGCCGACTTCAGCAAACTGACCGGCGTGCAGGCGCAGCCGCGCGTCGGCGGCGGCCTGGTCGGCAGTCGCGGCCAGCCGATCCAGATCGTGCTCGGCGGTCCGGAATACGCGGAGATCGCACGCTGGCGCGACATCGTCATGGAGCGCATGGAAGCCAACCCCGGCATGTTCTCGGTCGACTCCGACTACAAGGAAACCCGGCCGCAGATGCGCGTGCAGATCGACCGCCAGCGCGCCGCCGACATCGGCGTCAGCGTGTCCGACATCGGTCGCGCGCTGGAAACGA